>JAZHDH010000019.1:0-8058 GCA_036584335.1 Pseudodesulfovibrio sp. | reverse complement strand
TCGAGGTTCGCAAGGATTTCCCGCGCACGGTCCACGACGCTCCTCGGCACGCCCCGCCAGCTTGGCCACCTCGATGCCGTAACTGCGGTCCGCCCCAGGTTTCTACCCCGGCGAAGCCGGACCGGGATTCCAAAGGCCCTCGGCCTTTGGCCGCCGGAGGCATTCCCCCTTCCTCCCTCCCCTCCCCTCCCACACACCACGCAAAAAGCCCCCGCCGGGGGTGGTGGCGGGGGCTTTGGAGGGAGGGCGGGCAGTGTTCTAGTGGTTTTTCTGCCAGGTTTCCCATTCCTGCTTGGTCAGTTTGCCGTCCTTGTCGGTATCGGCTTCCTGCATGATGCGTTCGGCGTTGAGCGGGTAGTGGTTGGTGATTTCGGCCCGGATGATGGTCAGGTCGCCGTCCTTGTCGATTTCCATGAACCCGGTGGTGAAGCGGACGCGTTCCAGCTGGCAGTAGATGCACTTGTAGGTGGCGCCGTCGTCCACATAGTACACGGACATGGTCTGCTGGCCGGTCATCTGGCCGAAGGCGTAGCCGGAGCCGTTGTCCGCGAAGTAGAGCTTGCCGTCCTCGGCCGCGAAGATGCCGGTGAAGGCTTCCTTCTTGAGCACGCCTTTGGTGTCGAACCACAGTTTGTAGCCTTTGAACACCGGCCCGGCCTGGGCGTCGATGATGTAGGCGGCCTGGCCTTCGCGGAATCCGCTTTCGGTGCTGAGGATGGCTTTGCCTTTCCAGGTGCCGCGCAGTTCGGGGGCGTCGGCCGCCAGGGCGGGAATCGAGAGGAGCAGGGTGAGCGCCAGGACGGTGAAGAGGGTCAATCGTTTCATGGATATTCTCCTTTGGGTTGATTGCGGCGAGTATAGCGTACAGATGGTGCAATTCCAGTATAAAGTTTCATGAAAATTCAAATAGTGATTTCTTTTCTTCGCGGGCGCGGCGTTCCCTCCCGCTTGACGGGGGTGGCGGGGTTCCCTAGGATGCCGCCCAACCAAACCCCTGACCCCCGTTTGCCCGATGGACACAGACAAAGAAAAGATCCGCAGGATTCTGCTGCTCCGCATGGACCGCATAGGCGACATGTTCTGCACCACGCCCGCGCTCAGGGCGATCCGCAGGGCGTATCCGCACGCGCGCATCGACCTGGTGGCCAGCCCGGGCAACGCGGCCGTGGTCCGCGACAATCCGGACGTGGACGCGGTGGAGGTCTTTCCGCTGAGGAAATACTGGCTCTGGCCGCTGCATTTCCTGAAGTACCGGCTGCGCGGCTACGACATGGTGGCGGCCCTGAACGGCCAGTCCAGGACCGCGGCGCGGCTGGCGAAGTTCGTGAACGCGCCGGTGTGCGTGGGCACGTGGTGCCGGGCTACGGAGGGCTACTACAAGGACACGGTCCGGTATGCGGAGGGCGAGCACACCATCGATTTCCTGTTGCGCGTGGCCGCCGCGCTGGGCGCGGACGCGCTGGACCCGGCCATGGTCTTTCCGGTGGCCGGGGAGACGGTGGTGCGGATGGCGGCCCGGTTTCCCCGGCGCGAGGGCCGACGGAGGGTGGCCCTGTTCATCGGCAACGCCAGGAAGGTGGACACCCGCTGGCCCGAGGACCGGTTCGCCGGGCTGGCGAAGCGGCTGATCGCGCGGGGCGACGTGGAGGTCTACGTGGTGGCCGGGCCGGGCGACGAGGGGTTGCTCGCGCCCTTTGACTGGGGGGCCGACTGTCTGCGCTATCCGGGGGGATCGCTCCAGGAGCTGGGCGCTTTCCTCGGGACCTGCGACCTGTTCGTGACCAGTTCGTCCGGCCCCATGCATTTGGCCGCCGCCGTGGCCGCGCCCATGGTGGCGATCCTGGCCGACTACACCTACACCTGCTGGCGGCCGCTCGGGTCCATGCACACCATCGTCCGGTCCGGCCAGCCCGAAGTGCAGGTGGGCGCGGTTTCCGTGGACGAGGTCTTCGGGGCCGTGGAACACCGCCTGGACGTGGTGGAGTAGGGGCCAGCCCCGCCGATCCGGGAATCCCCGGCCGTCCTTTCCCTCCGGGGCCGCCCTGCCGCCACCTTTTGACAAAGCACCCCGATTGGACTAACCAATCTCGTTTCCCGTTGCGTATCGAGAGTAGAGTAAGGAAATGGAACGCGCCATGACCAAGATTCAGAAGATCAAGGGATTCGCCGACCTCTTCCCCGAGGAGGCCGCCCAGTATACCCGCATGGAAGCCGTCGCCCGCGACACCTTCGCCCGGTACGGGTTCGGCGAGTTGCGCACCCCGCTGCTCGAGAAGACCGAGCTTTTCGCCAAGTCCATCGGCGAGGACACCGACGTGGTGGGCAAGGAGATGTTCACCTTTCCCGACCGCAAGGACCGTTCCCTGACGCTTCGGCCCGAAGCAACGGCGGGCGTGGCCCGCGCCTTCATCGAGTCCGGCGCGCACCAGCCCGGCAAGGTCTCCAAGTATTTCACCTTCGGCCCCATGTTCCGCTACGAGCGGCCGCAGAAGGGCCGCCAGCGCCAGTTCCACCAGATCAACGCGGAGGTCTTCGGCGCGCCCGAGGCCCAGGCCGACGGCGAGCTGATCCTGATGCTGCGCACGTTCCTCAACCGGCTCGGGCTGACCAAGCTGACCATCGAGCTGAACTCGCTCGGGTGCCACGAGTGCCGCCCGGGCTACCGCCAGGCGCTCATCGACTATTACCGGTCCAAGGACCGCAGGAATTTCTGCGAGGACTGCCGCCGCCGCATGGACACCAACCCCCTGCGCGTGCTCGACTGCAAGGTTCCGGCCTGCAAGGAACTGGTCAAGGACGCCCCGGTCATCACCGACCACCTGTGCGACGACTGCCGGGCGCACTTCGCCGACGTGCGCGCCATCCTCGACGGCGCGGGCGCGGCCTACGAGCTGAATCCCCGGCTGGTGCGCGGCCTGGACTACTACGTGCGCACCTGCTTCGAGGTCTCCAGCCACGACATCGGGTCCCAGACCGCCGTGGCCGGAGGCGGCCGCTACGACGGCCTGATCCGGAATCTGGGCGGCCCCGACTGCCCGGGCACGGGCTTCGCCTGCGGCATGGAGCGCCTGGCCCTGCTGCTCGGCCCGGCCGAACTCCCCCGGCCCGACTTCTACCTGGCCGTGGTCGATGAATCGGCCGCCAACGAGGCCATGCTCTTCGCCCAGCAACTGCGCGACAAGGGGCTGACCGGCGAGGTCTCCTTCGGCGCGGGGTCCATGAAGTCGCGCATGCGCGCGGCCAACAAGTCCGGGGCCAAGGCCTGCCTGATCCTCGGCGGCTCGGAAGTGGCCGACGGCACCGTCACCGTCAAGTACATGGCCGTGGAGCGCGAGCAGGAAACCCTGGATCGGGAAGGGTATCTGGCGAGCCTTTAGGGGGGATGCCTTCGGCGGCCCTCCCGGGGGGCTTAAGGCCGAGGGCCTTAAGAATCCCATTTCCGCCTTCGGCGGGGTGTATGCTTGAAAAATTTTCCAGGGGGCGGGCGGATGCGATCCGGCGGCCCCGAATACACGAGAGAGTGGAGCACACAACAATGTCTGAGCATCAGGAAGAACGGGATTACAGCGAATTTCGCGTCGTCGAGGATCTGGCTGGGTGGCGGCGGACCCACAACAACAATCAGCTGACCTCGGCCAACCTGGGCGAGCAGGTCTGCCTGATGGGCTGGGTCCAGTTCCGGCGCGACCACGGCGGGCTGATCTTCCTCGACCTGCGCGACCGCGAGGGCATGACCCAGGTCGTGTTCAACCCCGAGGGCAACCAGGACGTGCACATGCGCGCCCACGCCATCCGCCCGGAATACGTCGTCGCCGTCAAGGGCACGGTCATCCCCCGGCCCGAAGGCATGGCCAACCCGAACATGGTCACCGGCGAGATCGAGATCGAGGTCACCGAGTACAAGCTGCTCAACACCTCCGAGACCCCGCCGTTCCCCATCGAGGACCGCGTGGAGGTCAGCGAGAACCTGCGCCTCAAGTATCGCTTCCTCGACCTGCGCCGCCCGTTCCTGGCCCGCAACTTCATCCTGCGCAACAAGGCCGCACAGGCCGTGCGCCGCTACCTCGACGCGCTGGGCTTCCTCGAAATCGAGACCCCGGTGCTGACCAAGTCCACCCCCGAAGGCGCGCGCGACTTCCTGGTCCCCAGCAGGGTCAACCAGGGCCAGTTCTACGCCCTGCCGCAGTCGCCCCAGCTCTTCAAGCAGATGCTCATGGTCTCGGGCATGGACCGCTACTTCCAGATCGTCAAATGCTTCCGCGACGAGGACCTGCGCGCCGACCGCCAGCCCGAATTCACCCAGATCGACATCGAGATGAGCTTCGTGGACGAGGCCCAGGTCCAGTCCATGGCCGAAGGACTGGTCCGGACCATCTTCAGCGAGACCATCGGCACCGAACTGCCCGATCCCTTCCCGCGCATGACCTACGCCGACGCCATGCGCGACTTTGGCGTGGACAAGCCCGACCTGCGCTTCGGCCTGAAGCACGTCGACATCACCGATGTCTTCAAGGGTTCCGGGTTCAAGGTCTTCGCCTCCTCCGAGCTGGTCAAGGTCATGGTCGTGCCCGGCGGCGCGGAACTCTCGCGCAAGGAGATCGACGACTACACCAAGTTCGTCGAGATATACGGCTCCAAGGGCCTTGCCTGGATCAAGGTCAAGGAGGACGGCGAGTGGCAGTCGCCCATCGTCAAGTTTTTCTCCGAAGACGAGATCGCCACCCTGCGCGCGCGCACCGACTGCAAGCCCGGCGACATCCTCTTCTTCCAGGCCGGGTCCGCCGACGTGGCCAATGCCGCCCTGGGCAACCTGCGCTGCGAGCTGGGCGAGCGCTTCGGCCTGATCGATCCCAAGGAGTTCAAGCCGGTCTGGATCACCGACTTCCCCCTGCTCGAATACGACCCGGACGAGAAACGGTTCATCGCCCGCCACCATCCCTTCACCTCGGCCCGGCCCGAGCAGATGGAAACCCTCAAGAGCGACCCCGGCGCGGCCATCGCCCGCGCCTACGACATCGTCATCAACGGCTACGAGGTCGGCGGCGGCTCCATCCGCATCCATACCCCGGGCCAGCAGCAGGCCATGTTCGCCGCGCTCGGCATCGGCCACGACGAGGCCTATGAGAAGTTCGGCTTCCTCATGGACGCCCTCAAGTTCGGTGCGCCGCCCCACGGCGGCATCGCCTTCGGCCTGGACCGGCTGATCATGATCCTCACCGGCTCCAAATCCATCCGCGACGTCATCGCCTTCCCCAAGACCCAGAAGGCCACCTGCCTGATGACCGAAGCCCCGTCCGAAGTGCCCGCCAAGCAGCTGCGCGAACTCGGCATCCGGCTGCGCGAAAAGAAGCAGGACTAATATATTCGGAGAGCCGCCGGGGGTTTTTATGCCTCCGGCGGCCCCTTCGGGGGGACCAGGGCGTTGCCCTGGACCCACCAAAGGCCGAGGGCCTTTGGAATCCCGTCTCCGCCTTCGGCGGGGGAGTAGCCTCTTCATCTCTGCCGGGCGCGGGGACGGACTGCCCGCTCGACCCCGCCGTGCCGGGTAACGGCTTGGGGCGGGAAAAACGGGTGGGGGTTCGTGCCGCTTCCCGAAACACCGCCCGCCGTTTTTTCCGCCCCAAGCCGGGGTGTTTTTGGGAAGAAAAGAGGGGTGTTGGCGGGGAAATCGGTTCTTTGAGGTCTTTTCTCAAGGCTTCCCTCCCTCTTCCCTTTTGAATTTCCGTTCTTAATGAGTTAATAGCCGTTTTCGACAACGCCGCATGACACCAGCATCGGTTCCCCCGCCAAGCCTGCTGCGGCGTGAATGCAAAGTTTTGGAAGGAAGATGGGGATGGGGGTCCGGAGGAAGGGGAAGAGGGGAACCTTTTCCAAAAGGTTTCCCTCTTCCCCTTCCCCCGGCCGCCGGAGGCACAAAAAATGAAACTGGATATCTGCACATGGCCTGACGAGGTTCTGGCCGCCAAGGCTTCGGACGTCGGCGAGTTCACGCCGGAGTTGGACGCGCTCATCGAGGACATGATCGAGACGATGTACGAGAGCGACGGCGTGGGATTGGCCGCGCCCCAGGTGGGCGAGTCGATCCGGCTGATCTGCGTGGACCAGACCGGGCCGAAGCTGCGCGGCGACCTGCGGGTTCTGATCAACCCGGAGATCGTGGCGCGCGGCGACGAGCAGGTGGAGAGCGAGGAGGGGTGCCTGAGTTGTCCCGAGCTTTCCGTGAAGGTGCCGCGCCACAGGCGGGTGAAGGTCCGGGCGCTGGACCGCGAGGGCGGGGAGGTGGTCATCGACACCGACGAGTTCCTGGCCATCGTGTTGCAGCATGAGATCGACCATCTGGACGGCGTGACCCTGGCGGACCGGCTGGGGCGGCTGAAGAAGACCATCTACCGCAAGAAGGCCGAGCGATGGAAGAGCTAGGGGGCGCGGGAGCGCAGCCTGTTTCCGGGGAGTCGTGGGGCGCGGTGGCGCTTCGACCGCTGCGCGTGGTGTTCATGGGCACGCCGGACTTCGCGGCCGAGGCGCTTCGGCTGCTTCTGGCGTTTCAGGGTGCGGACGTGGCGGCGGTGTATACCCAGCCCGACCGGCCGTGCGGGCGCGGGCGGCAGTGCAGGCCGTCGGCGGTGAAGGAAGTGGCGCTGGAGGCGGGGCTGCCCGTGTGCCAGCCGGTGAATTTCAAGGACCCGGCCACGGTGGCCGAGCTGGCCGCGCTCGAGCCGGAGGTCCTGGTGGTGGCGGCCTACGGGCTGATCCTGCCCCAGGCGGTGCTGGACGTGCCGACGCTGATGCCGCTGAACATCCACGCCTCGCTCCTGCCCCGGTATCGCGGGGCCGCGCCCATCCAGCGGGCCATCGAGAACGGCGACGTGGTCACGGGCATTTCGATCATGAAGATGGAGGCCGGGCTGGACACCGGCCCGGTGATGGTGCAGCGCGCGCTTCGGATCGGCCACAACGACCACGCGGGCGCGATCCACGACGAGCTGGCCAAGCTCGGCGGCATTTGCATCTGCGAGGCCCTGGCCCGGCTCCAGACCGGGGCCTACGAGCTCAAGCCGCAGGACGGCGCGCTGGCCACCTACGCCAAAAAGCTGGAGAAGCGGGAGGGCGAGGTGGACTGGAACCGTCCGGCCCAGGCCATCCACAACCAGATCCGGGCCATGTATCCGTGGCCGGGCGCGTATTTCGACTGGCGGGGGCCGGAGGGCAGGGCCATCCGGCTGGGCGTGGCTCCGGGCGAGGTGGGGGCGGAAGCGGCCCCGCAGGTCGCGCCGGGCACGATCCTGGGCGAGATGGACGGCAAGCTGGCCATCGCCACGGCGGACAAGATCTATCTGACGCCCGAGGTCAAGCCGCAAGGGAAGAAGGGCATGGACGCCACGGCGTTCGCCTGCGGCTATCTGAAGGAATGCAAGTAGGCCGCCCCGGATAGGGGGTGGCGGGAAAGGCCCGGACCGCACGGCCCGGGCCTTGCTGCTTGGTTCGGCCGGGGGCTACCACTTCCAGCTGAGCAGGGAATCCACGGCCTCCTCGAAGATGTCGGCCCCGGCCACGCCGATGGCCCCGATGACGCCCCCGGCGAGCGAGCCCTCGGGGCCTCCGGCCGAACCGACGATGGCCCCGCCGGTCGCGCCGATGATGGCCTTTTTGAGTACCCTCTTGACGGTGAGGTCGGAGAGCCGACCGCCGTGGATTTCGTCCAGCACCTCGTCCTCGAGCGGAAATTTCTGGAACAGGGCCGTGGTCATGGCGCTTTCGCTCAGGCCGTATTCCTCCTTCAGCCGCTGTTGCAGGGCCGGGTCGTTCTGGGCGGCGGCCACGGTCCTGACGAATTCGGGGTCGTTCAACAGCCGTTCGATCATGTCGCTTGCGGATTTCCTGGTCATGGCGTCTCCTTGTTTCATGCGGTCGTCGAAAGAGGCGGGTTGGCGTCGGCGCACGGGGAATTCCCGGCGCGGGAAACGGTTTCGGTGCGGCCCGGAAACGCCTCCTTCCGCCGGATACCATTGATGCCCGGCCGTTGCCAAGGGGGTCATCCGCAGAGGATGCCCCGGCATT
>JAZHDH010000018.1:0-8079 GCA_036584335.1 Pseudodesulfovibrio sp. | reverse complement strand
ATCCCAATCCCATTTGGATATTCCCATAGCACCCCCTGTTGGTTAGACGCCGCGAAAAACCGCGGTCCATGCACCCGCCGACGGGCGGGCCGTCACTAACGAACGGCTTCCGTCACATGAACTACGGCTTCCGTTCCTCTGAATCATCTGGGAGTGAATACGCCCGGTCCCGGCACAGGGCCGAACAACCTGAATGCGCTCTTTCCTACCAGCGTTCGTGGCCTCGATTCCACATTGTTCTTGCCGAGTTGCCCGTCGGTTTCCCGGGTCCAGGTAGGGATTTCTCACGAACCATCCGCACCTGAAGATCCGGACGGGCTCCCGGCCAAACAATACGAACTCTTGTGCACAGTCCACACAAATAAAGTCAAGCCCAATGATCAGGCACATCAACAAAAAATACCGGATACTCCCCCCCTTCGGAGTCCGAAATCATCGGGCCGCAATGCAACACGCGGTCGGCCCCGCAATTTTATTATTTCATATCACCGTGGTATGCAATATAACATTCCGAAAGCGTGATTTCACACCCTTTCCGGCGAGGCGCACGGTTCGTTATAATCGGCCGATTCCCCTTGCCGGGCGGGGTTGCGGGCGTAGAGTAGGCACAGGGGAAAGCGCCGCTCCGGGCATCGGAACCCGGATGCTCCTGAAAACCGGCAACAAGGACGCGCCCCCCTCACCGGCCCCAACCACCCGGCGGACGCTTGGCCCGACTCGCCCAAGATGGTCGAGCAAGCCGATCCGCCCACCATTGCGGCATGGCGTCCCGTCCCGGGACGCCATGCCCTTTTCCATGGTCGCGTGCGCAAAAGAAACGGCCCGGCGCAGGAGCCGGGCCGATCCGGGCGGCAGGCGGAAAGAAATCGGGCCGATCCGGGGATCAATGCCCGGCCAGGGCGCTGCGGATGAACTCCTCCAGCGTCGCGCGGTCGGACTCGCCGATCAGCCGATCCACTTCCCGTCCGTCCGAAAAAAGCAGAAACGTGGGCGTCCCCTTGACCATGAATCGGTTCAAGGCCACGTCCAGGTAGTCGGTATCATAGAGGAAACAGCGCAGCCTGCCCGAAAAGCGGCCCGTGGCCTCATCCAGGGCCTGATACTGGCTGCGGAACCGCTCGTTGCGCTTGAGAAAGGCCACCAGCAGCGGCTCGCCGCCGCTCTGCAATTCCACGTCAAAGGCCTGGGGCTCCATCGTCTTGAGCATCAATACATCTCCACGTCCGGAAGCGAATTTACCCCGAGAATGCACTCCGCCATCATTCATGCCGCACTCTATCAACTGTGCGCGGGCATTGCATCATGTGGATGTATTAGATCGATTATAACTTTCCCGGATGGCGTCCGCGGGCCAGGGGGCGTCACTCCAGGCCCCAGGCGGCGAGCTTGCGGTAGAGCGTGGCCCGATGGATGCCGAGGCGGCGCGCGGCCAGCGCCTTGTTGCCCGCGCTCGCCTCCAGGGCCTCGGCCACGGCCTGGCGGTCGGCCCGCCGGGCGTAGACGGGACGCACCGGCTCCTCGGCCGGGGAAGCGGCCGTCGGCGCGGGTTCGCCAACACGCATCTGCTCCACCAGGTCGGCCCGGATGTGCTTGAGGATGATCTCCCCGCCGGGCGAGAGGATGCAGGCGTGTTCCAGGATGTGCCGCAGTTCGCGGATGTTGCCCGGCCAGCCGTATTTCATGAACAGGTCCAGGACCTCGTCGGAGAGGCGGGCGAAGCGCTTGTTGAACTGGCCCGAAAAGGTCTCCAGGAAATGCTCCACCAGCAGCGGGATGTCCGCCTGGCGCTCGCGCAGGGACGGCAGACGCACGGGCATGACGTTGAGGCGGTAGTAGAGGTCCTCGCGAAAGGCGCCCGCCCGCACCGCGCCGAGCAGGTTCACGTTGGTGGCGGCGATGATGCGCACGTCGGCCGAGCGGGTCTGGGACTCGCCCACGCGCTCGTATTCCTTCTGCTCCAGGAAGCGCAACAGCTTGAGCTGAATGAGCGGCGAAATGTCGCCGATCTCGTCCAGAAAGAGCGTGCCGCCCTGGGCGGCCTGGATGCGGCCCACCTTGTCGCGCACCGCGCCGGTGAACGCGCCGCGCACGTGGCCGAACAGTTCGCTTTCCAGCAGGCTTTCGGACAGGGCCGAACAGTTGACCTTGACCAGCGGGTTGCCCGCCCTTGAGCCGCCGTAGTGCAGGGCGTCGGCCACCAATTCCTTGCCGGTGCCCGACTCCCCGAGGATGAGTACGATGGAATCCAGGGAGGAGAGCTGTTCCAGCAGCTTGTAGATGTCCTGCATGGCCGAGCTGCGGCCGATGATCCCCCGAAAGCCGTGCCGCTCGTGCAGCCGCTTCTCGAGGTCCGCGATGCGCGAGACGTCGCGCACCACCAGCACCGCGCCCGTGTGCCGCAGCTCCTGGTCGATGAGCGGCGTGCAGTTCAGCTCCACCATGCGCACGCCCAGGGCGGGCACGTCCAGCTCGGTCTCGTAGCCGTGCACGGGCTTGCGCGTCCGCAGCACCTGCTTGAGCACGCTGACGCACGGGTTGCCCTTGTGCGGCAGCAGTTCGTCCAGCCTGTCGGCCCCGGCCCGCTCCCGGTCCACGCCGAGCAGGGTTCCGGCCGCGCTGTTGGTGGCGATGACGCGAAAAGCGCTGTCCACGGTGATGATGGCGTCCGGAATGGAGCGGAAGGTGGCCTCGAGGTTGAGCCGGTACTGCTCCTTCTCGGCCGTGGCCCGCAGCAGGGCCTGTTCGGCCTCGCGCCGCTCGGTGATGTCGCGGCCCACGGCCTGGATCTCCTGGACCTCACCCCGGGGGTTGAGGATGGCGCGGTTGGTCCACAGCACCCAGCGCTCCTGGCCGTCGAACCGCTTGACGCGCTGCTCCCTGTCGAACACCGGCCGGTCGCCCCGGGTCTCCTTGAGCCAGGAGCGCACGTCCCGGCGCTCGTCTCCGGCCAACTGCGGAAAGAATTGCCTGCCGACCACGTCATCCTCGTCCACGCCGAAAAACTTGGCGTAGGCCCCGTTGACGAAGGTCAGTTCGCCGTCCGGGGTGTAGCGGCAGATGAGCTCGGTCTGGTCCTCGACCACGGCCCGGTAGAGCCTCGCGCCCTCGCGCAGCGCCTCCTCCACGGCCTTGCGGTGGGACAGGTCCTGGACAAAGGCGGTGCAGACCTCGCGGCCGTCGTGCAGGAAGTGGCTCATGGACACCTCCACGGGAAAGACCTGGCCGCTCTTGCGCCGGTGGTGGGCCAGGGGCCTGCGCTCCAGGCCGGACCTGAGGGCGGCCATGGCCCGCTCGGGCTCGTCGGAAATGTCGACCACGGTCAGGCGGAGCATCTCCTCGGCCGTGTAGCCATAGAGCCGCCGGGCCGCGTCGTTGCAGTCCAGGATGGCGCCGTTGCTGCGGTCCATCATGATGATGGCCGCGCTGGCCGCCTGGTACACGCTGCGATAGCGCTTCTCGCTCTCGGCCAGCCCCACCTCGGACCGACGCCGGGCCGTGATGTCCCGGGTGGTCACCACCATCCCGGCCAGGCTGCCGTCGTCCAGCACCGGGCTGATAACCGTGTCGAAGACCGCGCCATCCCGGTACTCCTCCACGCGATGGCGCTTTTTCTCCTGCCGGACCCATTCCATCAGTTGCGACTGCCCCTCGGCCGAAGCCCCGGGCAGCAGGTCGAGATAGCGAAGGCCGACAATATCCCCGCCCTTGATGCCGAGCATCTCCCTGCCAGGCCCGTTGGCGTCGGCCACCCGGCCCCGCGCGTCGAGCAGAAACACGCCCCCCTCATCGGCGGCCAGGACGGCGGCCAAAAAACGGCCCTCCAGGCCGGCCCCGCCGTTGGCCTGCCCGCTCCCGAGCAGCCGCTGGCGCAGGGAAAGCCCCTGGGCGACCAGGAATTCCAGCCGACGGCGGTCCACCGGCACCTTGAGATAGGTAAGCGCGCCCATCTCCCCGGCGGTGCGGCCGGGGTCGTCCAGGGAGGCGGTGACGATGACCACGAGCAGCGAACGCACGCCGAAGGACGCCAGCCCCGCCATCAGGTCGGCGGCCGTGCCGTCCTCCAGCTCGGCCGAGGCGAAGACCATTTCGGGCCGGGACCGGGTGGCGGCCTCCACCCCCCCGGCCACGGTGGCGGCGGACTCGACCCGATACCCGCGCAGGGTGAGGATGTCGCGCACCAGGGCGCAGATGGCGGCGTCGTTTTCAACGATGAGGATGGTCGCGTTCACCGGCTGGGTCTCCTGAGGATTTCTTACACTACTTGGCCCGGCATAACCACCCCGCGTTTTCCGGTTCGTCCGGCGATTTCCCTATCATTTTTTTTGCTGAAGGTGTATGGCAAATCCATGGGGGGTTCTTGTCACCCGATCACCAAGGAGGAGTAATCATGTCTCATTTCACGGAATCCGATCTTCCGGTTGACGTACACCACGGTGAAATGGTCACCCTGGCGAACGGCACCAGCATTCGTTTCGAATCCAACGGCGAAGCCAAGAACGTCATGATCAACGACGGATTCGAGCCCGCGTGCACCCTGTTCCCCGGCAACGAATTCGTCGTCGAAACCGCCAACGGCAACTACATGCTGAGCTGTGATTTCGGCGACTCCATGACCGTCAAGAAACTGTAATTCCCGCTGCCCTGATCCCGTGCCCGCCCCGCCGGGCGGGCACGCGGGCCACGACGAGAGCCGTCCCTCCTCCCCTTCGCCATCTCGAAATTATAAATGCCCTGTCCGCGACAATTGTGATAACGCTTGTTTCACACGTTGATCGTCAGCGCCCTGGAATTCATAAATATACTTATCTATTCCATAGTCTTACAAATGTACCCGATCCACTAAAGAGGTACGCCGATGGCCAAGATTCTCATAGCCGAAGATGACAGGATTTCCCAGAAACTCGCCTCCAAGATCGTGGAAGAGCTCGGACACACGGCCTTTGTCAGCCCGCACGGCAAGCACGCCTACGAAGCCCTGACCGCCAGCAACAATTTCGACATGCTGATCACGGACATCATGATGCCCGAGATGGACGGCCAGCAGCTCATCCAGACCATGCGCGGCGACCAGCAATTCATGGATTTCCCCATCATCATCATGTCGGCGGTGGTCGGCATCGGCGAGATATCGGAACTGCTCAAGCTCGGCGCGACCCTCTTCCTGGCCAAGCCGCTGGACCGCAAGGAGTTGCAGAACTACATCCAGCGCTGCCTGGGCAAGAAGCCGTGCAAGCCGAAGCACAATTAGCCGCTCCCCCGTCCGCTCTCCGGTAACGGTTGCACTCCGAGGCGCGGACGGGTATCTGATCCGTGTACATCAATTCCCGGCGCCGCAGCCGGGCCAGCCGCCCACGGACCAGAACATGCGACTACTCGTCACCCACAACAATTTCCCCGCCCAGTTCCGCCACATCTGCGAGTACCTCGGCCGCACGCCGGGCAACAAGGTGGTCTTCGCCACCAAGACCCCGCGCGAAGAGTGGGTCATTCCCGGCGTGGACAAGGCGGTCTTCACCCCCGACGGCGAACCGGCCGACAACGCGTACAGGCCGGGACGCACCTTCGAGGACGCCACGCGCCACGGCATGGGCATGCTGCGCATGCTCTCCGCCATCAAGAAACAGGGCTTCGTCCCGGACGTCATCCTCGGCCACTCGGGCTGGGGCCAGACCCTGTTCGTGCGCGACGTGTTCCCGCAGACGCCGTTCATCGGCTATTTCGAATGGTACTACGACGCGGACGGACGCGAATCGAACTTCGACGGCCGCGAGAAGACCGAGACCGAACGGGCCATGCTCCGGCTGCGCAACTCGGCCATCCTGCACGATCTGGCCGCCTGCCGCCTGGGCATCTCGCCCACCAACTGGCAGCGAGCCCAGTTCCCTGTCGAATTCCAGTCCAAGATCGTCCAGGCCCACGACGGCATCAACACGCGCTATTTCGCGCCCCTGGCCGAAGGCACGCTCCCCCCGGACAGGCTCGACCTGCCCGGCGTGGACCTGAGCGGGGCCAAGGAACTGGTCACCTACTGCGCGCGCGGCCTGGAGCCCTACCGGGGCTTCCCCCAGTTCTACGACGCCCTGCCCGCCATCCTCGACGAACGGCCGGACTGCCACGTGCTCATCCTGGGCGACGACCGTGTCTGCTACAGCCCGCGCCTGCCCGAGGGCGACAGCTACAAGAAGCAGGCCCTGGCCCGAACCAGGGTGGACGAGCGGCGCGTCCACTTCGTCGGCACCCAGCCCTACGGCAAGTACAAGGAAGTGCTGCTCGCCTCGTCGGCCCACGTCTACCTGACCTGGCCCTTCGTGCTCTCCTGGTCGTTCCTGGAGGCCATGGCCTGCGGCTGCCTGGTGATCGGCTCCAACACCGACCCCGTGCGCGAGGCCCTGGTGCACAAGGAAAACGGCCTGCTCACGGACTTTCACGACCCCGCCAAGATCGCGCGCAGCGTGGTCTTCGCCCTGAAGCACCAGGCCAAGCTTGCGGACCTGCGCCGCAATGCGCGCCGGACGGTCCTGGATCGCTACTGCCTGAGCAAATGCCTGCCGCTGCACCTGCGGCTGATCAACGAGGTGGCCAAGGACGGCCCCCGCAACCTCTCAACCCCTGCATAGGACAGCCATGAAAACACTGCTCAAGACCCTCTGCGCCGCTGCGGCCCTGTTGTTGTTCGCCTCCCTGCCCGCCCGCGCGGCCGACCTGGAGAACATGCTGCTCATGGACCTCAAGGACGGCCGGGTGGTGATCAAGCTGATGCCCGAAGTGGCGCCCAGGCACGTGGCCCGCATCAAGGAGCTCGTGCGCATGGGCTTCTACGACGGCCTCACCTTCCACCGCGTCATTCCCGGCTTCATGGCCCAGGGCGGCGACCCCGAAGGCACCGGCCGGGGCGGCTCGGGCACGAATCTCCCGGCCGAGTTCGGCAAGGTCCCGTTCCAGCGCGGCACCTGCGGCATGGCCCGGGCACAGGACCCGGACAGCGCGGACAGCCAGTTCTTCATCTGCTACGCCCCGGCCTCGTTCCTGGACGGCAAGTACACGGTCTGGGGCATGGTGGTCAGCGGCATGCAGCATGTGGACAACATCAAGAAGGGCGTGGGCCAGTCCGGCCAGGTGCCCTACCCGCCGGACAAGATCATCCGCATGCAGATCGCGGCGGACGTGAAGCAATAGACGCACAAAAACGGCGCGCTCCCCGGGGAACGCGCCGTTTCTCTTGTCGGTACCGGCCTAGTTGTCCAGGTAGACGAACCGCTTGATCTTGTGGGTGGGCGTCTTGTCGAAGGGGTCCACCTGCTCGCGCACGCGGGCCACCCTGGCAAAGGTGGAAACCTTGGAGTTGACCTCCCGGCGCACCTGCTCCAGCACGGCCTCGACCCGGGTGCGCACCTCGGATTCGATCATCTTGTTGACCCCGAAGGATTCGTCCAGGGCGTCGTAGTTGAGATGGATGCGGGCGCAGACCTGGCCCTCGGCCTCGTAGACCATCGACTCGACCACGTACTCATGGCCGTTGATCACGGATTCGATCTCCTCGGGGTAGATGTTCTCCCCGCTGGGGCCGATGATCACGTTCTTGAGACGGCCCTTGATGTAGAGGTAGCCGTCCTCGTCGAACATGCCCAGGTCGCCGGTCCGGAGCCAGCCGTCCTCGGTGAAGGTGTCCCCTGTGTCCTTGGGGGCCTTGTAATACTCGCGCATGATGTTCGGGCCTTTGGCCAGGATCTCGCCCTCGCCGGTCTCGGGGTCCGGGTTGTCGATCTTCAGCTCCACGCCGGGCACGGGCGGGCCGATGGCCCGGAACCGCTGCCGGTCCTGCCCCACCCCGGCCAGGAGCGGCGCGGCCTCGGTCATGCCGTAGCCGATGGCGTAGGGCACGCCGGAATCCGCCAGGAAGGACTCCACCTCGGGCGAGAGCGCCGCCCCGCCTATGCACAGGCAGCGGACCTCGCCGCCGAAGGCCTCCATCAGCTTCCTGCCCGCGATGCGCGAAACCTTGCGCCGCGCCGGGCCGAGCTTGAGCACCGCGCCGACGATGCCCTTGGCCGCGAGCTTGGGCTGGATGCGCTTCTTGTA
>JAZHDH010000017.1:0-95562 GCA_036584335.1 Pseudodesulfovibrio sp. | reverse complement strand
CCAGCTGCTCGACAAGGGCTACAAGATCGCCATCTGCGACCAGATCGAGGACCCCCGGGAGGCCAAGGGACTGGTCAAGCGGGCCGTCACCCGAGTGCTGACACCCGGTACCGTGGTCGACGATTCAAACCTCAAGTCCAAGGAAAATAATTACTTGGCGTCAATGTACTGGGACGCAACCCGTGGCTCCGGCGGCATCGCCTGGCTCGATTTCTCCACGGGTCAGTGGTCCGGCCTGGAGAGCCGCCGCGAACCCGAGCTGTGGCAGTGGCTGATGAAGATCAATCCGCGAGAACTGCTCCTGCCTCAGGGGCGCACGATTCCGCCCCAGTACGGGGAGCTTTCGACTCAGGTAACCTCCGTGCCGCCGGGCACCTATTTCGACGGCGCGTCCTCGGCCCGGCGGATCAACGAGTTGCAGGGCACGGCCGGACTGGAACTGCTGGATCTCAGGGACAAGCCCGAACTGATTCGGGCCTGCGGCGCACTGCTCGCCTATCTGGAACACACGCAAAAAGGCGATTTCAGCCATCTGGGCGAGTTCCGGCCCGTGAACCTGGGCAGGCATCTGCTGCTGGACGAGGTGACCGAGCGCAACCTGGAAATTTTTCGCCGCCTGGACGGACGGGGCGGCAAGGGTACGCTGTGGCGCGTCCTGGACCGGACCATGACTCCCATGGGAGGCCGCCTGCTGGAGGCCCGGCTGCGCCAGCCCTGGCGTGAACCGGCCCCCATCGAGAAGAACCAGCAATGCGTGGCATGGCTCTTCGCCCGCGACCAACTGCGGGCGGACCTGCGCCGCGCCCTGGATTCGGTCTATGACCTGGAGCGGTTGTCCACCCGCATATTCCTGGGGCGGGCCATGCCCAAGGATTTCGTGGCCCTGCGCCAGAGCCTGCCCATGCTCGCCCGGCTGCGCGGCCTGCTGGAAACCCAGGCGGATTTGGCCGAAGCCCCGGATTTGCAGAAGCTGTTGGGAAAATGGGACGACATGGAGGACCTGGCCGCGCTGCTGGGCGCGGCGTTGGTGGACTCCCCGCCCCCCGTGATCACTGACGGCGGCCTGTTCCGCAAGGGGTTCGATCCCAAACTCGATGAACTGATCGAGCTGAACGAGCATGGCGAGGACCGATTGGCCGAGTTGCACCAAAAGGAAATGGCCGAAAGTGGCATTTCCAAGCTCAAGCTCGGCTACAACAAGGTTTTCGGCTACTATTTCGAGGTCTCCAAGGCCTTCCAGGGGCAAGTCCCCGGCCATTTCGTGCGTCGCCAGACCCTGGTCAACTGCGAACGGTATATCACGCCCGATCTCAAGGCCATGGAGGATCGCATCCTTTCGGCTTCCGAGGAGCGCAAGCGGCTCGAATACGCCCTGTTTCAGCAGATGCGCGAACGCCTGGCCGCCGCCCGGAGCCGGTTTTTGTTCATGGCCGACGGCGTCGCCGCCCTGGACTACTGGCAGGGGCTGGCCGAGGCCGCCCGGGTCAACGAGTGGAACCGGCCGGAACTTCACGATGGGCTTGAAATCGAGATCGAGGCCGGGCGGCATCCGGTGGTCGAAGACGCCATGGGCGCGGCCAACTACATCCCCGGCGATTTGACCATGGGCCGGGACAAGCGCATCCTGCTGATCACCGGACCGAACATGGCCGGTAAATCCACGGTGTTGCGGCAGGTGGCCATCCTGATGATCATGGCCCAGATCGGCTCTTTTGTCCCGGCCCGACGGGCTCGACTCGGTCTGGCCGACCGCGTTTTTTCCCGGGTGGGCGCATCCGACAACCTGGCCCAGGGCCACTCGACGTTCATGGTCGAAATGACCGAAACCGCGCGCATCCTGCGTCAGGCGACCATGCGCAGCCTGGTCATCCTGGACGAGATCGGCCGAGGCACCAGCACTTACGACGGCCTCTCTCTGGCCTGGGCCGTGGTCGAGGAGCTTTCCACCCGCGCCCGGGGGGGCATCCGCACTCTTTTCGCCACGCATTACCACGAACTGACCAGCCTCGAGGGCAAGATCGAGGGGCTGCGCAATCTGAACATTGCGGTCAAGGAGTGGAAAGGCGACATTGTGTTCCTGCGCCGTCTGGTGCCCGGCCCGGCGGACCGCAGTTACGGCATCGAGGTGGCCAAGCTGGCGGGCGTGCCGAGGAGCGTCGTGGACCGTGCGCGGGAAATCCTTGCGAACCTCGAGGAAAAATCGCAGGATGAGCGCTCGGGCGGAGCCGTGGAACGCGCTTCACAGCGGCTGTTGCCCGGTTTCGGGGCGCCGCCCATCGAAATCGGCCCGGAATTGACCGAGCATCCGATCATCACCCAGCTGACCGCGCTCGACGTGGACGGGATGACGCCGATCCAGGCATTGATGCTCCTCAACCAGTGGAAGGACATGATAAAGGGATAGCCATGCGCTGGACGATCACCCTGCCCCTCCTGCTGGCCGCCCTGCTTGCCTTCGGGTGCGCCCTGGGCAAGAAGGAATGGCCCATTGCCCAGGAAAGCGAGGACACCTTCAGCCTGGCAGTCGCCGTTGCCGAGCGCCGAGACGACTGCCTCCTGCTCGACGTCATGGTTTCCGGGGCCGTGGAGCGGATGTACCGGGCCAGCATCGAGTACGAATCCGTGGGCGACGAGCTCGGCGGGTGCCCCGGATGCCCTTTCGTGCCGCGCCATGCCCGGCACTTCACCCGCGGAAGCGGGGATTTCAGGCTGGACGGCCGCCGGTTGTCCATTTCCTTGTGCGGGCTTGATTCTGCCAAGACGTATCGCTTCCGGGTCGCGGGCAAGAGTGAATTGCCCGCTGCCCCCATGGTGTATACGGACGTGTACATTACCGAAAACTAGTTTTCTGCGAGGAGAACCCATTCATGCATCATTTCGAGCACCGTGACGGCAAGCTGTTCGTCGAAGAGGTCGCCGTGACCTCGCTGGCCGAACAGTACGGCACGCCTCTTTACGTTTACTCCGCCGCGACCTTCCGCCGCCATTTCCGGGCCTTCGATTCCGCCTTCGACGGGGTGGAGCACCTGACCTGCTTTTCGGTCAAGGCCAACTCCAATCTGGGGGTGCTGAAGCTGCTCGGCGAAATGGGTGCGGGCATGGACATCGTCTCGGGCGGCGAGCTCTATCGTGCGCTCAAGGCGGGCGTTCCGGCCGGGAAAATCGTCTATTCCGGCGTGGGCAAGCGCGAATCCGAAATCCGCGAGGCGCTGGAAGCCGACATCCTGATGTTCAATGTGGAGTCCGTGGCCGAGCTGCACAAGATCAATGAGGTGGCCGGGAGCATGGGCAAGGTGGCCCGGATCAGCTTCCGCATCAATCCCGACGTGGACCCGCAGACCCACCCCTACATTTCGACTGGCATGAAGAAGAACAAGTTCGGCCTGGACATCGAGCATTCGCTGGAGGCCTACCGCCTGGCTGCGGACATGGTCAACATCGAGCCCGTGGGCATGGACTGCCACATCGGCTCACAGTTGACCAGCATTGATCCGTTCCTCGAAGCGCTGGAAAAACTGTTGCTTTTTCACGAACGGCTCAAGGACATGGGCATGCACATCCGGTACCTCGATCTGGGCGGCGGACTCGGAATCCCCTACGATTCCGAAGAACCTCCCCACCCTTCCGAGTTCGGCGAAGCCCTCAAGGAGCGGCTCAAGGACGTGCCGCTCAAGATCATCCTGGAGCCCGGACGCGTCGTTGCGGGCAACTCCGGCGTGCTGATCACCCAGGTGGTCTATACCAAGTCCAACCCCAGCAAGAACTTCCTGATCGTGGATGCGGCCATGAACGACCTGATCCGTCCGAGCCTGTACGGTTCCTACCACAAGATCGCCGAAGTCGAGCAGCAGGGACGTCCCTCCGCCACCGTTGATGTGGTCGGCCCCATCTGCGAGTCCGGCGATTTTCTCGCCCGCGACCGTGAGATGCCCGGGGTCGAGGCCGGTGAGCGGTTGGTGATCTACTCTGCCGGGGCCTACGGCTTCGTCATGTCGTCCAACTACAACACCCGGCCCCGCGCTTGCGAACTGCTGGTGGACGGCGACAGGGTCACGGTGGCGCGAAGGCGCGAGACATACGAGGACCTGGTCAAGAACGAACTCTAAGACGAAAGGCCGGGGGGCGTTCTCCGGCCTCTTTGTTCGAGGCTGCCATGGCGCGACGCAACTCCTTTTATCTTCCCTCCCCGCAATGGCCGGACCGGACCGGTGAAACGGTCCGCCTGGGCGGCGGCGAGGCGCGCCACATGCTCACCGTGCTCCGCTCCCGTATCGGGGACGAGGTCCGGCTCTTCGACGGCCATGGCCGCGTCGGCGACTTCGTCATCCGTGAGCTGGCCCGCAGCCGGGTTTTGCTGGAGGCGGTGCGGTTGCGGGACCATCCCGCTCCCGCAGCCGGTGTCACCCTGGCCATCGGCTGGTCCAAGTCCAAGAGGCGCAAGTACCTTTTTGAAAAGACGGTGGAGCTCAAGGGGCTCGGCATCGCCTTCTGGACGGCCGAGCGCAGTCAGGGCGAAATGCCTCCCGCGCCCAAGGACTCCTGGGAGGAGAAGTGCCTGCAGGCGGCCAAACAGTGCGGCAATCCGCATCTGCCAGAAATCACCCTGCATCCCGGCGGCATCCCGGCGCTGATCGAATTCTCCCGGCGGTTCGACCGCTGCTTTCTGGCCTGGGAATCCGAGGCCGTGCGTTCGCCGCTTGTCCCGGCCGACCTGGCTGGCAGCCGCTCACTGGTGGTCATCGGTCCCGAAGGCGGCCTGGAGGACTTCGAGGCCGAAGCCCTGACTTCGGTGGGGTTCATGCCGGTTACCCTGGGCGACAGCATCCTGCGCTGGGAAACGGCGGCCGCCTATTGCCTCAGCCTGGGGATGCTGGCCCGACAGGACACTCAATGAGATTGGAAATAGAAGAAACCCAACCGCTTGCCGATCGAATCCGTCCCACGACAATGGAGGAATTCGTCGGCCAGGGGCACATCCGCAACCGGATCGAGGCGTTTGCCACGTCCAAGCGGCTGCCCAGCCTGCTCCTGTTCGGCCCTCCGGGGTGCGGCAAGTCCACCCTCGCCCTGCTCCTGGCCTCGATCACGGGCAAGAAGAGCCTGCGAGTCAGCGCGCCCGAGGCCGGGCTCACCGCCCTGCGCAAGCAGCTCCCGGGCCATGACGTCCTCATCCTCGACGAATTGCACCGTTTCTCCAAGGCCCAGCAGGATTTCTTCCTGCCCATCCTGGAAAGCGGCGAGATCACGCTGCTGGCCACGACCACGGAGAACCCATCGTTCAGCGTCACCCGGCAATTGCTATCGCGGTTGCACGTCCTGCGCCTGCGGCCCCTGACACGGCCCGAACTGGTCCAGGTGGCCCAACGCGGCTCCCAGGCCCTGGATCTGGATTTGGCGGACGAGTGCTACGAAATCCTGGCGGCCATGGGTGGCGGCGATGCACGCACTTTGCTGAATCTGCTGGAATACACGGCCGAATTGCCCAAGGCCAAGCGGACGCCGGAGGGGCTGCGCGAATCCCTGCCTGAAATCGTCGTTCGGGGTGACCGGGACGGCGATTCCCATTATGAACTGGCTTCGGCATTGATCAAGTCAATCCGGGGCAGTGACCCGGACGCGGCTCTTTATTATCTGGCCTGCCTGCTGGAGAGCGGAGAGGACCCGCGTTTTGTGACCCGCCGCCTGATCATCTCCGCATCCGAGGACATCGGGCTTGGCAACCCCCAGGCCCTGCCCCAGGCCATGGCTTGCCATCAGGCCGTGGAGGCCATTGGCATGCCCGAAGGTTTCATTCCCATGGCCCAGACCGCAGTGTACCTGGCCCTGTCGCCCAAGAGCAACTCCACCTACGCGGCCTACCGCACCGCTCAGAAAGAAGTTCGGGAAAACGGCCCTTCCCCCGTGCCGCTCCATCTGCGCAACGCCACCACTTCATTGCAACGGGAATGGGGATACGGTCACGGCTACCTTTACCCGCACAGCTTTCCCAAGGGATGGGCCGACCAGGAATACCTGCCCAACGAACTCAAGGGCCGCCGCTTCTACCACCCCAGGGAACAGGGGGAGGAACCCAAACTCCTGGCTTGGCTTCGACAGTTCAGGAAGCAACTCTAGTTTAGATAATATCAAAAGAAAAAAGCCGCTTGCATATCGTGCAAGCGGCTTTTTCATGCTCGACTTTAAGTTTTTCAGAGTCTTTTTGTATACAGTTTTCGCCATTCGTCCAGGAACAGGATGGAGGTATCCAGGTCGGAAAGAACGCCCTGCTGTTGGCGCACGGCCCAGACCAGATCGTTGAAGGACACGTCTTCGGGAAGACCGAGTTGGCCAAGGCGCGTGCGGATTTCCGCCTCGAGTTCGGGCGGGAAGTCGCTGGAAAAAAGGGCGGAAGCGGCTCGGAGCCGGGGCCAGTCGGGGACGCGCTCTGCCGTGAAGTCGAGCAGAACCTGCATGCGCGCCTGATAGGTGTGGTCCCGCAGGACCCGTTTCCTCGCCTTTTGGGAGAAGGTTTCCCTTTCCTCGGGATGGGCAAGGAAATAGTCAATCTTTTCGATGAGCTCATCCATCGAGGCAAAGGTTGCCAGTTCGTCTTCGGCAAAGGCGTCGTCCATCAGCGAACGGCGGTCCACCAGCTGGAACGCGCCGCAGGAGGCCAATTCGAAAGTGCGCGGATTGATGAAGTCGCCGCCGGTGACAAGTTCGTCCGCCTGGACGCTGGAATGTAGGTTGAGGTTGATGGTGGTCGCGTTGAATATTTTCACGCAATCTTCCGAGGATACGCGCGCGCCGTTCCTCTGCACCAAGGGCGTGAGCGCGTGATCGCCTTCCCATTCCGTGCCCCATATCTTGAAGTCGCGGCCGACCAACTCGCGAAAGGCGATGCGTCGGTTCGGGTAGCCCGCGCCCATGAACGACACGTCCGAGCCGAATTTGCGCCGCTCCATGGGTGAAAGGACCTGCGGTGCGTGGAAATCCGGCAGTGCGGCCATGGGCAGGTAAAGCGCGTTGGGCTGGTCGATGGCGGCCAGTTCGCCAATGAATGGTTCTTTCTGAATCACCGCGAACACGTCGTAGAACGGGGCAAAGGCTTTCCAGTAAGTAAACAACCGGAAATCTTCCACAAACCACATGGCGGTGACCACGCCGTCACGCCGTAGCCGCTTCAGGGCCTGGTGGTTGAGCGGAGCCTGGGCCAGGGCCAGCACCAGATCCGGCTCGAAGGTCTCCACTTTGGCCAGGATGGATTGGCTGACCACATTCAGGAAGGAATTTTGGAGATAGCTTAACCGGTCCGTGGTCACCTTGAGTCTTTTCAGGGATTCGTAGGCCGGATTGAATTCCGGGGCCTCGAAGGTCTCCACCACATGGCCCATGTCGACCAGGGCCGAGGCCGCGTAGCGGCCGATGGGCAGCGAGCCGCCGTAGAGCGGCAGGACCACGAGAATTCGAAGGTTCTTCATCGGCATTCCTTGCAATGGGTGTCGGGCGCGGCCATCCAGTCCGGGTCCCGGTACAACTGCTGGGCCAGAAAATGGTCGTTTATGGAAACTTCTTCAACACATCCGGTAAGATAATTGCGTATGAACCGCCGGAAGATCATGCGTTCATCACGGTCCGGGTCCTGGCCGCTCGTGGCCTCGTAGGTAAGACCGAGCTCGTCGAAACGCGAGGCGAAAGCGGTCAGCCCGGCGGGCAGATGTTCGGCCTTGCCCGTGACCAGATGGCGCTGGAAACCGGGATCGGCAAAGGGAGCGAGGCAGGCGGTATCGAAGTCGCACGGTTTGGATTCAAGACAGGGCGCACAGCGGGGTACGGCCTGGCAAACCGTGTGGCCCGCGCCGTAGGGTCCCGTTTCGAAACACCAGGCCGAAGACAGGAAGCAGGCCAGCACCGGCGTGCCCAGGTGGGCGGCCAGGTGCATGGTGCCGGTGTCCGGAGTGAGCAGCAGATCGAGGCTCCCGACCACGTCGATCAGCCCGGCCCAGTCCGTGGTTCCGGCCAAGTTGTCGGTTTTTGCCTGGATTGCCGGCCTCATCTGCTTGAGTACGGCCTGCCCTGCCGCAGCTTCACCCTTGCCGCCCAGCAGGTGGATGGCCCCGGTCCCGGCGCGCTGGGCCAATGTGGTCGCGGTCCGGGCCAGGAGTTCGCCCGGCAGGGAGCGGCGTGACTCCCGTCCCGCCAGGACCACGCCGATGCCGCCGCCTTTGGGGCTCGCTGCCGGGTTGACCGCGTGGGGTGCGATCATGTCGCGCCGGTAGCCGCCCCAGAAATCCACCAGGTTCAGACCGATGCGCCGCCTTGCGGACCAACGCATGGCCATGGCGGGCCAGGTGCCGATCAGCTCCTGCCCGTCCTTCCAGCCATAACCGTGCACGATTGCCGGATCGAAGAGCGCGGCCATGCGGAAATTGAGGCTGGAGAAATTCAGATTGTACACCGCGTCGAACCCGACGGCCTGGAGTTCGGCAAAGACGTTCCGGTTGTCCACAAGCATGGCCCGGGCGGCCTCGAAGCCGCTCGGTCCGGCGCCGTGGGCGGTCACTGGGTGCAGCGCGACCTCGGGGTAGACCAGTCGGGCCAGTGGTTCCAGCGAGCGGTCCAGGCAGAGGTGCACCGTAACGTCGGGCAGGCCGCAGAGGGTCGCCAGCAGTCGTTTGGTCTGCATCAGGTCCCCGAACCGGGCCAATTGTATGACGAGATAGTGTTTCATGGCCGACCAGCGTCAAATTTGTATCGCGATTCCGGGGGGTATTGCAAGAAGCGGGCAATTGCCGTTTTACATGCGGGCCATCCGTGGATATAGTCGCCCGATGCGATACTACCCCATCTTCGTGAATCTGGAAAACAAGCACTGCCTGGTGGTCGGCGCGGGCGAGGTCGGCAAGCGCAAGATCCAGTCCCTGATCGATGCCGGGGCCGGTTCGGTGACCATCATCGACACCCTTCCCGCCGCGCCCGAACTGAAGCCGGTGACGGCTCTGGACAATGTGGCGTTCCACTGCCGCGAGTTCGACGACGCGGATGTGGAAGGCAAATTTCTGGTCATCGCCTGCACCTCCAGCGAAGAGGTGAACTGGCGCATCAGCCATCTGTGCGCGGCCCGGGGCATTCTCTGCAACATCGTGGACCAGCCCGAGAAGTGCAGCTTCATCGTCCCGGCCACGGTCAAGCGCGGCGATCTTACCGTGGCCATTTCCACGGCGGGCCGCAGTCCGGCCATGGCCAAGCGCATCCGCAAGGAATTGCAGGAGAGTTTTGGCGAGGAATACGCCAGCCTGCTCTCGCTCATGGGCCGTGTCCGGCCGCTCATGCTCGGCCTCGGGCTCAAGACCGCCGACAACACGGCCGTGTTCCGCAGACTGGTGGATTCCAACTTGTTGGACGCCATGCGCACGCGCGACCTTGACGAAGTCGGGGAAATTCTTAAAAGGTCATTGCCGGAGCCGTTGTACGATCAGATCCCGGAGCTGCTTGATGGGCTTGTTTGAGACGCTGCATATTCTCATCATCGGGCTGTATGCCCTCGGCACCCTGCTTTTCCTGACCGGCATCATTTCCGGCAACGACAGGTTGAAGCGGGTTTCCGTGTGGTTCGCCGCGTTCGGCTTTGCGCTGAACACGGCCGATCTCGCCCTGGTGCTGCTGAGCGACCGCGCGGCGCTCAACGCGGGGGCGTTCTATTTCAACATCATGGCCTGGTGCATCCTGGCCCTGTATTTCTTCCTGTGGTGGCGGCTGCGGCTGGAATTTCTGGCCATCACCGCCCTGCCCCTGGCCCTCCTGCTCTTCGTGGCCTCCCTCTCCCTGGGCGGGATTCGCGTGGTCATGCCCCCGGTCTTCACTTCCCTGTTCTTCGTCCTGCATATCGGCACGCTGATCCTGACGCTCGGCATGCTGACCATGGCCTTCGGGGCCGGAGTCGCCTTCATCTGGTACAACCGCAAGCTCAAGATTAAGGCCGGTTTGTCCAGCATAGGCAAGGACGTGCCTTCTCTGGACAAGTTCGACACGGTCAACCGCTGGGCCGTGCTGCTCGGGTTCCCGCTGTACACGCTGGGGCTTTTCTCCTCGTATCTCTGGTATTGGGCGGCTCCGGACCGGCCTTTCGCCTGGGACGCGATGAAGATAGTCTCCCTGGCCGTCTGGTTCCTGTACGCCTTTCTCTTCCATCAGCGCACGGTCCTGGGCTGGCGCGGCCGCAAACCCGCCATTCTCGCAATCTGGGTGTTTGTCGGCATGTGCATCTCCCTCCTGCATCACGCCGTTACCTTTCGGGCGTTGCCATGAACAAAAAGATCATTCTCGTAGGACTCAACCACCGCACTGCCGGGGTCGAGGTGCGCGAACAGTTCGCTCTCACCGACGTGGAGCATGTGGAAAAGGGGCTGCTGGCCCACTGTCCCGTGCAGGAGTGTATGGCCCTTTCCACCTGCAACCGGGTGGAGATCGTGGCCGTGACGCGCAACGCCTCCGGGCGCGAGGCCATGGACGCCATCGTCCAGTACTGGGCGGGCGTATGCAAGGGTTCCCCGGAACTGCTCCGGGAAAACACTTACCGCTATACCGACCTGGAAGCGGTCGAGCACCTGTTTACCGTGGCCTCCAGCCTCGACTCCATGGTCATGGGCGAACCTCAGATTCTGGGCCAGCTCAAGGACGCCTATCGCAAGGCGGTGGACGAAGGTGCAGCCAGGACCATCATCAACCGGCTGCTGCACAAGTCTTTTTCCGTCGCCAAGCGCGTCCGGACCGAAACGGCCATCGCCTCCAACGCCGTGTCCATCAGTTTTGCGGCCGTGGAACTGGCCAAGAAGATTTTCGGCAACCTGAACGGAACCAGCGCCATGCTCGTCGGCGCGGGCGAGATGGCCGAACTGGCCGCCACCCACCTGCTCCACAGCGGCGTGCAGTCGATCATCATCGCCAACCGGACCCTGGCGCGGGCCAAGGACCTGGCGGCCAGCCTGGGCGGCGAGCCGATCCAGATCGAGTCCATGCCCGACAGGCTGCATGAAGTGGACATCGTCATTTCATCCACCGGCTCGCCCACGGCCGTGATCAAGGCCAGGGACGTGAAGCAGGTGCTCAAACGGCGCAAGCACAAGCCCATGTTCTTCATCGACATAGCCGTGCCCCGCGACATCGACCCGGACGTCAACCAACTCGACAACGTCTACCTCTACGACATCGACGACCTCAAGGAGGTCGTGGAAGAGAACATGGCCCAGCGCCAGGAGGAGGCGGGCAAGGCCCGCGCCGTGGTTGGTGCGGAGACCGTGACTTTTAGCAACTGGTTGAATTCGTTGGAACTCCAACCCACTATCGTCGACCTGGTAGAGCGTGGCGAAGAGATAGCCTTGCGAGAATTGAACAAGACCTTGAAGAAGATCGGTCCGGTGGACGATGGGACCCGCAAGGCACTGGAAACACTGGTTCTTTCCATTGGAAGAAAGACCCTCCATGAGCCGATCTGTTTTCTCAAGCGCCGAACCCAGGAAGAAGGGTCGGCCGAACGGTTCATCGACTTGGCGCGGCGCATGTTCAACCTGGACAACGAAACCGTCCCGGACACCGCGCACCTGGACCGCAAGACCGGCGCCTGCTCGGTCGAAGACATTGATCAACTCATCGACGCCTCCAAAAACAAGGAACAATAATGCGCATCTACCTCATAGAAGACTTGTACGAGGATGATTTTGCCAAGATCGTCAACGCGCTGGAGGAGATCAAGGTAAGGGGGCCGCTGGAGGGCATCTATTACCTCCCCCTGCCCGAAGAACTGCTCCGGCAGGAGCAGAAGGACCATCTGGGCGAGTGCGGTCCGTATTTCATGGCCCTGGAAACCGTGCAGGGCGTCTCCGAAAGCCAACTCAAACTCGAACTGCTGGTCCGGGGCCGGAACAAGATCCGCTGCTCCTGCATCACCTACGCCACGCCCGAGCAACGCAATCACATGATCGAGTACCTCGACCGGTTCATCGAGGATCTCGGCGTTTCCGTCTGACATGGGAAGCGCGCCCGTCATCCCGAGGTCCCTCCAGGATCTGCCTCCCAGATGGGCGCACTTCTGCCTGCATATCGAGCGGTTCGTCGTTGACGAACTCGGCTTTGACCTCAAGGGAAAGACTCTTGTTTCGGGTTGTTCCGGCGGGGCGGATTCCACCGCCCTGCTGCTCGTTCTGCACTGCCTGAGCCTCCGCAATCACGGCCGCGTCGTGGCCGTTCATCTCGACCACCGGCTTCGGCCCCAGTCCGGCGAGGATGCGGCCTGGGTGCGTGGCCTGTGTGCATCCCTGGGCGTCGAGTGCGTGGTCCGTGAAGAGGACGTGGCCGGGATCGCCGACACCGAGGGGATCGGCATGGAGGAGGCGGGGCGAAACGCCCGCTATGCCCTGCTGGCGGGAATCATGGAGACCCACGGTGGACACGGCATGGCCGTGGCCCATCATCTGGATGATCTGGCCGAGGACGTGCTGATGCGGCTCCTGCGCGGCACTGGCTGGCCAGGACTCTCGGGTATGGTCGGGCACGACCCCGAACGTCGGCTTTTCCGGCCTTTTCTGCTGACTCCCAAGGCTGAATTGATTCGATTCCTGGGTGAAATCGGCGTGGGTTGGCGCGAGGACGGCTCCAATCTCGATTCCAGGTGGACCCGAAACCGGGTCCGCAACTTCCTTCTGCCCAAGATGCTTGAAGAAAATCCAAATTTTCTGGAGTCCGTATCCCGCTTGTGGCGCGTCGGTTGCGCAGACGCCGACTATTGGGGCGCATTGACGGCCAGTCAGGCGGGGCCGCTGATCGCCAATGTGGTTTTGATCAAGTCGCACAAGGCGCTGCGGCTCCGCCTGTACAAGGCGGCCCTGGATGGCGTTGGCGGCGGCCAGGCGCTGGCCGACACCCTTTTCAAACTCGACATCGCCTGGCAGGAAAAGCGGATCGGCGCGACATTTCAGTTCCCGGGCGATAAAACGGCCACAGTGGCCCCTTCCGGGGTGGTTTTCTCGGCCAAGCATTGACTTCCTCCTATCCCCGGTATAAGAGCATGTGATCTTTTGCACAATGTGCGGCAATGCAGCGGCATCGCCTTTTTCATCATCAGGAGGAGTAAGCATGAATATTCTGATCTTCGGGCCAAACGGCTCCGGTAAGGGCACCCAGGGCAACATCGCCAAGGACAAATACAACCTGGATCACATCGAGTCCGGCGCCATCTTCCGCAAGCACATCGGCGGCGGCACCGAGCTGGGCATGAAGGCCAAGGAATACATCAACAAGGGCGAGCTCGTTCCTGACGATATCACCATTCCCATGGTTCTCGACGTCCTGGCCAGTTCCAAGAACGGCTGGTTGCTCGACGGCTTCCCCCGTTCCCTGGTCCAGGGCGAAAAATTGTGGGACGCCCTGAAGAAAGACGGCGTGAAGCTCGACTACGTCATCGAGATCAAGCTGCCCCGTGATATCGCCAAGGCCCGCATCATGGGTCGCCGTCTCTGCGCCGCCAATCCGAACCACCCGAACAACGTCGACATCCCGGCCATCGCCCCTGACGGCGACAAGTGCCGCGTCTGTGGCGGCGCTCTCTCCTCTCGTAGCGACGACCAGGACGAAGACGCCATCAACAAGCGCCACGACATCTACTACGACGAGAAGACCGGCACCATGGCCGCCTGCAACTTCTACAAGAACATGAAGAACGGCGGCTTTAAATACATCGAGCTCAATGGTGAAGATTCCATCAACACCATCAAGGAATACCTGATCACCCAGCTCGCCTAAATCTTCTTCGCAACGAGAAAAACAAGCCCCTTCCGGTTCACCGGGAGGGGCTTGTCATGATCAAACTGCGGAACGCCGTTTCCCGGCAGCCTGCTATATGCCCTTGGAATTATCCTCGACCTGAACGCCTTCGGGCGGGGTGAAAGTGAACATGGATTGCGGCAGATCCGGATCCAATTCCACATTGGACAGCCGAAGCTCGTTGCCGTTGCCGTAGAAATCCACGATCATCACCTTTTCCAGAAGACCGGACCTCGGTTCCACGCCGATGTAGGCCAGGACCATGCCCGGCTCGGCCTCCTTGGGCACCAGTTGAATGACCACGCAACCCTCGCCCCAGCGGGCGCGGACGTCGTCGGCCCCCTGCCACTCGGTCTTGACGATGAAATCTTCCTTGAGGTTGGCCTGGCCGGAAATGAAACGGATAACAGTCTTGGAATCCAGCAACGCGGTCACGCCGTACTTGATGGCCAGCTTCTCCTCCTCAAGATAGTCCCAGGCGGCGGCGGGGCCGACCACCAGCAACTCCTTTTCCGGCTCCTGCGTCTCCCAGCGCACCTGGGAAGGCTGCTTGAACCATATCTTGCCCTTGCGCACCTCGACATCCCCGCTGGCGACATTGGTCAATTCCTGGACGAAGTCCGCCCGAAACGTGCGCAGGGTCTCATATCGCTTCTGGATCAGGTCCGGCAGGTCCTCTGGCGCGGGCGCGTCCGCCCCCCGAGCTACGGTGGCCACGAGGCCGAAGGCCAGGATCAACCCTGCCAATCCCAAAGTACGAATCATATATTCTCCATTTATTCCGGCTTGATCACTTGTCGCGGCTTGCTGCCTTCCTGAGGCCCGAGCAAACCGTCCATTTCCATTTGTTCGATATACCGGGCCGCCCTATTGAAGCCGATCCTGAAGCGTCGCTGCAACAAGGAGATGGACGCCTTGCCCTGGCCCAGCACGAACTGTACCGCCTCGTCGTAAATTGGATCATCCGAGGGAGGCAACAGCCCCGAGCCGTCGTCGCCAGCCACATCCTTCTTCCAGTCCGAGAAGTCAAGCTCGAACTCCTGGGGCTGATGCTCCTTCCAGAAATTCACCACCTGCGCAATTTCCGTCTCGTCAACGTACGCTCCGTGCATGCGAATGAGCTTGCCGCCGCTGGGCTTGAAGAGCATATCGCCACGGCCAAGCAGCCGCTCTGCGCCCACCGCGTCCAGAATGGTGCGCGAATCGAATTTGGAGGTGACGAAGAAAGAGATGCGCGTCGGAAAGTTGGCCTTGATCAGGCCGGTGACCACGTCCACGCTCGGCCGCTGGGTGGCCAGGACCAGGTGGATGCCCGCAGCGCGCGCCAACTGCGCCAGCCGCACGATGCATTGCTCCACCTCCTTGGCCGCCGTCATCATCAGGTCCGCAAGCTCGTCGATGACGATCACCAGGTACGGCATGGGCTTCATGTACTCGAACTCCTCGGGGAGATCGTCGCCTAGTTGCGTCAGTTTATCGTTGTATCCCTCTATGTTGCGGACGCCAAGCTGGGCCATCTTCTGATAGCGGCAATCCATCTCGAAGACCGCCCACTCCAGGGCGCTCTTGGCCATGCTCATCTCCGTGACCACGGGATGCACCAGATGGGGCAGTTCCGAATACGGCGCCAGCTCGATGCGCTTGGGGTCCACCAGCAGCAGCTTCACCTTGTCCGGGCCGGCCTTGTACAGCAGGCTGAGCAGAAATCCGTTGATGCCCACGGACTTGCCCGCACCTGTGGCGCCCGCAACCAGCAGGTGCGGCATCTTGGCCAGGTTGGTGACGCGGGTGTTGCCCTGAATGTCCTTGCCCAGGGCCAGGGTCAGCGGCGATTCACTCTCCACGAACTCCCTGGATTCTATGACCTCGCGCAGATAGACCGTCTCGCGCTCGATGTTCGGAATCTCTATGCCCACGCTGTCCTTGCCCGGAATGGGGGCCTCGATGCGCACGGATTCGGCCCTGAGCGCCAGGGCGATATCGTCGGTCAGGTTCTCGATGCGACTGACTTTAATGCCCGGGGCGGGCTTGAACTCGAACATGGTCACCACCGGACCGGGCACCACGCGCTGAATCTCGCCCTGCACGTTGAAATCATTCAGGCATTCCTTGAGACGATCGGCCAGCGGCTGCAACACTTCGGCCGTCTGCGACGAGGACTGCGGCGGCGGTGCCGTAAGCAGGTCCGTGCCGGGCAGCTCTCTCCCCTTCCCGTCCGGGGCGTCAACGTGGACCAAGGCCGGCACCGGGGCGGGCTTGGGCTTGCGTTTGGGCGACGCGGAGCGATGCGCGGGACGCTCGTTCCTGCTCTCCTCTTCGAGATCGATGAACCGGATTTCCATGTCATCGCCCTCTTCCCCGGCCTGCTCGGATTCGAGAGCCCGACGCTCCCGGCGCTCCTCGCGCCGTTGCCTGAGCAGTTCGCTGCGCTCGACGACCCTGTCACGCAGCGTGACCAACCGGCACATCACGCGAAACCACAGGGAACGCCAGCTGAACCCGGCGACGAGTTGAAAGGAGACGATGGTCACGAAGGTCCAAAGCAGGAACGCTCCCACGGGACGCAGGTACGGAAGCGTATAGCGGGCGATGACGTTGCGGCCCAGGTACCCGCCGCCGAGGAAGCCATAACTGTCCGGCGGCACGTTAAAGAACCAGGGGTGCTGGCTCCAGGCCTCGAAGGCAAGAAACAACCCGATGAGCCCGGCCCAGCGCCCCTTGGAAAGCTTGAGCCGGGTGAAGAAACGGGAAAGCCCGAGATAGAGGAAATAGAACGGCCAGAACATGGCGGCGGCACCGAAGACCTCCACAAGGAGCCCGGCGAAATACGCCCCCGCCAGTCCCACGGTGTTGCGCGCCTTCCATCCGTCGCTGACCGCCTGGTTGAAGCTGGGGTCGTTGGGATGAAACGAGAGAAGGCTCAGGAAGAGGAAAACGGAAAAAAACAGAAAAAAGAGTCCGGAGAACTCCCTTCCCCGCCCCTTTCTGGGAACTGTCTTCGCTTGAACCGGTTGTCGGGCCATCATCCTTCCTCATGAAAAAAGGTCGCGGGCAGCGTACCGCCCCCGACCTTTTTACGCAATTCTCCTCACAAGTTGCAAGCAGCCTTATTCCCGGCCCAGGTATTCGCCGCTGCGGGTGTCCACCTTGATGGTGTCGCCTTCGTTGATGAACAGCGGGACGTTGACCTGCAGGCCGGTTTCCATGGTGGCGGGCTTGGTGGCGTTGCTCACGCGGTCGCCCTGGATGCCGGGATCGGTCTTGGTCACGACCAGGCTGACGTTGGCGGGCAGGTCCACGCCGATCAGCTCGCCGTTGTAGAGCAGCACCTTCGCGGTATCGCCTTCCTTGATATAGCCGGCCGCAGTGCCCACGTTGTCGCCGGGGACGTGCATCTGTTCGTAGGTCTCCAGGTCCATGAACACGAAATCCGTGCCTTCCTTGTAGATGAACTGCATATCGGTCACGGCCATGTCGGGCTTGTCGACCTTTTCGCCGGAGCGGAAGGTCTTGTCCAGGACCTGCCCGGTCTTCATATGCCGCAGCTTGGTGCGGACCATGGCGCCGCCCTTGCCGGGCTTGAAATGCTGAAATTCTATGATTTCAAACGGTTTCCCGTCAATTTCGATTTTCAGGCCAGTCCTGAAATCCTTGGTCGAGATCATACATTCTCCGAAAAAGGTTATAGGTGACTTATCCGCGCAAATGTTCGTGGAGCGCCTGGACAGCAAGGGCATAGCTCATAACGCCGAATCCGGCAATGACGCCGACGCACCGCCCGCCCATGATCGATTGCTGCCGAAGCGGCTGGCCGGTGCGAGCCCAAATATTGCTGATGTGCACCTCCACGCAGGGAATTCCGATCCAGGCCAGGCAGTCGGCAAGGGCCAGGCTGGTGTGGGTGTAGGCCCCCGCGTTGAAGACCACGCCGTCCACACCCTCGGCGCGCGCCTGCTCCAGGCGATCAATGAGTCCGCCTTCGGAATTGCACTGGAAGTGCGTGATGGCGATGTCCCCGGCCGCCTGCCCCATGATCCGGGCCACGATGCCAGGCACGTCGGCCATGGTCAGCGATCCGTAAATCTCGGGCTGGCGCGTGCCGATGTGCCCCAGGTTGGGGCCGTTGAGGATGAGAATGTTCAATTTGCCCATGGTGTTTTCCCCGGCGTTTTCCCGTGTCAGGCCCGCTCTTGACGGAACCGGCTGAAACAGGAGACATTGACGACTTGCAGGCCCGAAAACCCGAAAATGGTAAATTCCCGATGAATCGATCCCTTGAGTTAATCAAAACAATATACGAAATCAAGCAGCTTGAAGACCTGGACGCGCCGCAGATCGCGCTGGCCGGGCGTTCCAATGTGGGCAAGTCCTCGCTGGTCAACCGGCTGGCGGGACAGAAGAACCTGGCCAAGATCAGCTCCAAGCCCGGCAAGACCCGCAGCCTGAACTACTATCGCGTCAACCCGGACGGCTACTATCTGGTCGACCTGCCGGGCTACGGCTATGCCAAATGCTCCAAGGTCGAACGCGACAAATGGGCAAAACTCATTGAAAAATTTATTACAAGCACCCCTGCCCTGAAGGCTGTAGTCGTACTCCTGGACTCCCGGCTGGCGCCCCAGAAGCTGGATATGGAGCTGACCGCCTACATGAAGCGTCTGTCCATTCCCGTCATCCCCGTGCTGACCAAGGCGGACAAGACCAAACAGCGCGACCGGGCGCAGCTGCAGCAGCAGTGGAAAGACATCCTCCAGATGGAGCGCCTGCCCCTGTGCTTCTCCAGCAAGACGGGCATGGGCGAAGCCAAACTCTGGGACATCCTGACGGAATACGCCGCGCGCGACTAGGACTCCACCGGCCCGAGTCCGCCGATCCACCCCTTGATCGTTGCCTGGAACCCCGGCATGGCCACCCAGGCCAGCCGAAGCGATGCGGCCGTGCCCATGACGAGGTTGCCGAGCCAGGCCGACAGAATCGGGGGCAGCACCCCCTTCTCCCCGGCAGTGGCCCCGACCACGTGCATGCCGTACTGGACAAAGATGAGTACCAGCGACAGGCCGATGTTGGCGTAAACGTTCTCGGAATACGTTATCAGGCACAGGGCGAGCATGGCCATGACCGCGATGGAAAAGGCGTAGGATAGCTTGCCGTGCCACACCGTGCGCAATATCTCCACGTTGGATCCGGACTCCTCCAGCTTGTCGATGACCTTGGACAATTCGGTGAGCGGCAACTGCGCCTTGTCACCCTGCAACTCCACGGCGGCGTAGGCCTTGAGGTTCTGGCGCACGGACAGGAACTGGGAGACCCGGTCCACGGAAATGAAGGTGCGCGTGTCCAGCTCATGCACTTCGAGCAGCCCCCAGCCGTTGTCGTCGATGAGCGCCTTCTTGGCGGTCAGGATGCGAATCAGTTCCTGATTGTCCGTGGCGAACTCGTAAACAGTGATGCCCGTGGCCCGGCTTTGCGCAGGAAAGGCCTCCTGGGCGCGAACGATGAACGGTCCGTCCCGGAACCAGAGTTGCTGGATGGTCAGTTCGTCCAGTTGCTTCTTGCGCACGTCCTCCTTCCAGATACGGTTGGCCTCGTATTCGCCGAACACACCGAGAAACTGGGAAAAAACCAGCTGTCCGCCACTCCAGACCAGGGCGTACACCAGAAAAAAACGGATGAACCAGCCAAAGGACACGCCCCCGGCCCGCAACGCCAGCATTTCCTTGCTCCGGGCAAGCACCCCGAGCTGGACGACCATGGCCAGCAGAAAAATGGCGGGCAGGAGCTGTGACACGATGAGCGGGATCTTGACGAAAAAATAGAACAGGATGGTCTCCGCGCCCAGCCCGGCGCGGATGAAGTCGTCCAATCGGTCGAAGACGTCCGAGAGCAGATAGAGGCAGGTGCCCGCCGCCAGGCAGATGGCCATGAGAAAAAGATTCTGCCGGATCAGATACCGGCTGAGAACACCGAGGCCGAACCAGCCGATCATGCCGCAGCCCCTATCCGGTTCTTGAGGTGCAGCACCCAGTCGATGACCGGCAACGTCCGCTCCTCATTGGCGAACTTGATGCCGAAGACGGCCACGAAGATGTAGAGGACGTTGGGTGCCCACAAGCCGTAAAGTGGTGGAATGGCGCCATTTTCGCCCATGCTTACACCGATGGAAAACATGCTGTAGTAGACCAGGAACAGGCCCATGGACAGGAGCAGGCCATATTGCTGCTTCAGGCCGCGGAAAACGTAGGCGATGGGGATGGCGAACAGGCCGAGGATCAGGCAGCCCAACGGCAGGGTCAGCCGCTTGAAGTATTCCGTGTTCACCTTGCGCATGAACCGGTCCGTCTGCTCCGACGCCAGGGTCGGATCACGGCGGATCTCGCTCAGGCGGGCGAAACTCATGTCCTTGGCCTTGTCTTCGGACAAATTGAAGCCTCCCAGCAGCTTGCTCAGGTCGAGGCGGACCGTGTACGAGCCGAAGCTGAGCACGTTCAACTCGTCACCGCTCTGGCGATAGATCTTGCCCCGATCGAAAGTGATGCGCACCTCGGCGGTCTCGGGCCGGGACACGATGCGGGCCTCGGGCGCGACAACGACCACGGACGTGCCCTTGATGGATTCATCGCGGACAAAGGCGAACTGAAGCAATCCGTTCTCGTTGTCCACCTTGTGGGCATAAAAGGTGATGCCCGGGAATTCCTTGTTGAAGATGCCGGGCTGGAGCGCGAACCTGGAATGGGTCCGGGCAAACTGGTAGAGCCTGGTCTTGAACATGTCCATGCCCCAGGCAAGCCCCCAGAACGATATGAAAAACGTGAACATCATGCATAGGATGCAAAACGTGACCGGGGCCGGAAGCATGCGGTAGAGGCTGACGCCGTTGGCCTTGAGCGCGGTCAACTCATTGTCCGTACTCATGCGCAGAAAGGTCAGAAACACGCTGAGCATCGTGGCGATGGGCGTGATCAGCAACAGGAAAAACGGCGTCAGGAAGAAGAACAACTGCAGGATGTTGAAAAATCCGATGTTCTGGGACAAAAACAGACTGCGTAGCTGCAGCATGCGACCGATGAGGATGAGCCCCAGCAGGCACGTAACCGTCAGACCGAAGAGCTTGAGCAGTTCAGTGAATATCTGGCGATGGAGAATCTTCACGACGGGCAGTTGTTACTCCTGTGTTTCCTTGTAGAACCGCTGAAGAAACTCCACGTCCTTGGGTCCGAGGTTGAAGCGCATGGCCGCTTCCTCCAGCAGCGCGGACAGCGGCAGGGAGCCGCACTCCTCACGCTTTTCGCAAATCCAGGCCACGGCTTTTCGCGTCAGTTCGCTCTGGGGCATTATGGTCGACATGCAATCCCTCCCGGATCGTTGTGGAACATCTTAGAAATACACCACCTTCCAAGGGGTTGCAAGGCGCAGCTAGTTAGGCTAGGCCCTTGGAGAATCCTGGTTTTCCAACACAAGAGAGGGCATTGATGGGATCCTGGCATGTGGCGGTCATCCTCGGCATCGTCGAAGGGCTCACGGAATTCCTGCCGGTGTCGAGTACCGGCCACCTCATCGTCACCGGCCACCTGCTGGGCTTCACCGGACCCAAGGCCGAGACCTTCGAGATCGTCATTCAACTCGGGGCGATCCTGGCCGTGGTCTGCCTCTACCTGGACCGTTTCATCGGCCTGCTCCGCCCCGATCCGAAACGACGGTTTTCGGGCGCATACGGCTTATGGCTGCTGTTTCTGACCTCCCTGCCCGCCTCGCTGCTGGGCCTGGCGGCGCACCGCGTTATCAAGGAATACCTTTTCAGCCCAGCGACCGTGGCCTGGGCTCTGGGCGTGGGTGCGGTCATGATCTTTGCGGTGGAGGCCATGCCCAGAAAGGAGCGCACCGGCTCCATCGACGACCTGACGCCGCTCCAGGCCCTGGGGGTGGGCGCATTCCAGTGCCTGGCCCTGTGGCCCGGCTTCTCCCGGTCCGCAGCCACCATCATGGGCGGCATGATCCTCGGCGTGAAAAGGACTGCGGCCGCCGAGTACTCCTTCATCGCCGCCGTGCCGATCATGGTGGCGGCCACCGGCTACGACTTCCTCAAGAGCTACCAGCTCTTCGAACCGGGCGACCTGCTCTTTCTCGGTCTGGGATTCGTGGTCTCGTTCATCTCCGCCTGGTTGGCGGTCAAAGGCTTCATCCTCCTGCTGGGGCGGCTGACGCTACGTCCCTTCGCGGTGTACCGCCTGGCCCTTGCCGCTCTCATTCTCTTGTTTTTGTAGACGATTACCCAAAATGTCCCTCGTCGGCTTTTTCCTCTTGCCAAGCCCTGGAAGACAGACTATGTACTGTTTCCGCTTCGGCGACAAAATGGCGAGGTAGCTCAGTTGGTCAGAGCATGCGGCTCATATCCGCAGAGTCGGAGGTTCAAGTCCTCTCCTCGCTACCAGCAACCCAAAACACCCTGTACCCGGTACGGGGTGTTTTCTTTTGTACCCCCGGGCCTCCATTCCTCCTGCCCCTCGCGTCGTTCATTTCTTCTCACCTCGCATTCAGATCCGGCCCCAACCTCTTCCCTGGCAGTCTGGACATTTGTTAAACCATCTCTTGAGCTTTGCCCATCCTGCCGCAATCACAGATGAAAAGTATCTGGAAATTTTTTAACCATTCAAATTCACGAATAAAATAAAAACAGTTGCCAACCGGTCAACCGTACCTATATTACGTTGCAACAGTTCTTTGAAATGGGGGCGCACTGGTTTCGACGGGGATAGTTGAAGCCGAAGTCGCAGGTCGAGGTTGGTCGATGGCCTCGTAAAAAATCGACCACAAGATAATTGCCAACGACAATTACGAATACGCTATGGCCGCCTAGTGCGGAGTAGCACCCTGACAGCATAGCCTGTCACGATTCTTTCGCCGACGCCTTATAAGCGGAGAGGATCGTCAAAACATAGGGCTAGCAGCGCACGTTCGTGCTTCGCCTACGCTGCAAAACTCATAGAAGGACTAGCGGGGCGGCCGTTTGGCCCGGAGCAATCCGCCTTTGCGAATCTTCATTCCGGACCTAAACCTGTAGACGCTTTCGCGGATCGTTCTCGGACGGGGGTTCGACTCCCCCCGCCTCCACCATTTCGAATTGTATTTCAAAGGCCTTTGCCGGAAACGGCAAAGGCCTTTCTCGTCATCCCGATTCACAGCCCCAGGCTCCCCTTCGAAGCCCCAATGCGGGCACGCGCCATCCCTGTTCCCGGCAATGCGGCCAAAAGCAGGCGGTATCGTCCCATCCATATCATGTCCGACCGGGGCATCATGCCGATAGAATTCAAATAATCAGGGAATATAATTGCCTTCAACACAATTGAGGGATACGAATCAACCGATAAATCATCTTCACACAGCAACCGATCGCCGATACGGGAAGCCTATGGTACCGTCACGATCCTGTTCAGCCATACTGCTCATCGCCCTGCTTCTGGCGATGACCGCCTGCTCGGATTCCGCCCCCATCATCATCGGCTATTCCGGACAACTCACCGGAAAAATTTCCGATCTGGGCGTCCAAGCCAGAAACGGCGTACAACTGGCCGTGGAGACAATCAACAGCGAGGGCGGCATCGACGGACGCATGTTGCGAATCATCGCCAAGGACGACGGCAACAACCCCGCCACGGCGCTTCAAGTTGACAAGGAACTCATCGCCGCCGGGGCGGTCGCCGTCATTGGCCATGCCACCAGTTCGCAGACCCTGGCCGTCCTGCCGTACTTCAACGAAAACAACATCGCCCTGATCTCGCCGACTGCCACCACCTCCCTGCTGACCGGCAGAAAAGACGCTTTTTCCCGCGTCACCAACGACAATTCCATCCAGGGGCGCGAACTGGGCGAGTATGCGCGCATGGCCCTGAACATCAAAACCATCATCACCGTGGCCGAAACGGACAACGGCGAGTACTCGCTCCCGCTGGCGCGCACCTTCTCGGACATCTTCACCGAAAACGGCGGCCAGGTGCTGTCTCAGCTCACCTATTCGTCCAGGCACAGCCTCGACTGGGAAACCGTGATTCAACGGGTCCTCGTTCAGAAGCCCCAGGCCATACTGCTCATCTGCCCGGCCTACGACGCCGTCTCCCTGATCCAGCAGATCCGCTCCAATCGACTCAACATCCAGATTCTCATCGGCTCCTGGGCCTACACCAGCCAGTTGCTGTACTGGGGCGGACAGGACGTGGAGGGAGCCTTCGTGGCCATGGACTATGCCGACGACAATCCCAACCCGTCCTTCGTCAAATTCAGGGAGGCATACAAAAACCGGTTCGGCAATGTTCCGAGCTACGCGGCGGCCTTCGGCTATGACGCGGTGATCGCCCTGACTGCTGGGCTGGAGAAGACCCGCGGACGCGCCGAAGGCCTGGTCCAGGCCATGGCTCCGAGTGGTCCGCTGAACGGCGTGAGCGGAACATTTAAATTGGATGAATTCGGTGATGTACGAAGAAATATCTACATCATAACCGTGCTCGACGGCAGATTCTCGACCATCAGCGTACGATAGGGCGCCGCTGTGTCGACACGCGAAAATCCAAATATGTCCGCCCCTTCTTTACGGCAGATCGTTCAACAGGACCTGACCCGGTGGATGCTCATCCCCAGCATCTGCCTCATTTTTCTGCTGGGCGCGTTCACCGTCTTCCAGAACAGCCGGGAATTCGAAATGAAGAATTCCGTCCTGTCGCAATCCATCAGCCGCAACATCGCCTCCAACATCGGTGACGCCAAGACGGGCCTCAACTCCCTGTCCGCCAGCATCAATCGCTACGATCCATTCTGGTACAGCTGGGTTCTGAGCAATTTCCTCCAGGCATATCACCATTTCGAGCGATTGCTCTACCTGGATTCCACCGGCCGCGTCCTGGCCACGTCGCCCCAGGAGGCGCACGCCCCGCTCTATATGCGCCATTTCGCCGACAAAGTGGACCAGAATCCCAGAATCATCTCCCCTCCCGTCACTTCACCCGTGACGCACAATCTGGTCATCTACATCGGCGTTCGCCTGGAAAACGGCAGCGTGCTCATCGGTGAACTGAGCCTGAAGCAGCTCTACCAACAGGTCAGGAACATATTCCCCCCCGAGGAGGGCGTTCTCATCCTTTGCGACGCTCACGGCACACTCATTTCCCACCCTGATTTCACCCGGGTCCAGCAGCAGGAGAACGTGGGCAACCTGTCCATCCTGCGGGACTTCACGTCGGGGGCAAGTCATACGGACATATACAACGACCAGGGAACTCACTATCTCGGCACGGTTGCCAAGGTCCCCCAGACGAACTGGTTCCTGATCATCGGCAAGCCCGTGCGCAAGGTTTTCCTCCCCATCATTTCAACCCTGTTGGCCCTGCTGACGATCATCCTCAGCCTGTTCTTCATCTTCGCCCACTTTCTCCAGCACCGCATCCATATCCGGGTGGTGAAGCCCCTGGCGCACTTCACCGAATCCATCGAGCTCACGGCCCAGGGGCATTACGGCCCCCCTCTCAGCGGCGAAGAAGCCTCCTTTTCCGAGTTGTCCATCATTGAAGACAAGTTCAACGACATGGTCCGCCAGATCAATCTGCGGGAAAACGAGATCAAGGACAGCGAGGAACGATTCAGGCAACTTGTTGAAAATATTCATGAAGTATACTGGATCAATGACATCGCCGACAACCGGGTCATCTACACGAGCCCGTCCTATGAAATCATCTGGGGACGAACCCGGGAATCGCTCTACGACAATCCCGACACCTTCTTCCTGGCCATCTGCCGCGACGACAGACCCCGGGTCATGGAAGCGATCAACCTGCTCCGCGTGGAAGGCAGGATTCTCTACGAGGAATTCCGCATATTCCTGCCCGACGGCAAGGAGCGCTGGGTCCGGGCCCAGGCGTACCCCGTGTACGACGAACACGGCATCCGGGTCCGGCTGGTCGGCGTGGCCGAAGACATCACCGAAGCCAAGGCGATCCAAAATGCGCTGATGAAAGCCAAGAAGGACGCTGAATCGGCCAGCAAGGCCAAGACCGAATTCCTGACCAACATGAGCCATGAGTTGCGGACGCCGCTCAACGGCATTTTGGGCATGTTGCAACTGACCAAGGGCACCAAGCTCGACGAGGAACAGGCCGACTACATCGACACGGCCATCAGCTCAAGCAACGTCCTGCTCAACGTCATCAACGACATCCTCAACATAGCCCAGATCGAGGCCGGAAAGCTGGTCCTGCACGAGTTGCCCTTCTCCCCGCAAGAGGTGCTCGAAACCATTTTCAAATTCTTCACCCACGTCACGGAGTCCAGGGACATCGAACTGCACATGGAGATGGCCCCCGGGTTCCCCCCCAGCCTCATCGGCGACGAGGTGCGCATCCGGCAGATCCTCTTCAACCTTGTGGGTAATTCGGTTAAGTTTACGGAGCGCGGCACCATCTCCGTGCATGTCAGCGACTTGAAAATCCAGCGACGCCCGGGCCGCATGGGCATCCTCATCACCATCTCGGACACGGGCATCGGCATCCCGCCAGACAAGATCGCCTATGTCTTCGAGTCGTTCACCCAGGTCGATGGCACCTATACCAGACGCCACCAGGGCACCGGTCTCGGGCTGGGCATCGTGCGAAACCTGGTGAAGCAGATGGACGGCACCATCACCGTGGACAGCGAGGAAGGCCTGGGAACGACCATGTACGTCACCCTGCAACTGGGAATTCCCGAAAACGCACCGCTGCCGAAGGCCCCGGACCGGCCCACCCTGCAGATGCATCCGGACAACCTGTCGGTCCTGGTGGTCGAGGATGACCGGGTCAATCAGATCGCCATCAGCCGCATGCTTGAAAAGATGCACCACAAGGCAAAGTGCGTCGACAACGGCCAAAGGGCTCTGGAGGTCTTGAAGACTGAGCGGTTCGACTGTATTTTCATGGACATACAGATGCCCGTGCTGGATGGCATAGAAACCACCAAGAAGCTCCGTTCCGATGACTCCATGCCCTTCACGAAGAACATCCCCATAGTGGCCCTCACCGCCCACGCCATGCCCGAAGACCGCGATAAATTCCTCAAGGTCGGCATGAACGACTACGTGTCCAAGCCGGTCTCCTTCGAGCAGCTGGCCGCCGTTCTCAGGCGGGTGGCCACCTTCTCACCGGGTCGCGATCAGGCCTGATCTACCACTTGGATCGGCCTGCGGGCAGGTAGAAGAACTCGACGCGCCGGTTCCTTTCCTTGTTGGATTCGGTCGTACTCGGAAAGAGCGGCTTTGCACTGGCGTAGCCCACGGCCTTCATCCGTTCCGGGGAAATATCGGAATGGGCGAGAATATAGCGCAGGCAGGTGGCGGCCCTGGCCGCAGAAAGCTCCCAGTTGGACTGGTACAGGCTCGACTCCGGCAGGTCGCCATCGGTGTGGCCGCGAATGATCAGGTTGAAATTCTTGCTTTCCATCCCCGCAATGACGATGTCGAGGGCTTTCTGGGCCTCGGGGCTCAACTCGGCGGACCCTTTGTCGAAAATGGCGGCATTGTTGAACCGGAGCATGACGCCGGACTTGTCGTTGCTCACGCGGGCCATGCTGGTCAGATCCTTGGATCGGATGAATTGCTTCAGCCGGGCGCCGAGTTCCACAATTTCACGGCTCTCCCGAGCACTGCGACGCTCCTTGAAATTGTTGTCCGCATAAGGAGTGGAGAGCGCCGTCTTGTCTTCCAGCTGAACTCCCAGAGCCTCCTGGATGGAACCCAGCAGCCGCCGGAAGTTGGTGACATCGGTATTGGTGAAGGAAAGCAACAGGACGAAGAAACAGAGCAGCAACGTCACCATGTCGGCAAACGTCGCCATCCAGGCCGGGATACCCTCCCCCTTCTTGGGGGGGGCGGACCGTGGCCCGCCGGAACCGGCTTCCGGTTCTATCGCTTCTTCTTTCGCCATTTCGGCTCCTACCAGGCGTCGCGCTGCGGCATGTGAAGGTAGAACTCCACCCGTTGATTCTTCCGCCGGTCCTCTTCCGTATCGTTGGGGGCCGCCGGACGGGTATCCGCATAGCCGACAGCCTTGGCCCGGCTGATCTCGATATCACCCTTTTGCAGGATATAATCCAAGGCCACTGCGGCCCGGGCGGCGGACAATTCCCAGTTGGACGGAAACTTCCTGGTCGCTGTGGGCCGATTGTCCGTGTGGCCCCGCACCACCAGGCTGAGCTTGTAGTCCTTGAGGACCGTGATGACAGTGTCGAGTATCTCGTGAGCCCGCGGCTTGAGCACGGCGGTATTGGGTTCGAACATGGCCGAGGAACTCGCGCTGAAAACCACGCCGTCACGGTCGGCAGTGACGCCCGCGCCCTCCATTATCTCCGTGTCGTCCGATTCCTCCATCAGCGACTTGATGCGCATGATCACCCCGAGCAGAAGCCGCTCGTCGTGGGAAATCTGGGAGGCCATCTCCTTGGTCGCCTCGGAGGTGGTGTTGAACAAGGCCATGTCTTCGGAAATGGCCCGTATCTCCTTCACGCCGAAGGCCCCCTTGATGGAGCCCAAGGCATCGCGGTACTTTTCCTCGCTCTGTTCGGCAAAGGACAGGAGCAGGACAAAGAAGCAGAGCAGCAGCGTGACCATGTCGGCGAAGGTGGCCATCCACGCGGGCAACCCCTCTTCTCCCGCCGGCTCCTCGGGCGGCTTGCGCCGGACGACTTCTTCCGCTGCTTTATCAGCCATGACGTTGTCCCGGGCGGGTTAGCGCTCCTCGCGAATGGCGGGCGACAGGAAGGCCTGGAGCTTTTCCTTGACGATGGTCGGATGGTCGCCGCGCTGCAACGAGGACACGCCCTCGATCATAATCTGCATGAACAGCGAGTCTTCGGCCGAACGCTCCTCCAGCTTGGTGGCCATGGGCAGGAAGACGACGTTGGCCATGATGGCGCCGTAGAACGTGGTCAGCAGGGCGACGGCCATGGCCGGTCCGATGGACGCCGGGTCCGAAAGGTTGGATAGCATGTTGACCAGGCCGATCAGGGTGCCGATCATGCCGAATGCCGGGGCCATGCCCCCCATGCCCTTGAACACGGCCTGCCCCTGGCGGTGCCGCTGTTTCATGAATTCCAACTCGATCTCCATGACCGAGCGGACCAGGGACTCGCTGGAGCCGTCCACGACCAGCATGACCCCCTTCTTGAGAAACTGGTCCTCGATGTTCACCTTTTCAAGGGCCACAAGGCTTTCCTTGCGCGCGGTTTCCGCCAGGCTGGTGATCAGCCGGATGATTTCCTGGGGATCGTTGGACTTGAAGAGCAACGTCTTCAGGCCGACCTTGATGGTGCCGATGACCACTCCCATGGGGAACATGACGAACGTGACGGCAAAAGTACCGCCAATGACGATGACGACGGAGGGGATGTCGACGAACCCGGCCGCGTTCCCACCCATGAAGATGGTGGTCAACACCAGGCCAAACGCACCGACGAGTCCGATAAGCGTTGCGATATCCATAGGTTATTTTTTCATTTTCTTGGCGGAGATCCCAGTGGCGATCTCTCCGTTATCGTAATAGAAATACACATCTTCCAAATAGTCGTCGATTTTCAGGAATGCCGAGCCGATACTTATCTCCACGCCCGGCTTGACCACTCCCGGGACCAGTATCTTGCACCGCTCCACCTGCTCGGTGCCGTGGATCCCCTCCCACAGCTTCGCCTTGAGCATCTTGAGCAGTGAATACTCCCGTTGGGCCGAATCCAGCTTCGGCCCGATTTCCGCCTTGGAATCCTTGTCTCTGCTTAACACCTTTTCGTAGGTTTTGATATTCTCATTAAGCTTTTTTATCCGTCGGTTATACTCCGCATCGGCGTACAGCAACGTCGAATCGTAGCCGACGGTCAGACTCGTGTCCGTATCCAGGCCGCCGCCGAGCTGTTCACCCACATAAATGTATTCATGGCAATAGATGTCGCCCCCGGTCAGTCGGCCGCCCACGGCCAGCCGTTTGCCGCAATAGACCTGGCTGTGCATCAGCGAGCCCTTGACCATGATGTCCCCGCCCGATTTCAGGGTGGCGAACTCGCAAAACGACAGTTTCAAGTCCCTTCCCGCTTCCAGGAACGCTTCCTTGCTGCCCTTGATCCCTCCCCGGCAGATCAGATCGTGCAAGGCTTCGACTCGGGCACCCTCCACCTGCCCCTGAATGACGATGTCGCGCCCCTGGACCGTAAATCCGCTCCGCACCCCCCCGCCAAGGGTCAGATTACCGATGAAATTGATATTGCCGGTATGGAAGTTGACGTCTCCGGGCAGGGTGATGGCTTCGTCGACAACTATCTTGCCGTCGCGATAACCGACACTGCCGTTGACCGCGGCATAGAGCCGGTCCGGATCATTCCGCCGGATCCCGGTGCCCCTGCCCGCCGGGAACTTGCGTTCCGGCGACACAAACCGGAGATCGGCCTCGCCCCCCGCGTTCTCCAGAGGCACCCAGCGGGCAATGACACTGCCCTCCTCCACATTCTGGACATACCGAAGTTCGTAATGATCCACGCTGCCGTCTTCCAGCTCCTTGGGTTTGCGAACCCTGGAATCGAGGTCGGGATCAAAGAGATGTTGGAGCAAGTAGGTCATCGAGTCTCGGGGCAGGATGTAATGGAGCCCCACCAGCGGAGGGACGGTTCAACCAACCGGCATAAAACACTTTTAACTAATAGTAACTCTATTCCAATTTCCCCTGCCCGTCAATGCGTGTTTGCGGTGAGCGGCTGAAATGGCGCCTGTTTGAAACAACCCCTCCCGTCCCTAAAGTTTTGTTCAATAAAAGCCGATAAACTGAACGTAAGCGGCAAATCAGTTTGGGATGATTCGTGTAACACCAGGGAGGGAGATCATGAATATCCCCGAAAGCATAAATGAACTGAGGCAGAGAGTTCGCTCGGAGAGCGTATACTCGGCCAGGGGTTCGGATTTGCCTCCGGGACAGGAGAAAAACTCCAAAACCCCATCCGGAACCGTCGGCGTGAACAATGCATCCGCCTCCACTCCGCAGGACATGTCCCGAGAGGAAGTGAAGGAAATCGTGGGCGATATCCGGAGCAAGCTTGAGAACAGCAACGTCAAGCTGAAGTTCAACGTCCTCGAAGAAAACGATACTGTTCAAGTCGAAATCCAGGATTCCGAAGGCAAGACCCTTCGCAAGATCCCCAGCGACGAACTGGTCAAACTCTCGAACTCGCTCAAGAATCTCGACCGCGGCTTCCTCGACGCAGTTTCCTAGACCAAAACGTCGAACCCCGAACTCAGCCCCCCCCCGCCCGTCCCAGAGGGCGGGGGTATTTCCATTGCCTACCGTCAGGACTTGCCAAGGGCTACCGCCTGTTGCATAATCATTGGGCGCCGCATCAGCGGCGAGGGAGGCGCGCATGTCCGACTTCGGCATATCCGTCATGTCCATGGCGGCCCAGGGCATGGAAAATCAAATTTCCGGCTTCGAGGCCTCGCGGGAGACCATCCGGACCGACATGTCGGGCTCCGGCCCCCAGCACATGGCGTCCGAACAGGCCATAATCGGCACCGAAGTCGTGTCGAGGACGGACGACTATTTCGGTGCGGGCACGGACTTCAGTTCCACCGGCACGGATGTGGACATCCGCACCACCGCCAACAACATTTTGGAATCCGGGTACGGCAGCATCACCGACACGATCGTCTGACCCGTTGTTCACCGGCAACGCGCATGAAAAAGGCCCCGTCTTCGGACGGGGCCTTGTCGTCTTCCTGGCCGAAGCTGCGGGCTACCAATCCTTCCCGCGCTGGACCTCGAGGGCCGCCTCCTGCTCGTCGAAGGACTCGAACCCGGCATGGCGCATGGCGTCCCAGACCGTATAATCCCAATCCCAGCTGGCATAGATGACCGGCTTGTGGAACATGGCGCGGAACTGCAGCATCTCCTGGCGGTAGAACTCCTCCTTGGGAGTCTCCATGTGCTCGCGCAACTGCTCGCTGAAGCGATCCAGCTCGCCCTCGTACCACTCCATGAAGTCCTCGGGCGACTTGTACTTCTTGAGGATGTGGCCGTAGCTGTTGGCCTCCAGGAGTTCGCACAGGTTGTGCATGTGCTGCTGCTTGAGCCACTTGCCCAGTCCGCGTGTCGGGATGTTCGCGCTTTCCACCTCGGCCATGTCGAGCTTGGTCTGGTGGTAGGTATCGGGAACGACCGAAGCGGAGACGATGCCCGCGATGGCGACCAGGCCGCGCAGGATGACGCTGTTGCTGACGCCCTGGCCGCAGAAGCCGACCTTCTTCCCGGCCTTCTGGCCGGCGAAGATGGCGGAGAGGATGGCCCAGACAACGGCCGGGTCTTCCTCGTCATAGATGTGCTGAAGGCTGGCGTTGTCACGATCGGTGGCGAGCACCATCTGGGTCATGTCGTTGGAGCCGATGGAAAAACCGTCCACTTCCTTGAGGAATTCCTTGCAAAGCACGGCGTTGCTCGGAATCTCGGCCATGAGGATGACCTTGAGGCCGTCCTTGCCGGATTCCAGGTTGTGCACCTGCTTGAGATAGCGCTTCATGCTGCGCGCCTCTTCCAGGGTGCGCACGAACGGGAACATGATGGACAGGTTCTTGCCGCCGTAGATGCCCCGAGCCAGCTTGAAGGCTTCGAGCTCCCAGTCGTGGATGTTGCGGGACACGCCCCGGTAGCCGATCATGGGGTTGTCCTCGTGGGCTTCAAAGAGCGAGCCGCCGAGCAGATTCCGGTACTCGTTGGACTTGAAATCCGTGGTCCGGTAGACGATGTTCTTGCCATAGAAGGCCATGGCGAACAGGGCCAGCCCCTGGGACAGGGTCTGGATGTAGTTCTCCTTGCCGGAATTATAGCCCCGGGCCTCCAGGATATGGCGGATGCGGTCGGGAAGCGTGGCCACCTCGTCCATTTCGGACTTGAGCCCCATCTTCAGGGCCACTTCCTCGCGCAGCGCGGTGACCTGGTCCAGATAGGCGATGATCTCCGGGTCCTCCTTGAGCCGCTTGACGTATTCGTCCACGACCTGCTCGTGCTCCTGGCGGATTTTCCAGGCCTCGGAGCGCGTTTCCGGCATGGGATCGAGCATGTCGATGTAGCCGAGGATGACGGCCACGTGCGCCTCCAGGTCCATGGAGGTCTTGAGTACGTCCAGACGGTCGGTGGCCAGAGAAATGTGCTCGTCGAGCTTGTGGTCCATCTCGCGCAGCTTGCGGTGCATGGCCAGGACCTCGTCCGTGCTGCGAGTCCCTTCCTGTTCAGCCAGGGCGTCCATCTTCTTGGACAGGCCGGTGATCAGGCCGACGTATTCGCGCAGCTTGAGCGGCATGCGGATCAGGCCGTCGGCCAACTGCTCCTTCATGACCTTGGTCAGCCGCGTGTCCATCTGCTGGAGCTTCTCATCAACCAGATCGTTGAGCACATCCTTGTCGTAGGCTTCGAGAGCCATGGGGTGCACCCCGATGTTGCCGAGCATGAACTCGGCGCGCAGCAGGCCGACCTCGAAATCGGGCACCTGGCGCAGGCGCGAGAGGAACAGGGACTGCCCGACATCGGCCAGGATCAGGCCGACCTTGGTCTTGGTGGCGGGCAGTTCGGCCACGTTGATCTCGCCGCCTACCTCCACCAGGGGCAGCTCGCCCCGGTACACCTTGCCCCGGGAGCCGTCCACGGTGACCTGCTGGCCGTCCAGGGAGCGCAGGGCCTCGATGCGCTGGATGCCGATGATGGCCGGGATGCCCAGCTCGCGGGAAGTGATGGCCGCGTGGCTGGTGTCGCCGCCCACGTCGGCCAGGATGGCCGAGGCGATGCGCATGCCCGGCACCATGTCCGGATCGGTACGCTCGGCGGCCAGGATGTCGCCCTTGTTGATCTTGTTCAGTTCCAGGGCGGAACGCAGGTACTTGACCGTGCCCTGTCCCGCGCCCCGGGACGCGCCGTTGCCTTCCAGGATGACCTCGGCCGATTCGATGGCCTTCTTGTCCACCTCGAGGCGGCGCATGAAGATGGTATGGGGATGCTGCTCGAAGTCCTCGTTCCAGCGAGTCTCCGGGCGAGCCTGGACGAACCAGAGCCGATCGGTCTTGTCGATGCAGAACTCGGTGTCCATGATCATGCCGCCGTATGCCTTGGAAATGGCCCGGACGCCCTGGGCCACCATCTCGGCCTGGGCGATGGAGAGCGCCCAGCGAGTGACTTCATTCTCGGGCACCTTGACCACGTGCGTGCCGCTGCCGTCCTCGCGGTAGACGATCTTCTTTTCCTTGCAGCCCATGTAGCGGATGACCACCTCGCGGCCGCCATCACGCTGAAATACGTAGAATTTATCAGGAGTGACCATGCCGCCGACCACCGCTTCGCCCAGACCGTAGCTGGCGTCGATGGAGACCAGGTCGTTGCGGTCGGTGCCGCGGCAGCCGGTGGCGGTGTCTGCGGAAAACGCCGTACCCGAGATGACCGGGTTGATCATCCGCATCAGACAGACGGACAGGGAGGTGTGCTCGATGGCCCACTCTTTCTTGGCGCGTTCGGCGATGGAATCGTCGCCGGTTTCTTCGGCCCGGGTGATGGCGTCGAGAATGGCCTCACGGCGATAGGTCATGGAGCGCAGATTGTAGGCCGAAGCGCAATCCCAATGATAGGCTTCGAGGCAGCCGTCGGCACCCACGATGTTGAGGTAGGTATCCTGCAAACCGGCGAACGCCTTCTTGCGGCTGTCCTCGCCCGCCGCCGAGGAGCGCACGGCCACGGGCACGTCGTCCATGCCCGCCTCCTTGCAGATGGCGCCATAGGCGCCCTTCACTTCCTTGGCGATCTCATCGGGAATGGTCACGGAAAGGATGGCCGACTGCACCAGCACGGAACGCTTGCGCAACTGGTCGATTCCCTCGGGAGAGGTGGCGAACCCTTCCACCACGTTATTGATGAAGGTGCGCAGCTTGATGGGCGTGCCGGACTGCTTGCCGGACTGCTCCCGCACCTTCTTTCCGACGTTTCGAACGAAGTTCTGCAGGAAGTCGGAATCCTGGTTCACATCGTCGGAGCGCCAGTCTATATTGTTGTATTCCTTGTCCACCGTGGCGCGGACAACGGCGGCGTTGACCTTGGTATCATCCAGGATGGTATGAAATGCCTGGGAGGAGATGGCCCGGAACTCGGGAGCCCGGATGCCGTCCACCTGGCTGATGATGGCGGTATTGTAGTTCTTGCCGCCGACCAGCAACTCGGCTTCCTCGCCGATCTTCTTGATGTCGGTTCCGTTGAGAACCAGCTTGCTCTTGAGGGTTTCCGATTTGGCTGGAGCCTTGCCCCTCTCTACAGGGGCCGTCTCGGCAGTCGTCTTCTGATTTTTGGCCATTGCTTCCTCCCGGGTCGTTCGCGCGGTCCAAAGCGGCCCAGGGCCGCCTCTCACCGAGGCCCGCGACTTCCTGATTATGGAATGAACAAATCAACAAAAAACCGTGACTTGAAATGAGCTAACCACCGCTTACAGGCTATCCAAGGTATCCGTCAATGAAACTATTGGCCCAACCAATAGACCAATCATGCGCATCAAAAAATGAAAAGCCAGACCAGAAAAAGCATCCACTTTCATAAAAAACAAAGGCCGACGGGATGTTGTCTCCCGTCGGCCCTATAGGAATTCTTCCACCACCTTCACATGGGAAGGTGGAACCGATTGAACCAATTTGACTATCGGCAATAATTTTCTAAATCTTCTGGCCGCAGTTGGGACAGAAGTTGGCGCTCACGCCGGGCATCTCGGTCTTGCAGGTGGGACAGACCCCCGCCGCAGGTCCGAGCTCCACCAGCAGCTCCCCTTCCACCACCGGGACCATCTTCTTGTCCTCGGTGAAGTTGGCGGCCTTGAGCACGCGCCGGACCATGCCGTCCATGGGAGCGAGTACGGACTTCTCCTGCTTCATGATGGATATATTGAACAACTCCTCGCCCGCCTTGACCACGTCGCCGGGGCGGACGTGCATGACCCACAGGTCGCCGTTGCTGGGTGAGCCGACATGGTACTGGTTGGCAGGATCGGCCATGGGCGTGGCCTCGCGGCCGCCGGCATCGGGCTCCGCCACCTTGACCTGGTGGCTCATGATCTCGGAATCGAGCACGTAACGGACCACGGCCATGCCGTTTTCGTCGGGCTCGGAGATGTCGAGGATGCGCATGCGGTGCGGCTTCTTGCAATTGCCCTGGAAGTTGAGCACTTCGCCCTTTTCCAGTCCCTCGAACCAGACATCGACCGGCAGGTTGTTGATATTGCCGTACTTCTCGCAAAAGTCGATGGTGGTGATGGCGTCACCGGGGTGGTTGAGGTACATGACGAACTCTTCCTCGGTGGGCTGCCGGTGCAATCGGGACTGCAAGGCCTCCTTCTCGGCGGCCAGATCCACGTCGCACAGGGTTTCCAGCGGGGACGCCTCGGTGCGTTTCTCGATGGCGGTCTCCCACCCCTTGCCGAAGGCGGACTGGTAGACCCAGTCGGCCGGAAAGCCGAGAGGCAGCTTGCCGAACTTGCCGAGAAGCAGGTTGCGAAAAGCGTCGTTGGAATCGCGGTAGAGATCGAGCCGGGCCTCGCGTTCCAGGTCCGTCAAATCCTCTTCCTTGCACAGGGTGACGATGTCCAGGACGTTGAGCAGTCGGCGCACTTCACGCTCCCCGCCCCGCTTGTAGGCACCGGTGACGCCCAGGAACGCCGTGTTCCAGGTGATCTGGGAACCGGGGGTGACGTCGTGGTAGCGGACGACCTTGCGCGTGCGCTCCAGAAACTTGAGCATGTAGGGCAAGAGCCGGATGTACCCCTGCTTGAGCGCCCCCTCCTGCGACGAGGACGTAGCGCCGCCCGGCATGCCGTGGCGGACCACGTCGTGGTCGATGCCCTGGAAGAACGGTGCGGTGTAGCGGTCGTAATACGGCATGATCTGCTTGAGCAGGAAATTGGTGGAGCGGATCATGTCCTTGTCAAGATGGGTCTTGAGCCCGATCTCGTCCTCAATGTACGCGGCGGTGGAAAGGACCTCGCCCTGACCGTACCAGCGCACCGAAGCGCCCACGGCCACGTCCACGATGTGCGCACCCGCCTCGGCGGCGGCACCCATGGTGGGCACGAACAGGCCGTCGGTGTAGTGACGATGGCTGTGGATGACCAGTTCCGGGTATTTCCTGCGAATGGCGGTGATCAGTTCGCGCATGAACCGGGGCGGGCAGACGCCCGCCATGTCCTTGAGCCCGAGGATGATCATGCGTTGCGCCTGTTTTTTGCTGACGCCCGCCACGTCGGCGCACATGGCGATGATCTCGCTGGTGACCGTCATGTAGCGCTTGACGTCGAAGTCCTTGGCCCAGGACAGGGACAGGGCGGGCTCGAAGATATTCTTCTTCGAGTTGAGCGCCACTTCGGCAAAAGGCCTCATGTTCTCGACATGGTTGAGGAAATCGAAACAACGGATGATCTCGTAGTGTTCATTGATCATCTCGCCGGTCAGGCGCATGACGTTGCGGGGCTGCGGCTTGTAGCCGAGCACGTTGGTGGACCGGATCAGGATCTGCTTGAGCGTGTTCGGCGCGAACTTGTTCCACTCGGCCGCCTCGGTGAACGGATAGGTCATGTTCGCCAGCATGGCCACGTGGAAATGCGCGCCGCCGCCGTTCTCCAGGGAGAAAAAGCCGCATTTGTCGAGATAGGGGCCGACGATGGCGTCCTCGGCCAGGCGGAAGCGGTTGCCGCTGTTGGACTGCGTGATGTCGCGGGTCGTGGTGTCGGTCATGTGCACTATCCCGGCCTCGCGGTCCGAGCGCAAGGTGTCCAGGATGGTATCGCGGTCCATGCCGCGCGAGATCCTCGACTCGAACCAGGAGGCGACCTCGGGAGGCTCGGCCACGGAGAACCGCCCCACCCGTTTGTCGTCGCGGCCGCGATACTCGCCCAATTGCACATAGCGGTTGTAGCCCAGGGCGGAAATCTCGGCGATCAGCCTGGTCAGGCGCAGGGAATCGGGCTCACGGTCGGAATAGTCCATGAGTTCCGCATAGTTCTGCCGCACAAAGTTGGTGTCGTAATCCGCGTTGATGAATTTCGGATGGGCGACGATCTTGCGGTGGAACGGGATGGTCGTCTTCAGGCCGCCGACCATGTATTCCCGCAGGGCGCGGTTCATCAGGGCGACGACTTTCTTCCAGGAGTTGCCATAGGCGATGAGCAGCGCGGCGGCCGAATCGTAGTTGGAAGGAAAGTAGTAGCCGTCACCCACGCAGGAGTCGATGCGGATGCCCTGGCCGCCCGGGGAGATGTAGCGGGTGATGCGGCCCGAGTTGGGTTCGAATTTCTTCTGCGGGTCCTCGCAGTTGATGCGACACTGAAAGGCCCACTGAAAGGGCTTGGTACTCTCCTCGGTGCAGCGCAGTTCGGAGCCGAAGGCGATGGCGATCTGCTCCTCCACCAGGTCGATGCCGTAACGGCATTCGGTGATGCCGTGCTCCACCTGGAGCCTGGTATTGACCTCGATGAGAAAGGGAACGCCGTCCTTGTCCACCAAGAATTCCACGGTGGCCAGAGAGTAGTAGCCAACGGCCAGGACCAGCCGCCTGGAGTATTCCTTCAGCCGGGCGCGCAATTCCTCGGTGTACTTGGGCCACGGGGAAGGCGTGATCTCCACCAGTTTCTGGTGATTGCGCTGCACGGAACAGTCGCGCTCGTCGAAACAGAAAACATTGCCGTGCTGATCGGCCACGACCTGGATTTCGATGTGGCGGACCGCAGTCAGCAGCTTCTCAACGTACAGCCGCGGGTTGCCGAAGGAAGCCTGCGCCAGGGCGGAAGCCTTGGCAAAGGCGTTTTCCAGGTCCTCGTCCTTGTAGACCTCGTAAATGCCGCGGCCGCCGCCGCCGCCTTCGGCCTTGAGCATAACCGGAAAGCCGATGTCCTTGGCGATCTTGCGCGCCTCGGGAATGGAAACCGCGCCATCGGAGCCGGGCACCACGGGCACGCCCTGCTCAATGGCCAGCTTGCGCACGGCCACCTTGTTGCCCAGAATGCGCATGGGCTCCTGAGGAGGGCCGATGAAAATGATGCCCGCAGCCTTGCATTTGGCGGGGAAACTGTCGTCCTCCGCGCCGAATCCCCAACCGGGGTGGATGGCGACCACGCCGTGGGCCTTGGCCTCACGGATGACCATGTCGAGATCAAGATAGGCACGCGGGTCCGAACCGAGCATAAGCAGTTCGTTCGCGCCGGAGGTGGCCGGAGACGTTTTGTCGACGTCCGTGGCGGTCATGATCGCCTTGGCGTCGAACATCTCCGTGATGGAGCGGCAGATCCGCCGGGCCGGGATACCCCGGTTGGCGACGAGAATCCGCTTGCCCCGAACTTCTTCAAGCACCTCTTCAAAGGACTTCGGCTTCATGGATTTTACTGATCTCCTTGAACAATAAAAATGTACCCAAACTGGCCCCGGGCAGCCCAATGTGTGCGGAACCTAGAGAGGAAAAATCGAACCGGAGTAAAGGACGGTTTCCTTGGCTCCCAATGACAAGACGAGCCCGCCGTCAGATGACAACCCCTTGATGACAGCTCGGTATTCGCCTTCCCCCCCTTCCCTGACCAGGACCGGCTGCCCAAACCAGGCCAACCGGCTCGCGACCCGGTCCAGAAAACGGGAAGGCGTCAAGTCGTCAAGCAAATTTTGGTACACCCTTTTCCCGCAGGATACAAGCGTTTGGCACAAGCCGAGCGCGGTGCGCCCATGCCCGGGAATTTCCAGAACGGCCGCCGGAACCGAACGATCTTCTCGCATTTGACCGTCCGGCGGAGCTCCGGCGAGATTCAACCCCATTCCCAGAACAACCACCCCTTCCACATCTTCGATCAGAATGCCGCCCACCTTGCGTCCGGACTGGAGCAGATCGTTGGGCCACTTGATCTGGAGAAACACTCCATGGTCGCGCAGCACCGTGCTGAACAGATACCCGGCCACCAGCGGCCACAGACCGGGCAGCACGCGGCCCCACTCCCCCGCCCCGGGGGGGGCGGGCAGGACAACGGAAAGGTGCAGGTTGCCGGGCGAGGAGACCCAGGGCCGCCGAAGCTGGCCCCTCCCCTGAGACTGCTCCACGGCCACCAGGCAACCCCAGGGGCCGAGCGCGCCGGATCTGGCCAGAAAGCGGGCTGCGGTCATGGTCGTGGCGCAATGGCGGACGACGACGATGACGGGACCGTCCTCCCCGCCACCACCGGCCAGAAACACTCCGCCCCCCTCCGCGACTTCACGCTTCCACGGGCCGAGGGAGGCCATGGCGGCCGCCCAATCGGGATGCGCCGCAGCAACCTCGGCGGGCTCGGTCGGCGGAACACCGGGTCCCCCCCCGGATTTCCACAGAAAAATTCCTGATGGCAGCATGGGTTACCTTATGCTATACAACGTTGCATGAAGCTGTTTCTCGCTGGCGGCGCGGTTCGCGACCTGCTCCTCGGACGCCCCCTTTCGGACAGGGACTATCTGGTCACGGAAACCACTCGGGAAACATTCCGAGCCGAACACCCCAGCGCCAAAGAGGTGGGGCGCGCCTTTCCGGTCTTCCTGTTGAACGGAATCGAATTCTCGTTTCCGCGAGCCGCCCCCCTGTCAGAAGAGTTACGGTCCAGGGACCTGACTGTCAACGCCTTGCTCCTGGACGACGAAGGTGAACTGGTCTGCCACCCCCGGGGTTTGGAGGACCTCCATCTCCGGCTGCTCCGCCCGGCCTCGGAGCGGTCATTGCACGACGATCCGTTGCGGGTTTTCCGGGCCGCCCGATTCTGGGCCGTGCTGCCCGATTTTTCGCCCCACGACGAGTTGATCGAGGCCATGCGCGACGTGGCCCGACAGGGGCTGCTGGGAACCATCGCGCCGGACCGCGTCGGCTCCGAGACGCGCAAGGCCCTTGCCGCCGCCGCCCCGGGCAACTTCCTGCGGCTGCTTTCCCGCGCGGGCTGCCTCTCCCCGTGGTTCGATGAATTCCGCACGGCCGGGGCCATTCCGGCCGGCCCCCTGCCCTACCACGACACGGACGTCATAGAACACACCGCCCGGGTCATGGACGCGCTGGCGGGCGACCCGCTGGCCGTCTGGGCCGGGCTGTGCCACGACATCGGCAAGACCGCCACCCCCCAGGACCAATGGCCCTCCCATCACGGCCACGACACGGCAGGAGCCGGAATGGCCGAAACCCTGGCCCGGCGGTTGCGGCTGCCCAACACCTTCGTCACTACGGGACTTCAGGGCGCACGCTGGCATATGGTGGCCGGACGGTACGAGGGCCTGCGCCCCGGAACCAAGGTGGACCTGCTGATGCAACTGCACCTCTCGAATACGCTGGACACCGTGTTCGCACTGACCAGGGCGGACCAGGACGCAGACTTTGCCCACCGCGCCCGACGCGACCTGGCGACCATCCTCAAGGTCCGTCTTCCCCTGGAACAACGCGACCTGAAAGAGGAGTCGGGCCGCCGCCTGCGCGAACTCCGGGCCCAGGCCCTCGCAAAAGCAACAAAGGGGAATAATTAGATATTTACATTGACGATCGAAACGGATAATAATGGCATCACTCGTATGCTCGCGATAAAGTCGGAACCATACATTCACGGAGATATTTATGAGACTCGTCACCCGATCCGATTTTGACGGACTGGTTTGCGCCACGCTGCTCAAACACCTCAACATCATCGACGACTACCTGTTCGCCCATCCCAAGGATTTGCAGGACGGAAAGGTGGAGGTCACCAAGAAGGACGTGCTGGCCAACGTGCCCTACGTGAAAGGATGCGGCCTGTGGTTCGACCATCACACCAGTGAGCAGGACCGGCTCGGCGACATCGAGTTTGAAGGCATGAGCAAACCCTTGCCGAGTTGCGCCCGCGTCATCCACGAATATTACGGCAAGGACAAATTCCCGGACCGCTTCGCCCCCATGCTCGACGCCGTGGACAAGGTGGACTCCGCCAACCTGACCGCCGACGAAATCACCAATCCCTCCGACTGGGTGCTTCTGGGCTATATCATGGACCCGCGCACCGGCTTGGGCCGCTATCGCGACTATCGCATCAGCAACTACCAGCTCATGCTCGACATGATCGAATACTGCCGGACCATGACCGCCGAAAACATCATGCAGGTGGACGACGTCCGGCAACGGATCGAAAAATACCACAAGGACGAGCCGAAGTTCATCCAGATGCTCAAGGACAGCGCCACGGTTTACGGCAACGCCGTGGTTCTGGACCTGCGCGACCAGGATCCCATCTACTGCGGCAGCCGGTTCATGGTCTACACTCTTTTCCCGGACTGCAACGTCAGCATCCGGGTCATATGGGGTTTCAAACGCCAGAACGTGGTCTTCACGGTGGGCCACTCCATTCTCAACAGGACCAGCAAGACCGACGTGGGCAAGCTGATGCTCTCCCTGGGCGGCGGTGGGCACCGGGCGGTGGGAACATGCCAGGTGACGGAGGCCGAGGTTTCCTCCACGTTGAAAAAGCTGATCGAGAAAATCAACGCCGACGGCTAGACCACGACCGATCAGGAGGGGAAGGCCGATGCCCCAACAGAACATGCTCATCGTCGACGACGATGAACGCTTTGCCGACCTGGTAGCCCGGAAGCTGGAACGGTTCGTCAGGTGCACCGTCTCCCTGCGCGGGGACGACGCCATACTCCAGTTCGAGCATCACCTGCGGGAACAGGCCCCCTTCACGGCGGTATTCATGGACATCGAGATGCCGAAGATGGACGGCCACGAGGTCGTCCGGAAGATGCGGGGGATCGAGGAACGCAACCGGGTGGACCCGTTCAAATCCTTCAAGCTGGTCATGCTCACCGCGCACAAGGACGTGAAAAACGTCAGCAAATCCTTCTTCCGGGGCCGCGCCGAGGCCTACATCCCCAAGGAAACCCTGGCGAGTGGCGACTTGTTCATAGAAAAATTGAAAGAATTCAAGATTCTCTGATCGCTTTCCCCTTCACCGCTCGATCAGCGAATCCATGGCCCGTCGGATGTCTTCCCTGCGGGCCGGATAGATGTCGGCGCAAAACGCCTTGATGGCGTCCCTGACCTTGTACAGCGACGGCAAATCCTGGACAACGGGCAAACCCAACCCCTCGAAATCTATCGGCGCGAACTGCAAATCCTGATTCAGCGCGTCTCCGCCCGCACATTCGATGTCCCCCATCACCCGCTCATGCCGCATCTTGTCCGGGTCCATGCTTTTGATATATTGCAGGGCGTTGCAAACCGACCGTCGATTGACCTTGTCGATCTCGCCGTTGAGATGTTCGGCCAGGGCCTTGAGCCGAACGTAATGCACGGTCAGCCGCTTGCGCCCCCTCTGGTCGGGGTCGTCATAATACCGGCCATTGAGGTATTCGTCCGCCGCCAGGTGAAAGAGTTCGTAGGCCTTGAACACGCAACGTTCATAACGTCCAAGAGTGGTGAAGGCAAAGGGCAGCCGGTCGAAAAACGGCCGGGGCGGCTCGTCGGGAAAGGGAATGCACGACGGAACCACGTCCAGGGCGATGTAGAAGTCTCTGGCCGTCTCCCTGTCGAGCAGGAGCCGGTGCAGCCGGGCGGCGGCCTCAAAGAGCTTAGGACCGTGGATGCGCAATTCCTCCACCCAAAGGCCGAAGGCGTCGATCATCTCCTCCAGGTCCTTGCGCGCGCCGAAATAGGCTTCGGCCATGTCCGAAACCACTTCCTGCTGCAACTGATCCGCGAACTCCTTCAAATCCGACACGATAACTCCTGGCAAAACCGCTTTTTATCATTTATATACCCTGGAACTTTCGCCCGGAACAGTCCCCGGGTCAACCTCTTTGATGCGGACAGGCCGCCCCCCCGCAGGACAATGCCTTGAGATAACCGCTTTTCGCGCAAAGGAGATCCGCATGCTGCTCAACGAACACATGAGCAAAACCCTCTTCGCAAAATCCGGCGTTCCCGTGCCCCGGGGCGTGGCCGTATTCCCCGGCGAAGAGCGCGACGTCATCCCCCCCTTCCCGCTTCCCTGGTTTCTCAAGGCGCAGGTCCTCACAGGCGGACGGGGCAAGGCGGGCGGCATCCTGCGCGTGGACGACGGCACGCAGTTCATCTCCTCGGCCCGGAAAATTCTCGGATTGACCATAAAGAGTCACGCCGTACCTTTCCTGCGCGTGGAACCCGACGCGGGCATCCGGCGCGAATTCTACCTGTCCCTGACCGTCTCGCGCCCGAAGCGGTGCATCCTGCTGACCGTGGGCCGCGAGGGGGGCGTGGAGATCGAGAACCTGGGCCGGGACAACCTGCTCGTTCAGGAAATCCGGCTCCCTGCGGGCATGGCCGCCCATCAGGTGCGCGCCGCCTTCTTCCATCTCGGGCTGGAAGAGGACCGTTTCCAGCCCCTTGCCGAGCTGCTGTCCTCCCTGTTCCGCTGTTTCCTGGACAACGGCCTGCTCATGGCCGAAATCAACCCGCTGATCCTCGACACGGGCGGCAACTTCGTCGCCCTGGACGGCAAGGTGGAGGTGGACGACAATTTCGTGGACATTCACCGCGAAATGGAGGCCTACTTCCAGCGCGAACACGCCACGGAGGAAGAGAACACGGCTCGCGACGCGGGGCTCTCCTTTGTCCGGCTGCCGGGCTGGGTCGGCCTGGTGGTCAACGGCGCGGGGCTGGCCATGGCCACCATGGACGCCCTGAACTTCTCGGGCCTGCCCGCCAGCAATTTCCTCGACCTCGGCGGCGGCGCGGACCAACAGCGGATGCGCACCGCCCTGGACCTGCTCTTCGGCGACCCCAACGCCCAGGCCATCTTCATCAATCTTTTCGGCGGCATCCTCTCCTGCGAAAAAGTCGCCCTGGCCCTCAAGGGTGCCCTGGACGGCCAAGCCCCGCAAAAGCCCATCGTTGTCCGCATGGCGGGCAAGGACTCGGTGGCCGCATTGAAAATCCTGGAGGAACTGGGAACGGACAACCTTTTCATCGTCCCGAACATGCGCGGGGCCATCGACGCGCTCTCCGGCATGGAACCCGGCAGGAACGCAAAGGCCGACTACCCCGAGCCGCTGCCGCCTGCGCCGCGCCAACCCCAGGCGGACGCGCCCTACCGCTCCGAAGCCCGCTTCGACATCGACGCGGAAACTCCGATCCTGGTCCAGGGAATCACCGGCAGGGAGGGGCGGCTGCATACCCGCCTCATGCTGGAATATGGGGCCAACGTGGTGGCGGGCGTGACCCCGTTCAAGGGCGGCCAAACCGTGGAGGGCGTGCCGGTCTACAACTCCATCGCCGAGGCCCGGCGAGCCCATGACATCGGGGCGAGCATCATCTTCGTGCCTCCGCGCGTGGCCGCCGACGCGGTCCTGGAGGCCGGGCAGAACCATATTCCCTGGGCCGTGTGCATCACCGAGGGCATCACCCAGCACGAAATGCTCGCGGCCTTCGAGCAGATCAAGGACTCGCCCACCCGCGTGGTCGGGCCGAACACGCCGGGCATCATCGTGCCCGGCCGGACCAAGATCGGCATCCTGCCGACAACGCCGTTCACCCCCGGCCCGGTGGCTGTCCTCTCGCGCAGCGGCACCCTGACCTACGAGGTTGCCTACCGCCTGAGTGCCGAAGGCATCGGCCAATCCCTGTGCGTCGGCATCGGCGGCGACCCGTTCATCGGGATGGATTACATTGATCTCTTTGAAATGATTCGCAATGACAACAGCACCAAGGCCGTCGTGGTCCTTGGGGAAATCGGTGGACAAGCCGAAGAGAATCTGGCTGAATACGTCGTCCGTACCGGTTTCGACAAGCCGGTGGTCGCCTTCATCGCGGGACGGACCGCTCCTGCGGGCAAACGGCTCGGCCACGCCGGCGCCATTCTGGAAGAACAGGGTGGCATCGAGCGAAAGCTGAAAGCCATGCTCCAGGCTGGATTCGCCATCTGCCCCAGCCTGAAGACCATTGCCCCGATGACCAAAAAAGTGCTCAAATAACAGGAAATAATTTTGAAAATATTGCTGCTGGACATGGGAAAAATCCTGCGCGGCGGCCAGCGTCAGGTGTTCTACCTGGCGTGCCAACTCGCCCGGACGCCGGGCTTCGATCCGCTGGTGGTCGTTCCGGCCCGGACCCCGTTGCAGGCCATGCTCGAAGAGGCGAACCTGCCCCATGTCGCCCTGCCCTCGCCCAATAGACTGAACCCGCTCACCCTTCTCAGGCTGCTGCGGACCATTATCGCCTTCCAGCCAGCGATCATCCACACCAACGACGCCAAAGGGGCCTCGCTGGGCGCACTGGCCAAAAAAATGCTGGGGGACTGCAAGCTGGTTCACAGCCGGAGGGTCTCCTACCGGCTCAAGCCGGGCTGGAGCAGGAAAAAATACCTGGCGGGCGACGCATTGGTGGCCGTCAGCGGAGAAATCCGCGACGTGCTGGTGGATTGCGGAATTCCCGAGGAGCGGACGGCCGTGATCCACAGCGGCATCGACCCCTCGCTCTATTCCATCGAGAAGCGCCACCACCCCGTTCTGACCATCGGGGCCGTGGGCGCGCTCAGTTCCCAAAAAGGGTTCGAGGTGCTCATCGACGCCCTGGGCGCACTCAAGGAAGACCGATCCCTGCCGGACTGGCAATGCCTGATCGCCGGGGACGGCCCGCTGCTCAACGAACTGCGGGCACGGGCGGACAGCCTCGACCTGAGCGGGTCCATCCTCTTCCTGGGCCACCGCGACAGCCGCGAAGTCCTGCCGGAAATCGACATCCTGACCGTTCCGTCCGTGGACGGCGAGGGCTCCAACGCCGTGATCAAGGAGGGCTGGGCCTCGGCCACGCCGGTGATCACGTCCGATCTTCCCTCCAACCTGGAACTGGTCACCCACGAGCAAAACGGTTTGGTCTTCCGCAACCGCGACCCCAGGAAACTGGCCCAGGCCATCAGCCGGGCTTACAACGACCCCGCCCTTTCGGCCCGGTTGGTGGAAAACGGCACCCTCTCGGTACGCGACTACACCGACGAGATCATGACGGCCAAGTACATCGAGGTGTATCGCTCCCTGTTGGGCTGAACCGGAATCTAGACAAACTCCCCGTCCAGCAGAAGATGGGAGAAGTAGCCCGTGCAAAAGGCCATATAATACGGCAGGAAGACGGGGAAGGACTCCACCCCCTTCACCAGCAGCGGCACCCCGATGATGGGCAGGGGGATGAGGAACATGGCCCACCAGGTGTGGGTCCAGCCCCGGTGCGAATCGATGGCCGGGAGCATGGCGAAGAAGCCGAGCCAGGCCGCCCACATGTAGTGTTTTCCCAAGATCAGCCCCAGGTCCACCGCCGCGAACACGGCATAATAGATGTTCTGGCCCTTGGAGTCGGTATCCACGTCCGGGAAAAGGGCGCCCAGCAGACAGAATCCGGTGAGCCCGGCCATGAACAGCGGGTCGAAGGTCAGCCAGCCGAGCAGCACGCCCCCCACCATCCCCATGATCGCGAAGAACAGGCCTCCGGCGAGGTGTCCCTTGTATCCCGGCATGATGCGACGTCCGCCCGGGGGGGGCGGCTAGAGCCCTTTGCGCCCCGGGGAGCAGACGCTGCGCATGATGAAGGTGCGGGCCTCGGCATAGAGGCCGGGCACCTTGTAGGGAGTGAGGAACCTCGTGCGCACCGCGCCGAGGATGAGGCCGTATACCAGGAAGGCGGTCTGGGTGACTGGCCGGTCGGCGATGGACAGGTCCCGGATGCCGCGCTCGATGGTTTCCTCGATGATGTCGATGATCTGGCGGAACTTGGCCCCGATCTTGTGACGGTCCAGGTCTGGGTTGTCGTCGCTGAATGGTGAGCAGCGGATGATCGTCGGAAAGGTCTTTTCGTTGTCGATGGTGAACTCCAGATAGGCCTGGACAAAGGCCCCCAAGGCCTCGCAGCCCGATGGCTCGTCGGCGATGGCCTCGCGAACATGGATGATCATGGCGTCGATCAGCTCGCTGCCGGCGACCATGAAGAGGTTTTCCTTGCTGTCGAAATAGTGGAACACCAGCCCGGAGGCCACTCCGGCCTGCTCGGCCACGGCCTTCATGGTGGTCCCCGCGTAGCCATAACGCGCAAAATTTTCCTGGGCGGCCAGCAGAATATCCTCTTTTTTCGACATCACCATCCCTCCATCTCGCGAACTACAGAAACACGCCCACGTCGAGCCCGGGGCCATCAGCACCCATCTGTTTAGTACGGTACGCCTATTAATTCAAGCGGTTCGTTCCACGGCGGCCGCCCCTGGCGGCATGGCAAAAGAAAGGACGGGGCACATGGCCCCGTCCCGGCTTTGCTCTCGGTTGCGCCCGGCCTACATGGAGTCGAACGACTGCAATTCCTCGATCTGCTTATCGATGGCCTTTTGCAGCCGCGAGGGCAGCCCCATGATGTCCGTGTTCAGAAAGCCCCGGACGATGGTCGAGGTGGCCTCGTCTTCGTCCATGCCGCGCGCCATGAGGTACTCTATCTCATCCTGGGCGATCTTGCCCACGGAGGCCTCATGGGACAACTCCACGCCCTCGGCCGTGCCATCCAGTTCCGGGATGGCCCAGATGCGGCCGTCGCCGAGGATCAGCCCCTGACACTCCAAGTGTCCCTTGCTCGGAACGCAGGAAGCGCCGATGTGGCCGCGGTTGATGATGGTGCCGCCTGCGGCGATGGTCCGGGCGATGATCTCGCAACGGGTGTCCGGCGCGTTCATGATCACACGGTTGCCCATGTCGAGGAGCGCGCCCTTGGAGGCGACCACCACCGAATTGAAGCGGGCGACGGAGTGAGGTCCGTTCAGGGTGATGGCCGGGTACATCTGCAAGTCCATGACCGGCTTGAGCAGCACGTAGTTGTTGAGGAAGGTCCCGCCCTCCTCCACGATGCCCGCCGAACGCGGCCGCACGGCCACATGCGCGCCCCAGTTGTGGACCATGGTGAAAGTCAGGGAAGCGTTTTTCTTGACGAAGAACTCGGAAATGCCCAGGTGGGCACCGGAAGTGGTGCCGTGAGCTACCGAGCATCCGGTGATGATGTGCGCCTCGGCCCCTTCCTCGATGATCACGATATTGTGGACGTTCTGGCCCACATTCTCGGACTTGAGCATCAGACAGGACTGGATGGGGTCCTCCACCTTGGCGCCGGCCTTGACGCGAATGAAGTAGCCGCCGTGCAGATTTTCGTGGGCAGAACGAGTGTACTCGTCCTTGTCCCTGTCCACCAGTGCCCAAAAGTATTCCTTGAGACCGTCGTATTTGACCAGGGCATCCTTGATGTCCATGATCTCGACTGCGTCATTGTTGGACTGACAGTGAACGGCGGATTGGTCCATCTGCAAATAGGAGGCGGAGCGCATGCTCATGTCGGACGTGACGCCCGCCATGAGCAGTTGGTCCTTGTCCTCCTCGGACAATTCACGCAGATCAGCCAACGGATTCTGCTTCAGGCCGTCGAATTTGAATTCGGAAAGATCTACCTTGCTCATATCTCAAATCTCCATGGGGCGTTCTAGTTCATGCAACGCACGCATTCCTGGTAGCCGTGCTCGCGGATATGCTCCATGATATCGCGCGGACGGCCCTCGCAGCACAGGTGCCCCCTGAACAGGACCTGGCCGCGGTCGGCGTTGACGTAGTCGAGAATATAGCCGGTGTGGGTGATGATCAGACCGGCGGTCTTTATCCGTTCCTTCCGCTCCCGAAGGCTGAGGTCGGGGTATGTATTGTAGTTGCCGTCAAGCACGTCGCGGGCGACCTTGCCGACAAGCTGCATGTTCTCCATGTCCACGCCGGATTCCGGTTCGTCGAAGAGCACCAGATCCGGCTGCTGGGCCATGAGTTGCAACAGCTCCGAACGCTTGATCTCGCCGCCGGAAAAACCCGCGTTGATGTCGCGGTCCAGGAAGTCGGTCATGTTCACGGTCTTGGCCAGGGCGTCCGGGTCCACGTCGCCCTTGCGGGAACACATCTGCACCAGGTGGCGCGTGCGCAGCCCGTGTATGGTCGGCGGGCGCTGGAAGGACATGCCGATTCCCAACCGGGCGCGCTCGTACATGGGCGTTTCGGTAATATCCTGGCCCTTGAAGGTGATTTTCCCCTTGGTCACGTCATAGCCGGAAAAACCCATGAGCGCCATGAGCAGCGATGTCTTGCCGGAACCGTTGGGTCCGAAGAGAATGAAAGTTTCACCTTCGTTTATTTGAAGATTGATCCCTCGCAGGACCTCTTTGTCGCCGATGTTGACATGCAAGTCTTCAATGGTCAGCATGTGTTTCCTCGCTTTGAATCGAAATGCAGAGAGCCTCAGTTACTGAAGCCTGGCCGGGAAGTCCAGGGGATCCCGGTTCGGCAGCACGGACTTCCAATATAACCACGAAAAGGGATGGAGCAACACATGGGCGGAAAGAAACCGATCAAAGATCTCGGAAACCTGAAGGACTTTGCCGTCAAGAAAGGAAAAGAGGATATCTATTCGCTCCCTTACAAGAAAGAAAACGCAACAGCCAAACCCGAAGGCGCCACCCCCGGCCCGGCCGACGAAGACCTTTTCCTGAACGCCATGCAGGGCGTGGAGCAGATGAACGGAACCAGGGGGCGGCAGGTCTCCGCCCGCCCCCAGCCCTCCCCCGGCATCACCATCGACGACCCCGAGGAGATCGCCCGCCAGGACCTGCAACGCTTCATTCAGGGCGACATCGAATTCGAGCTGGAATACACCGACGAGTATATGTACGGCTACGTCAGGGGACTCGACATCAAAACCTTCCAGCAACTCAAGAAGGGCTCGCTCAGCGTGGCCGCCCACATCGACCTGCACGGCATGACTTCGGCCCAGGCGCGGGACAACCTGCTCTTCTTCATTCACGAAAGCTACCTGCAGAACCACCGTTGCGTACTCGTGGTAACGGGCCGTGGCATGAACTCGCCCGGGGGCCAGTCCGTGCTCCGGCGCGAGACCGAGACATGGCTGACGCGCGACCCGCTCAAGCGCGTGGTCCTGGCTTTCTGCACGGCCCAGCCCACGGACGGGGGAGCAGGCGCGCTCTACGTGCTCCTGCGCAAGCAGAAAAAGAACGAGGGCAAGATCAGGTGGGACAAGATGATGAACTGGGACGAAACCCCATAGCGGAAAAGAGAAGCCCCGCTGCAAAGCGGGGCCTCTTTGTCTACGCGGTCGCCTGGGCCGCAGCCTCTTCGGCCGGGGGCTGTTCGATGCAGCCGCCCTTGCCGCCGGCCAATTCCTTGGCTATGGCCAACTCCTCGGCGGAAAAAATCTTGTTGATGTCGATGATGATGATGAACTTGTCGTTCTGGCGTCCCATGCCCTTGATGTATTCCGCATTGATGGCCGCACCCATCTTGGGGGCCGCCTCGATGGTATCCGGGGTCATCTCGAACACCTCGCGCACGGAATCGACCAGAGCGCCCATCACTGTGAATTCGCCGTCGAATTCGATCTCGACGATGATGATGCAGGTATCCACGGTGTCCTCGCCCTTGGACATGCCGAGCTTGAGCCGCATGTCCACCACGGGCACGGCGTGGCCGCGCAGGTTGATGACGCCGCGCATGAAACCGGGGGTCCTGGGAATTTTGGTGATGGAAGTCAGCTCCAACACTTCACGGACCGTGCCGATGTCCAGGGCGAAGATTTCCTTGCCCAGCGTGAACGTCAGGAATTGATTGATATCTTTCAAGGCATCGTTCGACATGACACTCCCCCCGTATTATTGAATATTAACCAGATGTCACCCATCTGAAAACCAGCTGTCGGCAACCTGGCCACGTACTCATGCGCCTTATCCTGAGCTACCTTCTATCGCCATTTTGCAAGCCGGGCCATTATAAACCTCGATCAATACCCGAAAAAATACAAACGACACGAAAATGCCGATTCCAAGGCAGGTTGAATTTTCTCGGAAAAAGTGATTGACAATCGGCACCTGTCCAGCTAGTTACTCCCTTCGCGTCGGGATGTAGCGCAGTCTGGGAGCGCACTTGAATGGGGTTCAAGGGGTCGGAGGTTCAAATCCTCTCATCCCGACCAAACGATGAAAGACCCCGCTGGGCCGAACAGACTTCGGCCCGGCGTTTCATCGACCAAATTGCCGGAATGCTGCTGTAGCTCAATCGGTAGAGCGCGTCCTTGGTAAGGACGAGGTAGACGGTTCAATCCCGTCCAGCAGCTCCATGCATATACTGGAAACGCCCTTCTCCCGAAGGGCGTTTCCTTTTGCCGCTCTCCCGCCCGGCACAAGGCTTCCCTCCCCCACCCCTCACTCCGAAAGACAGACAATTCGCGGCCCGCATGTCGAGAATGTGACAATCATGCTGTCACATCCCAATATAATAGTGGAATGCGAATTCAATGTGATAGTCTCCTGAACGTATCGGCATATCAATTCACTTCAGATCCGTTGCGGGGAGGGATTAATGCGATTCAGGGATTTGAGTCTCAAATTCAAGATTCTGGTGCCGACGTTTGTCGTCGTGTTTTTCATCCTGTCCACCATCAGCGTGGTCATGACTGTCAAGGCGCGGACCATGGCCATGACCATGGCCAAAGAGATGGCTCAGGACAAAGCGAAAGGCTTCAGTTCCGAGGTGGGCAACACCATGGACCTGGCCATGACGGTCACCCGCACCCTTTGCGCCGTGTTTGAACAGGCGGGCGAATATCCGACCATCCCCGATCGCCAACTGCTTGACGGCGTGCTCATCGAAACGCTGAAGCTTCATGAGGAACTGGCAGGGGCTTGGTGCACGTTCCCGGCCAATCGTTTCGACGGACGGGAAGAGGAATACCGCGACAAGTACAAAGGGGCATACAGAAACTGGTACTATCGTGACGGCGATGCCGTCGCCGAAAGCTTCGCCGGTGACGAGAACCTGGTGGGCGAGGCGTGGTTCGAGGTTCCCATGTCCGGCAACATAGAGACCATCACCGAACCCTACCCGTGGGAGGCCAACGGCAAGAAATTCTGGCTCGCCTCCACGGGGATGCCCGTCAAGAAAAACGGCCAGAACATCGGCGTGGTCGGTGTCGATTTCTACCTCAACGACCTCCAGAAAACGGTTAACGCCATCAAGCCGTTCGAGACCGGCTATGCCTTTCTGCTGACGACAGCGGGAACCGTTGTCGCCCATCCAGACGAAAACAAGATGGGCAAGAGCGTCGCCGATCTCCTCGGAAGCGCAATTCGTGAGACGACGCTACGGACGATCAAGGAAGGGAAAGGCTTGGACTACGAGGCGGTGAACCCGGAAACCGGCAAAGAAGAATTCGTGGTGTACGCGCCCATTTCCATCGGCCGCACCGTGACGCCATGGAGCTTGGCCGTGGTCATCCCCATGGACAAGGTACGCGAACAGGCCAATTCATTCGCCGTGATCTCAGCCATCATGGGCGTTATCGCCGTGGCGTTGCTGTTCGGCGTGCTGCTGCTCATCGCCAGCCGGATCACGGCTCCGGTATCCAAAGGCATTGCCCTGGCCGAGAGCATGGCTTCCGGCGACCTGACCAAGGACATCGATGTGGACCAGAAGGACGAGGTCGGCAAGCTGGCCGACGCGCTGCGCCATATGTCCGAACAACTCAAGGTGGTCATCGGCAATGTCCGGAGCGCCACGGACAATGTCGCTTCGGGCAGCGAAGAACTGTCCACGTCCTCCCAGTCCATGGCAGAAGGCGCTTCCGAACAAGCGGCCAGCGTCGAGGAGGTCTCCTCCTCGATCGAACAGATGGCGAGCAGCATTCAGGGCAACGCCGAGAACTCCATCAAGACAGAGAAGATAGCCCAAAAAGCGGCGGCGAAGGCCGAGGAAAGCGGCAAGGCGGTCTCCCAGGCCATGAACGCCATGACCGAGATCGCCGAAAAGATCTCGATCATCGAGGACATAGCGCGCCAGACCAACCTGCTCGCCCTGAATGCGGCCATCGAGGCCGCGCGGGCCGGAGAGCACGGCAAGGGCTTTGCGGTGGTCGCGGCCGAAGTGCGCAAGCTGGCGGAGCGAAGCGGCATGGCCGCATCCGAGATCAGCGAGCTGTCCTCTTCCACAGTGGCGGTGGCTAAAAAGGCGGGCGAGATGCTGGATGAACTGGTCCCCGACATCAAGGAAACCGCATCGCTCATCCAGGAAATCACCGCCGCAGGCAACGAGCAGAGTGCCGGTATCAGCCAGATAAACACCGCCATCCAGCAACTCGACAATGTCGTTCAGCAAAATGCCTCCGCCTCCGAACAGGTGGCGTCTTCCGCCGAAACCCTGGCCAGCGAAAGCGCCCAGCTGCAGCAGGCCATCAGCTTCTTCACCATCGAGGCCACGGCCCCCATGCGCACCGCCACGCGAACGGTGGTCGCCCGCTCGAAGGCCAAGCCCGTGAAGGGCGACACGAAGGGGCTGGCCTTGAACATGGAAGAGGACGGTGGAGATTCCGAGCGCTTTTAACGCGTGGCAACCCAAACCATTACGGCGGAAGCTTGGCTCCAAGCTTCCGCCTTTTCTTTGTCTTGCGGGATTTCGTCAACCTCGAGGGTCAGCCGTTGGTGTCGAAGATGGTGCCGGTATCGCGGACGATGAGGTCGGCCAGCAGCTTTTCCAGGGAATAGTCCGGATCGCTCGGCTTGCGCATCTGAGCTGCGCTGTCCAGCAGCTGGGCCTGGCTGTCAAGCTGGGTCTGCTGCGAGCTGAGGGCGTCCTCCTTGACCTGGTACATGTTATCGATGGAGGAGGCCCAGCTCTTGAGGTCGTCCACGTAGCTCTTCTGGGTCGCCAAGGAGCCGTTCAGGGCCGCGCCGCTCAGGTCGGACCAGTCGGTGGAGGCCGAGCCCTGGTCCACGGCGTGGAAGGCTATGTTGAAGCCGCCATCCTTGGACGACTGGATGTAGACCTGCCCGCCCGAGGAGATCTGGTCCGTGCCCCACTGGGTACTGTCGAGCATGTAGATGCCGTTGAAATCCGTGGAGCCTATGACGCCGGTGATCTTGTCGCGCAACGCATCGTAGTCCGCCTGAACCACGGGACTCGTCGCGAGCAGGCTCCCCGCCTCGATGTCCTCGATGATGGATTCCATGGACTCCAGGGCATCGACGATGGTGCTCACGCCGTTGCGGGCCACGCCCATCATGGATGCGCCCTCGCCCACGTTGCTCGCGGCCTGGCGCGTCACGTTCGCGTCGGCCCTGAGCGTGCCGCTGATGGCTTCCTCGAAGGGGTTGGTGAAGGTCAAGGCCCGAGAGTTCCCATTGCCCAGCACCAGGCTGCGCAGGTCGCGCCCCACGCTGGAGCCGTAGAACAGCTGGCTGGTCAGCATGTTCTCCTGCATGAGTTGCTGCGAGTAGTCATAGAGAACAAGCTTCTCGAGATCGGTCAGGGCCATGGTCGCTCCCGGGAATCTGATGGATTTTCCCGATGGTCGTATCGGCAGGTTCGGCCATTTTCTTTAGAGGCGGAGAACGGTTTTCCGCACGCCGCGAAGCCACTTGATCAAAAGAAGGAAAAACGTATACATATCCGAACAAAAGGCAGGAGTTGAGCCATGCGCATCCTCAATCTCGACGGATTGTACTTTGTCGAACCCTTCCGCCGGATGGGCCACGAGGTGCTGAGCCTCGGGCCGCTGCCGGGCAGCGACGTTGTCCTCGACACGATGTTGCCGTTGGCCGAGCTGCTCAATGTACTGCACTCCCGGTCCTTCGCGCCCGATCTGGTAGTCTGGAACGACATCTGCCGCCCGCCGTCGGTCATCGGCATCGAAACCCTGCCCGCCGTGACCGTGGGCTTTTCCATCGACCAGTACTGCAATCCCTGGCACGTGGCCTACGGCGCGGCCTTCGACCTGATGCTGGTGGCCCAGAAGGACTACCTTCCCCTGTTCGAGGAAGAAAGGCTGGAAAACAGGTTGGAATGGTTCCCGCTGTTCTGCAATGCGGCCCGGGACACGGACCAGGGGCTGGAACGGGACATCCCCGCTTCCTTCGTGGGCACGGTGGAGGGATCCGTCAACCGGGAACGCAAAGCGTTTCTGGACGCATTCAAAAAGCGTCACCCCCTGATCGTCACCAAGGGGAACTACGTTCCAGTCTACAACCGGAGCCAGATAGTGCTCAACCAAAGCGCGGCCGGGGAGCTGAATTTCCGCATCTTCGAGGCCATGGCCTGCGGGGCAGCCCTGCTTACCGAGTCCGTGGAGAACGGGTTGCCCGACCTGTTCGAGGACGCGCAGGACCTGCTCCTCTACCCGCGCGGCAATCCGACGGCCGCCGCCGACATGGCCCGAAAGGCCCTTGCCGACGGCACGATCCAACGGGTGGCGGCCAGCGGGAGGCGGAAGGTCCTGGCCCGCCACACCTCGGCCGTTCGCGCCCGACACATCGTCAGGCGGGCCGAAGCGCTGCTCGCCCAAGGAACCACCTGGCGAAAACAGAACCCGGCCCCGACCCTGAAACGGGTGGCCAACGCGTACAACATCCTGGCCTCCGACCTCGAACTGCCGCTGCCCCAGTCCCTGCGGGATATCTATGGCCAGTTGGGGGATATGACGCTGAAAAGCGCGAAGGCCTGAGCCGAGCCGGTTTCCCGCCCCTACCCGACAAATTCCGCCATCTTGGCGAAGACGGCATGGCCGCTGTCGTGACGCTCCACGGCCAGCACGTCCTGGAGCTTGTCCACCTGCTTGACCATCTGGTCCAGCCGGTCGTCCACGTTGATCAGCAACCAGATCCGGCTGGTCGACCCGCCGTTGACCGGCATGCAGGCGATGCCCTCCACATTGTACGCGCGCCGCGCGAACAGGCCGCAGATGTGAGACATCACGCCGGGATGGTTGTTCACCGACAGTTCAAGAACCGTTTGCTTACACATGGCGTTCACCTCCGATCATCACGGAATTGGCTGCGCCCGGAGGGACCATGGGATAGACCGGCGCGTCGGGGCTGATGGGCACATGGATCAGGCTTGGCCCGTCCTCGGCCAGGGCGCGGGCCAGATCGCCCGCCGGGTCGGCGCTGCGTCCCAGGTCGTGAGCCTTCATGCCGAACCCATCGGCAATCTTCATGAAATCGACGGCATAGGAATAATCGGAAGCGTAGTACCGCTTGCCGTAAAACAGGTCCTGCTGCTGGCGCACCAGCCCCAGGGCGTTGTTGTTGGTCAGGATGACCTTGATCCGAACGTTGTTTTCCACGGCCGTGGCCAAGTCCTGGAGGTTCATCATGATCGAGCCGTCGCCGCTGAAACAGATCACGGTCCGGTCCGGCGCGGCCAGGGCTGCGCCGATGGCGGCGGGCATGCCGAAGCCCATGGTGCCGAGTCCGCCCGAGGTCAGCCACTGCCGGGGACGGCGGAAGGGATAGACCTGGGCCGTACGCATCTGGTGCTGCCCCACATCCGTGCAGACGATGGCGTCATCGCCCGCCAACTCGGCGGCCTTGAGGATGACGCCGTAAGGCGAGACCGGATCCCCGGCGCCGGGCACGAGCATCGGATGGGCCGCCTTCAGCGCCTCGACCCGGACGCTCCAACGGCTGCGGCCCTTGCGTTCGACCAGCGGCAGGAGCGCCCGCAGGGACTCGCCCACGTCGCCGACGATGGAAGCCGTGGCCGTCTTGATCTTGTCCAGTTCGCTCGGATCGATGTCCATATGGATGATCTTCGCGCCGGGGCAGAATTCGGCCACCTTGCCCGTTGCCCTGTCGTCGAATCGAACGCCGATGGCCAGCAACAGATCGCATTCTTCGAGGATCAGGTTGGTATAGCGGGCGGCGTGCATGCCGAGCATGCCGAGATAGAGCGGATGGTCCGTGGGCAGGACGCCCAGCCCCATCAGTGTCACGGCCGACGGAATGCCGCCCTTTTCGGCCAGTTCCCGCGCTCCGGTCGAGGCTCCGGCCTGGATCACGCCGCCGCCGAGATAGAGCACCGGACGTTCGGCCTCATTGATCATGGCCGCTGCATGCCGGACCTCGGCCAGAAATATCTCGGGACCGGCCTCGGCGCGGCCGGGCTCGGGCCACGCATCGAACTCGATCACGGCCGCCTGCACGTCCTTGGGCACATCGATGACCACCGGTCCGGGACGGCCCGAAGCGGCCACGCGGAAGGCTTCGGGGATGATGCGCAGCAGGGATTCGGTGGAGCGGACGAGGTAGTTGTGCTTGGTGATGGGGACGCTGAGGCCGTAGGTATCGACCTCCTGAAAGGCGTCCGTGCCGATCATGGATTGAGGCACCTGGCCGGTGATGCAGATGATGGGGATGGAATCGAGCTTGGCGTCGGCGATGGCGGTCAGCGTGTTGGTCGCCCCCGGGCCGGAGGTGGCGAAGAAGACTGCGGGCTTGCCGCTCACCCGGGCCATGCCTTGGGCAATGAACCCCGCTCCCTGCTCATGCCGGGCGAGCACGTGGCGGATGGGGCTCTGCGACAGGGCGTCGTAGAGCGGCAGGTTGGCCCCGCCGGGAATACCGGCAATGGTCTCAATCCCTTGCCGCTCCAACAGTTTGATGATGATTTCCGCGCCGTTCATCCTCATGGTGGTCCCTCCTTGCCCCGCCGAGCCGACAAAGGAAAACCCCCGTCGGCTCGCACCGACGGGGGTTTTGATGTTCACAAAAAGTGCAATTATCCCGTTATGGTGCGTCCCTTCTGACACAACCTACTACGACGTCTACTACGACGACGGACACGCCACCAATAATGGTGGCGGGGATCAGGGATAGGATGTCGAAGGTACGCATGATCACAACTTTCCTTGCTTGTGCAATCAGCTGTAATCCCGGCTAACGAAAAGCGTCAAGCGTTTTTTGCCAGCCAGAGGTTGACGCCGCCTCCGTTTTGAGAAATCCAGAGAGGCGCCAATCGCCATCACCAGGAGACACCATGCGCATTCTCTTGATTCTCGCCCACCCGGACCCGGCCAGCTTCAACCACGCCATCGCCGCCGAAGCGCGCGACGCCCTGGAGGCCAATGGGCACATCGTGTTCTTCCACGACCTGTACGCCGAGGGGTTCGACCCGGCGCTCCCGGCGGCGGAAATTCCACGCGGAGCGGCCCTCCCGCCGGAAATAGCCTGCCACTGCAGCGAGGCGGCGGATGCGGACGGCATAGTCATCGTCCACCCCAACTGGTGGGGTATGCCGCCCGCCCTGCTCACCGGCTGGGTGGACCGGGTCATGCGGCCGGACGTGGCCTACCGCTTCATCGAGGGCGACGACGGCGAGGGCGTGCCGGTCGGACTGCTCAAGGCCGAAAAAGCCCTGGTCCTCAACACGTCGAATACCGCAGGCGAACGCGAACGGACCGTCTTCGGGGACCCGCTGGAGCACATCTGGAAAGACTGCATCTTCGACCTGTGCGGGGTGCGCAGGACCGTGCGCCGCATGTTCCGGATCATCGTCACCAGCACCCCGGAAGAGCGGCGACAGTGGCTCAGCGAGGTTCGGGAACTGGTGAGCACCAACTTCCCTTCCGAATAGCAACCGGCTGCAATTAAAAGACTCTATTGCGATCAAGCCGTGATTACGCCAGCCCTAGAGCCGGTCCACGGCCAGCCACAGGGCAATGGCGCCCACGCCGAGGCGAACGATATGGCCGACGTTGAAGTGGTAACCCCAATCGATGGAGAACATGAGGATCACCAGCAGGACGAAGCCCCCCAGGATGCATTTCCGCCAAATATTCAAACGCAGCAGGTTCATGAATCACCTTTCCTGAAAAAGGGGCGGCCTTGCATGCGCCCCAATTCTTACCGTTGACCGGGCCTGTCGCCCGGATTCGTACTATTTCTTCCTGGCCGGGGCCTTCTTGCGCGCGGGCTTCTTCACGCTCCCCTTCCGGTTGTCGTCGTCCTTGCCGAAGGCGGCCAGCCTGTCGACCAGATCGCGCAACTTGGCATCCGCCAGTCCATTGATGGACTTGGGCGGGTACGTCCCGTCCTTGCGCCGCTCCCCCGCCTCGACGCCGGTCAGGATCTCGATGCCCTCGTCGATGGTCTTCACGGCCCAGACATGGAATGTGCCTGCCGTGACCGCTTCCACCACCTCGTCGCGCAGCATCAGGTCCCTGACATTGGCGTCGGGGATCATCACCCCCTGCCCGCCGGTCAGCCCGGCGTGTTTGCAGCAGAGGAAGAATCCCTCGATCTTCTCGTTGACCCCTCCGATGGGCTGGACCTCGCCGTACTGGTTCACCGACCCGGTGACCGCCATATATTGACGAATGGGCTTGCCGGACAGGGAGGACAGCAGCGCGTACAGCTCCGTGGATGAAGCCGAATCGCCGTCGATGCCGCCGTAGGACTGCTCGAAGGCGATGCTGGCCGCGAGCGAGAGCGGCTTGTCCTGGGCGAACCGGCTGCGCAGAAAGCCCGAGAGGATCAGGATGCCCTTGTTGTGCGTGGGGCCGGACATGTTGGCCTCGCGCTCGATGTTGATGATCCCGTCCTTGCCCAGAGCGGTGACCGCCGTGATGCGCGAAGGCCTGCCGAACATGTAGTCGCCCATGGAATAGACCGCCAGGCCGTTGACCTGGCCCACCACCTCGCCGTCCGTGTCCACGAACAGGCTGCCGCGGTCGATCATCTCCTGGATGCGCTCCTCCACCTGGTTGGCGCGGTAGATCTTGGCCTCGACGGCCTCGCGAACGTGCGCCCCGGTCACGGCATCGGCCTTGGCCACTCCGGCAAAATAGTTGGCTTCACTGAGCAAATCCGCAATCCCGGGGAAAGCGACTGAAATCTTTTCCTGCCGCCCGGTCCAACGGACCGCCTCCTCGACCACGGCGGCCACGCCGCTTTTGTCAAAGGGCCTCAGGGCGTTCTTGCCGATCTCGCCGCACACGAACCGGGCCACCTGCATGACCGTGTCGTCGCTTCGGTCCATGCTTGTCTCGTAATCGGCGCGCACCTTGAATATCTTGGCCACGTCCTCGTCGTAGTTGCGCAGCAGCATGTAGAGATACGGGCTGCCCAGGACCACGACCTTGACCTCCATGTCGATAGGCTCTGGCTTGAGGCCGGTGGCGCTGATGAAATAATACGGGTCGAAGGTCTCGATCTCGATCTTCTCGGTCTTGAGCGACCGCTTCAGGGTCTGCCACACCCCGGGCTCGAAGATGGCGTCCATCAGGTTGATCACCAGATAGCCGCCGTTGGCCTTGACGAAAGACCCGGCCTTGATCTTGGTGTAGTCGGTGTGCCAGCCGCCGGACCGGTCCTGCACCCGCTCGATGGAGCCGAAAAGGTTGCGGTAGGTGGGATAGGACTCGATGATCACCGGCGGTCCCGCAAGGTCCGCGTTGTCCACCAGCAGATTGACCTGATACGGCTGGAACACGACCTCGGGCGGCGGCGGCCCGAAGACCATACCCGGGATCATCCCCTGCTTGGGCGCACCGCCCAGAGCCTTGATGCTCTCCAGGTCCTCGGCCATGGTGTCAAGCACCGCATCCAGATATGCGTGCACCTTCTCGTCGGGGAAGCCTTCCCGCAGAGGCTTCATGAAATCCTCGGCCAGGGCCGTGAACATCAACCTGTCGACCTCGTCGTGCTTGCGGTCGACCTCCTTCTGCAACTTCTTGAGCTCCACGACGATCTGGTCCAGCTCCTCCTTGAGCTCGGCCCGCTTGTCGCGCAGCCGTTCAAACTCCTCCTTGGGGAACCGGCCGTTCTCGACCAACTCCTCCAGTTCGATCATGCGCTTGGGTTCGCCGTCCACCACGGGGACCACGTCGGGCCGCTGCACCGGACCCATCTGCATCCGGACCACCACCAGGCCGGTGTCCTTCACCTGCTCCTCCATGGCCTTGTAAAAGCTCAGGACCTTTTTCTCATGGGCCTCGGCGATCTGATTCTTGCGGGCGATGTACTCCTCGCTATCAAAGAGCTGCGGGGCCTCGCTCTTCACCGCGTCCAGGAATTCCTGCATCCCCTTCTTGAAGCGGCTGCCGCCCCCGGCCGGAAATCGAAGCATGATCGGGGCTTCGGGCTGCTTGAAGTTATTCACGTAGCAGACGTCGTCCGGTGTGCCGACGCCGTCCACCAATTCGTGCAGGAGCTTGCGCACGGTGGAAAGCCGACCGGTGCCGGGCTCGCCGGTAACGAAGATGTTGTACCCCTTCTTGACCATGCCCATGCCGAAGCGGAAGGCTTCGACACCACGCCGCTGGCCGATGATCTCCGTCTGGGGCTCCAGGTCGTCGGTGGTGGTGAAAGGGAGTTTCTTCAAGTCCGGCGACCACTTGAGCCTGTCCGGGGACAACGGGGCGAGGAATTTCTTGCTGGGCATGGCGGTGTCTCCGTGCTTATCGCTTGACGATCGTGACCAACGCGCCGAACCGGCGGTTGCTTTTGGGCAGGAGGATCTCGAGGACGCCGTCGGCGAAGCCGACCTTCACGCCTTCGGAGTCTATACGACAGGGAAGCCTGATTTCCTTATGGAAGGCGCGGGACTCACGACGCCCGCTGGCCGCCAGGGTGCTGTCCGCCCGGATGATCAGGCGGCGGTCCTCCACCGAAACCCGGACGGAATCCGGATTCAAGGTTCCCAGTTCCAGCCGGGCCACCAGGACGTCCCCCCCGTCGCAGATCTCCAGGTCGCCGGCCATCCGGCACATCAGGATGGGAAGATCGAAATCAGCGCACAGTTCGTCGAAGAGCCGGTCCATGTCCCGGCGCATACGCCCTATTTCATTCCGGCTCCACCGCTTCAAATCGGCCATGGCTTCAACCCTCCGGATTTGATTCGCAACCGGCCGCCGCTGGCGACAATGCTCCCTGCTCATGGATACCCCATATGGGCATGGAACACAACAAGGGGGGAGCGTCGGCCCCCCCCCCTTCTCGAAATGCTCGCCTCGATGACGGAGCCGACCCGGAATATCGATCAGAGTCCCTTGAAAAGATTGGAAACGGCCAGGATCACGAATCCGGTGGAAACCAGCCAGAAGGGACGGACCAAGTCTTCCAGGGCGGGCACGGACATGACGTCCAGATGGATGCAGATACCCAATATGCCGATAATGACACCCACGATCCAGGTGATGAGTTGCGGTGCGCTCAGATTCATCGTGCGGACATCTCCTTGAGTCGGAAACTCAGGGTTTCATGAATTCCTTCAACAGGTTCTCCGCCTCCTCGGCGGATACAGGCTTGGAATACAGATAGCCCTGACCGTAGTCGCATTGCAAGGAATAAAGCAAGTCGCGCTGCCGTTCCGTCTCGATGCCCTCGGCCACCACATGCAGGCGCAGACTGTGCGCCATGTTGACGATGGCCCGGATGATCTCGATGTTCTCCGGGGCCTTCTCCATGTGCCGCACGAAGCTGAGGTCAATCTTCAGCTGATCGACCGGAAACTTCTGCAGATAGCTCATGGAGGAGTATCCGGTGCCGAAGTCGTCGATGGCCAACCGAATGCCGAGCGCCTTCAGTGCATTGAGCCGACCAGTGGACTTCATGGCGTCGAGCATGACCACGGTTTCCGTTATCTCCAGCTTGAGCCGACCCGGCGGCAACGCGGCTTCCTCGATGATCGTCTTCACGTCGTGGACCAGGCCGGGCTCGGCGAACTGCTTTGCGGAGATGTTGACGGCCAGCGTCAACAGGTCCGCGCACCCGATGCTGCAGCGCCAGCGATGGAACGTGGCGCAGGCCTTGCGCAGCACCTGAACGCCGAGCTGGACGATGAGCCCGGTTTCCTCGGCCACGGGGATGAACTCGCCGGGGCCGACCAGCCCCCGCTCCGGGTGATGCCAACGCGCCAGCGCCTCGAATCCGTAAAGCGTGCCGTCCGCCAGATTGACTATGGGCTGGAAATACGGCTCGAACTCGTCGGCCTGGAGCGCCCGCTTGAGGTCGTTCTCCACGGCCAGGACGTTGACCACGCCTTCGCGCATCCGGGGCGAATACTCGCGATATCGGCTCTTGCCAGCCGACTTGGCCTTGAACATGGCCAGTTGGGCGTTGTGGACAAGGTCCTCGCGATTCACCTCCTGATTGCGGGATATCTGAACGCCCATGCTGGCGGAGATGGCGAAGCTGCCGCCGTCCACATCGAGCGGGGCGTCGAATGCGGCCTGGATGCGCCGGACCGCGTCCCGGACATCCGCCTTGCGCGGCAGATCCTCAATGAGGATGACGAACTCGTCCCCGCCGAACCGGGCCAGGGTATCCACACTCCGGACAACCTGGCCCAAGTGCGTGCCGATGCGCACCAGGACCTTGTCGCCGGTGGAATGTCCATAGTGGTCGTTGATCATCTGAAACCGATCGATATTGATGAACAACACTGCAAAATAATTCCCCGATCGCGATGAATGATCGATGGCCCTGCCCACCCGGTCAAGGAACAGACCACGGTTGGGCAATCCGGTCAACGGATCGTGCAACTGGCTGTGCTTGAACTGCTCCTCCATGCGCTTGCTGCCGGTGATGTCGCGCATGCTCATGCGCACGCCCAAATCCCGGCCGTCCTCTCCGGCAATGGCGTTCTTGACCATATTGATCCACCGGATGCGGGCATCGCTGTGGTAGATGCGGAAGCTCAATCCTTCTTCGCCCGAGGAGGAGGACTCCATGTAGTTCTGCCAGCCGGGAAGATCGTCGTGATGGATGATCCGGCTCAGAAAATCGGGATTCTGCAAAAACCGGGCGGGCGGATAGCCGCTGATGCGTTCGCAGGATGGCGAAACATAGATAAAAACGCCATCCGGGGCGATCCAGCTCTCCCAGTCGTAATTGTAGTCCGCCACCATGCGGTAGCGCTGCTCGGACTTCTCCAGGGCAAGCCGGGACTCCTCCAGTTCGCACACGGTGGACTCCAGCCGCTGTTTGGTTTCCTCCAGGGTGCGCTTGTGCCGGTGCAGGTCGGCGAAAACCGCCACCTTGCCGCGCAGGATTTCTGGCTCCACCGGCTTGAAGAGGTAATCCACGGCCCCCAGCTCGTAACCACGAAAAACGTGGCGCTGCTCCTTGCTGATGGCCGTAATGAAAATGATCGGCATCACGCAGGCATGTTTGGTGTCCCGCAATTTCTCAGCCAGCTCGAATCCGTCCATGTCGGGCATCATGATATCGAGCAGGGCCACGGCGAAGTCGTGCCGACCGATCTCCCGCAACGCTTCCGCCCCATTGGAAGCCAGGACCAGGTTCAGGTCCTGGTCCTTGAGAATGCCCTCAATGAGCTTGAGATTGATCCGCTCGTCGTCAACGGCGAGGACGTCTATTTTCATGGTCTCGGCGATGGGTTGTCGTTTTGCGGAATTGCCGGTAAATACTGTCCATATCACACTAGGAGAAATGGGCACCCGCACAATTATAATTATCCCGGCCGATCCCCGTTGCGCCGCCATTTGACAAAAGCGGGAGCGGCAAGCTACTGCCCAGCCACCACGCAAACGGAGGCGCGGCCATGGACGAACGCCACAAACAGTTTTCACAGATGCTGGACGACCACCACCAGTGGCCGTGTCCCTATCTCTTCAAATTCATAGTGCCCGCCGAAAAGATTGAAGAATTCTCCGCCCTGTTCGTGCACGAAGCCATGACCACCCGGCCCTCGAAAAACGGAAAATACGTCGCCGTGACCTTCGAGTCCCACATGTGTTCGTCCCACGATGTCATGGGCGTCTATCACAAGGCTTCCGCAATCTCCGGCGTGCTCTCCCTGTAACATCCCGCCTTCGACCGTTTTTCTGTTTTCCGGGTTTACAGCCGGTCCTCCCGTACTTACTGATACGGTTGGACCCCAATTGGGTTCAATCGATCATTGACGGCTTCGCCTCGACAACGGATGCAACCTGGCAGGACTCGATGCAAACCATTTATCTGGACACCAACGCCACCACCCGCCTTGACCCGGCCGTTTTCGAGGCCATGATCCCCTACTTCACCGAACGCTACGGCAACCCGTCCTCGTCCTACGGCTTCGGTGCCCGGGTGAAGGCCGATCTGGATCGCGCACGGACGCAGGTGGCCACCCTGCTCGGCTGCGGACCAGACGAGATCATCTTCACCTCCTGCGGCTCCGAATCCGACAATGCCGCCATCCGCGCCGCCCTGGCCGCCTGCCCCGGCAAACGGCATATCGTCACCACGGCCGTGGAACACCCGGCCGTACTCAAGCTCTGCACCCACCTGGAAGCGCGCGAAGGATGCCCGGTCACCTATCTGGCCGTGGACCGGCAGGGGCGGCTGGACCCGCGTGCGCTGGGGAAAGCCCTGCGCGACGACACGGCCGTGGTCTCGGTGATGTGGGCCAACAACGAGACCGGCAACGTCCACCCCATCGCCGAGATGGCCGCCACGGCCCGGGAAAGGGGCGTGCTCTTCCACACCGACGCCGTGCAGGCCGTGGGCAAGCTGCCCATCGACTTGGCTGCGGCGCCGGTGGACATGCTCTCGCTCTCCGGCCACAAACTGCACGCCCCCAAGGGCATCGGCGCGCTCTTCGTCCGCCGGGGAACGCCCTTTGCGCCCCTGATCATCGGCGGAGGCCAGGAAAGCGGCCGCCGCGCCGGAACCGAAAACACCGCCGCCATCGTCGGACTGGGCAAAGCGTGTGAACTGGCCATGGAGAGAATGGCGGAGGAAGGCGCGTGTCTCTCGCAGCTCCGCGACCGGCTGGAGAGCGGACTGCTCGAGGCCGTGCCGGATACCATTGTCAACGGCGACCCCGGGGAGCGGCTGCCCAACACCACCTATCTTTCCTTCGGTTCGGTATCGGCCGCCGACATCCTGCGCGAACTGGACCGCCACGGCATCTGCGCCAGCTCCGGTTCGGCCTGCTGCTCCAGCCACGCCAAGCCATCACACGTGCTCACCGCCATGGAAACGCCCCTGCGCTTCGCCCATGGCTCCATCCGATTCAGCCTGGGCCGCTTCAACGGCCCGCAGGACGTGGAACAGGTCCTGGCCCTGCTGCCGGGCATCATCGCAACCCTGCGCGCCTCGTATTCCCATGGATAATACGGACGCGCCGTGAACCCCTGACGGAGCATCCCATGCCTATCGTCAACGACATGACCGAACTGGTCGGCCGGACTCCGATGGTCCGCCTGAACCGGCTCTCCGAGGGCCTGAACGCCACCCTGGTGGCCAAGCTCGAATTCAACAACCCTTGCGCCTCGGTCAAGGACCGCATCGCCAAGAGCATGATCGAGTCCGCCATGGCCGACGGCCGCATCGACCGGAACACGGTCCTGGTGGAGCCGACCAGCGGCAACACCGGCATCGGCCTGGCCTTCGTCTGCGCGGTCAAGGGGCTGCGCCTGATCCTGACCATGCCCGAAAACATGAGCATGGAGCGGCGCAAGCTGCTCAAAGGATTCGGCGCGGAGCTGGTGCTGACCCCAGCCCAGCAGGGCATGAAGGGAGCCATCGCCAAGGCCCAGGAAATACTGAAAAAACTGGACAAGGGGTTCATGCCCATGCAGTTCGGCAACCCGGACAACCCGGCCGCCCACCGGGCCACCACCGCCGAGGAAATCTGGGCCGACACGGATGGCGGAATCGACATCCTCGTGGCGGGCGTGGGCACCGGCGGCACCATCACCGGCACCGCCGAGGCGCTCAAGGCGCGCAAGCCCGGCCTGCGGGCCGTGGCCGTGGAGCCCGCCGCCTCCCCGGTTCTCTCCGGCGGCGCGCCAGGCCCCCACGCCATCCAGGGCATCGGCGCGGGCTTCATCCCGGACGTGCTGAACACCGGGATCATCGACGAGATCATCACCGTCTCCAACGAAGACGCCGTGCGCACGGCCAGAGCGCTGATCCGACGCGAGGGCATCCTCTGCGGCATCTCGTCCGGGGCCAACTGCGCAGCCGCGATCCAGCTTGCCCGCCGCGAAGAGAACGCGGGAAAGATGATCGTCTTCATCGTCTGCGACACCGGCGAACGCTATCTGAGCACCCCGCTCTTCGAAGAGGAACTGCCATGACCGAAAAGGACTACACACTGGCCGACGTCGTCGCCCTGCTGGTCGAATCCGGCGACAGCGGCCCGGCCTCGCACCGCTACTCGGACGACATGCCCATGCCGTCCGTGGAGACCCTCTCCGAGATCGTGGAATCGCTGCGCTGCGTGCTCTTTCCCGGCTATTTCGGCCCATCCGAGATCACGCCGGACACCATGCCCTATTACATCGGGTCCACCCTGGACCGGGTGACGCGCCAGCTGTCCGACCAGATCAATCGGGGCTACTGCTTCATCTGCGAGATGGAATCCGGAGGAAAATGCCAGGAATGCGCCGACCGCGCCCGCGACGTGGCCAGGACCTTCATCACCCGGCTGCCCGCCATCCGTCGGCTGCTGCTCAAGGACGTGGAGGCCGCCTACGACGGCGATCCGGCGGCCAAGAGCCACGGCGAGACCATCTTCTGCTACCCTTCGGTGCGCGCCCTGACCAACCACCGCATCGCCCACGAACTCTACAAGCTCGACGTGGACATCATCCCGCGCATCATCGGCGAGATGGCCCATTCGGACACGGGCATCGACATCCACCCCGGCGCGACCATCGGCGAAAGCTTCTTCATGGACCACGGCACGGGCACGGTCATCGGCGAGACCTGCATCATCGGCAACAACGTGCGCATCTACCAGGGCGTCACCCTGGGGGCCAAGAGCTTCCCCAAAGGGGACGACGAGCGGCTGATCAAGGGCCTGCCCCGCCACCCGGTGGTCGAAGACGGCGTCATCGTCTACGCGGGCGCGACCATCCTCGGACGCGTGACCATCGGCAAGGGCGCGGTCGTCGGCGGCAACGTCTGGATCACCGGCGACGTCCCGGCCGGAGCGCGCATCGTCCAATCCCGGGCCATGCAGCAGTCCTTCACGGACGGCGGCGGCATCTAGACCGGCGAAATGAAAACGAAACGGGGAAGAGCGCGCCGCTCTTCCCCGTTGCCTTCTGCTCTTTCCGAAATCTATTTTTCCACATCGCGGATCATGTCCGCCAGGGGGCGTCCATCCGGCGTCTTGGCGTCGGGATTCTCCGCCAGCAGCCCCTTCCAGACCCGGAGCGCGCTGTCGCGGTCGTTCAAGTCGTAGTAGTAGACTATGCCCATGTTGTAGCGCGAGATGGTATGCAGGGTATCGATCCGGGCCGCCTGCTCGAAGGCGTTGATGGCCTTGTGAAACTGCGTGGCCTGGCGATACATGACGCCCAGGTCGGACCAGACGTCCGCACGCATGGGCGAGAGTTCCAGGGCATGCTCGTAGGCCCGGACGGCCTTTTCCGGCAACCCGTTGTCGAAGCAGAAATTGCCGAGGTTGACCCAGACGTCCGCACTGGCCGGGTTGTCGGCCGCAGCCTGTTCAAGCCGGGCCAAGGCCTCCTGGTCCGCCGCCGGGGCCGGGACCGGAGCGGACGTGGCGGTCGCGGCAGCCGGAGCGCTCTCCTGGCGTTGTCCCATGTAGAGCATGGTCACGGTGTTGCCTATGAAAGCGCCGACGAGCAGCGCCATGACCACCAGGACGATGCAGGATGATTTCTTGATCATCCCGGCCCGCTCCTCTTCCTGTTCGCGCTGCTGTTGGTGAATTCCCATATATCCCCTCCCGAGGCATGGATTGTCATGGCGAAGGCCCGGTTCATACACCCGGCCCACGCCCCTGCACAAGCATGTGCAACCGTCCGGGCTTCGGGCCGTAAAGCCGCACCCGCGCTTGACTTCCGGCCCATGTTGTACCACTCTACCCCGACTCATTTGAGCGACAGGCATCCATTAGTGAAATATATCGCCGTCGGAGGACTGCAAGTACCATGAGCGACTACAAGAAAACCCTGCTTCTGCCCCAGACCCAATTCCCCATGAAAGCCAATCTCCGGCAGCGCGAGCCCGAGATGCTGAAGTTCTGGGAAGACAACAAGGCCTACGACGCCATGGTCGCCGCTGGCGATGCGGACGACACCTACGTGCTGCACGACGGTCCCCCCTACGCCAACGGCCACATCCACATGGGCACCGCCCTGAACAAGGTCCTCAAGGACATCGTGGTCAAGTCGCGCAACATGCAGGGCCAGCAGGCGCAGTACGTGCCCGGCTGGGACTGCCACGGCCTGCCCATCGAGCACAAGGTCGAGCAGGAGCTCAAGGAGAAAAACAAGGAACTCGACACCCTGACCATCCGCAAGGTCTGCCGCTCCTACGCCGCCAAGTGGCTGGACGTGCAGCGCAAGGAGTTCAAGCGCCTCGGCGTGCTCGGCACCTGGGAAGACCCGTACATGACCATGAAGCCGGAATACGAGGCGGCCACGGCCCGCGAACTGGGCCGGTTCATGGAGCGCGGAGGCGTGGTCCGGGGCAAGAAGCCCATCTACTGGTGCTGCGACTGCCACACCGCCCTGGCCGAGGCCGAGGTGGAATACGAGGACCATACCTCCCCATCCATCTACGTCCGTTTCCCGTTGCCGGACGAAAATTTCAAGAAGATCGCCGATGTGGACGTGTCCAGGCTCTATATCGTCATCTGGACGACCACGCCGTGGACCATCCCGGACAACATGGGCGTGGCCGTGCACCCGGACTTCGACTACGTGCTGGTCGAGGCGGGCGGCGCGTACCACATCCTGGCCGAGGCCCTGCTGGGCTCCTGCGCCAAAAAGTTCGGCTGGGAAGAGCCCAAGGTTCTGGCCACGTTCCGGGGCGCGGTCCTGGAGAACCTCAAGGCCAAGCACCCCATCTACGACCGCGAGTCCCTGGTGGTCCTGGCCGACTACGTCACCCTGGACACCGGCGCCGGCTGCGTGCACACCGCCCCCGGCCACGGCCGCGAGGACTTCGAAACCGGCCTCAGATACGGTCTGGAAATCCTTTCGCCCATGAACGACAAGGGCGTATTCACCCAGGAAGTCGAATTCTTCGCCGGGATGAACGTCTGGGAGGCCAACCCCAAGGTCATCGAAAAACTGGCCGAACTGGGCAACCTGCTGGCCAGGGAAAAAATCACCCACTCCTATCCGCACTGCTGGCGCTGCAAGCAGCCGGTCATCTTCCGCGCCACCACACAATGGTTCATCGGCATGGACGAGAACGACCTGCGCAAGCGCGCGCTCAAGGCCATCCGCGACGACGTGCAGTGGGTTCCGGCCTGGGGCCAGGAGCGCATCCACAACATGATAGCCAACCGGCCCGACTGGTGCATCTCCCGCCAGCGCAACTGGGGCGTGCCCATCTCCGCCCTCATCTGCCAGGACTGTGACGAAACGTGGTTCGACGCGCAGTGGGTCTACGACATCTGCGACAAGTACGCCAAGCACCCGACCGGCTGCGACTATTGGTTCGAAGCGCCCATCGAGGAGCTGGTGCCCGAAGGGCTGACCTGCCCCAAGTGCGGCGGCAGGCACTGGAAGCGCGAGACCGACATCCTGGACGTCTGGTTCGACTCCGGCACCAGCTTCGCCGCCGTGGTCGAGCAGCGGCCCGAAACCCGGTTCCCGGCCGACCTCTACCTGGAAGGCTCGGACCAGCATCGCGGCTGGTTCCACTCCTCCCTGCTCGCCTCCGTGGGCACACGCGACGTGCCGCCCTACAAGACCGTGCTCACCCACGGCTACGTGGTGGACGCCGAGGGCCGCAAAATGTCGAAATCCATCGGCAACGTCATCGCGCCCCAGGAGATCATCGACAAGTTCGGCGCGGAAATCCTGCGGCTGTGGGTTTCGGCCTCCAATTACCAGGAGGACATCCGCATCTCGGACGAGACGCTGAACCGGCTCGTGGACGCCTACCGCCGCATCCGCAACACCTGCCGCTACCTGCTCTCCAACCTCAACGATTTTGACCCGGCGGACCGGGTGGCCGTGGCCGACATGGTGCCGCTGGACCGCTACGCCCTGGACATGGTCGCGCGTCATCACGCCGCCATCCAGAAGGCGTACCGAGGCTTCGAGTTCCACAAGGTCTACCACACCCTGCACAACCTGTGCGTGGTCGACCTGTCCTCGTTCTATCTCGACATCATCAAGGACCGCCTCTACGTGGAGGAAAAGGACGGCCTCAAACGCCGCTCTGCCCAGACCGTGCTCTGGCAGACCTTGCTCCTGCTGCTCCAGGACATGGCTCCGATCCTGTCCTTCACCGCCGAAGAGGCGTTCCAGAACCTGCCCGAAGCGATCAGGACCGATTTGAAGCAGGCCGGCACGGTCTTTGCCCTGCGCTTCGCCCCGGACGACACCGGCCTTTCCGGCGAGGAGCGCTCCCGCTGGGAAACCCTGGCCGCCGTACGCGCGGACGTGAACAAGGCCATCGAGCCCCAGCGCAAGGACGGCGTCATCGGCAAATCCCTGGACGCCAAGGTCACGATTTATGCTCCCGAGGAAATCCGCGAGATGATCGCCTCGGACGACCTGGACGCGCGCGAGTTCTTCATCGTCTCGGCCGTGGCCCTGGCCGACGTGGCCGATGCACCCTCCGACGCCCTCCACGGCGAGGACATGGCCGACATCCTGGTCGGCGTGGAGCCCGCCCCGGGCGTGAAATGCGAGCGCTGCTGGCGCATCGGCGAGGACCTGGGCGCCGACCCGGCCTTTCCTGACGCCTGCCCGCGCTGTACGGCCGTGCTCCAGGGCCTGAGCCAGGAATAACCGCATGGACCGATTCGGAAGCGCATCCCTCTGGGCCGGAATCACGGTCGCCCTGGACCAGGCCACCAAGGCCTGGGTCTCCTCGGCCATGGACGTCTGGACCGGCCATCCCGTCATCCCGGGATTCTTCAACCTGGTCCACGTCCTCAACCGGGGCGCGGCCTGGGGCTTCCTGGACAGCGACCACATCGCATGGCAGCGGCCGCTGTTCATCGTCGTCGGCCTGTTCGCCCTGGGCGTCATCGGCTACATGCTCAGGACCGCCGACACGTCCGACCGCTGGCTGATCCACGGCCTGGGGTTGATCGCGGGCGGCGCCGTGGGCAACCTCCTCGACCGCGTGCGCCTCGGCGTTGTCGTGGATTTCCTGGACTTCTATGCGGGAGACTACCACTGGCCCGCCTTCAACGTGGCGGACATCGCCCTGACTGCGGGCGCGGGCTGCATTCTCCTGTCCATGTTCATCAACCGCAAAAAAAACGACGCGGCCAATCCGTCGTAGCCGGGAGCCTCCATGTTTCCTGACTTCTCCGCCGTCACCCCGGTCCAGTGGGCCATCGCGGCCGCCGCCCTGGCCGTTTGCTTCTCCTTCAGCGCCTGGACCATTCTTGACGCCTGGAAGCGGGACTTCGAGATGCCCAGCGAAAAGGTGGGCTGGATGCAACTTTGTATTTTTATTCCCATTTTCGGATCTCTGGCGTATCTTTTCATCGGAAGGAAACGTGGGACAAAACGAGGATAACCGAAATGATTAAATATTTTCCCCTGCTGCTCATCGCCTGCCTGCTTCTCGCGGCGTCGGGCTGCGTCACCAAGACCGACATGGAGACATTGCAGATCGAACGGCAGCAGGACGTGAGCCGCATCCAGCAGCTCGAAGCTGAACTGGCCGAATCCAAGCGCCTGCTCCGCCAGGAGATCGAAAAATCCCAGTCACCGGTCCGCGAAAAGACCGCCGACACCTGGGCCGAACTCCAGTCCCTGCGAGCGGACTTCGCCAGGCTCCGGGGCGAGCTGGAAACCCTGAACATGCGGCTGGACCGCCAGGTTGGCGAGGACAACGCCACCATGACCATGGCCGGGCTGCATGAGCAGATTCAGGAGATCGAATTCATCCTGGAAAACCAGCTCCAGGTGGACCTGGGCAAGCTGCGCGCCGACCGCGGTACGGCCACCGGAGCGGCACCCTTCGTCGCAGCCCCCGAGGGCGGCGTCTCCACCGTGACCGTGGGTTCCCCGGCCAAGGCCGAAGACGTTTCCGCCGAACCCGCCGACGCCCCGGCCCAGCCCGGCGACGCGGCCAAGGCCCTGTATGACAAGGCCTACGCCCTGTACAAGGAAGGCGAATTCGAGAAGGCCCGCTCCTATTGGGCGGAGTTCACGGACACCTTCAAGCAGCACGCCTACGTGCCCAGCGCCGTGTTCTGGCAGGGCCAGTGCTACTACAAGCTTCAGGACTACGCCCGGGCCGTGATCCTCTACGAGGACGTCATCGACAAATATTCCAAGAGTTCCAAATATATCGGTGCCCTGCTCATGTCGGCCTATTCCTGGGAACGCCTGGGCAAGCCGGAACTGGCCAAGATGCGCTTTGGCGAGGTCGTCAAGAAATTCCCCGATTCGCCCCAGGCCACCCAGGCCCGGCGCGCTCTGGAAAAAATGAAGTAACCGGACCGGGTGCTTGTGCTGCCGGTTCCGTCGTGCCATAGGTAACGGACAGGTTAATCATGAAAGAAGTCGTCAAGGGTTTCAGAAAAATCGTCTATCTCTCGTTCCCTCCCGAGGTTTCGGGGCGTCCCGTGGTCTGTAACCTGACCCGGCTGTTCGACCTGAGCTTCAACATCCTCAAGGCGGACATCAGCCCCCGCCATGAAGGCGCCATGACCCTGGAGGTCTCCGGGCTGGAAGAGGATTTCCACAAGGGGATCGGCTACCTCAAGGAAAACGGCATCCGCATCACCCCGGTGGCGCACAAGATTTTCCGCAACGAGGAATCCTGCACCCACTGCGGCCTGTGCACGGCCATGTGCCCCACCGGCGCGCTGTCCCTGGAAAAGAGCGACCAGACCGTCATCTTCGATGTGGACAAGTGTTCCGCCTGCGGCATGTGCACCCGCGTCTGCCCGGTCAAGGCCATGACCCTGGACACGGAGGATGGCCGCCAATAACCGCCAGGAGAGGTCATGAGTGAAGAAAAAAGAACTTTCTCGCGTGTTTCCGTCAGGTTGAAGGGACATGTCCGCGTCATGCACTCCATCGAGTCCACGCCCATCTTCACCGGAGACGCCGTGGATGCGGTCTCCGCATCCGACGCCTTGTTCCACAACAGCAAGCTGCCCGAAGACCTGACCGCGTTCCTGGCCGAAATGGACCGCAAGCTGGACCGTGTGCTCGGCCTGCTCAGCCAGGACCACATTCGCTCCGACTTCCCTATTCCGATAGAGATAATGGAAATTTCCGCAGCAGGCATCAAATTCAGATCCCCGGAGCGGCACGCCACCGGCACGCCGCTCGAGGCCGTCATCCAACTCAGCTACGCCCCGGTCCGAATGGCCGGCAGCAAGGGCCGCGTGGTGGGCTTCGACGAGGACACCCGCCTTTATCGCTTCGAGTTCGTGGATACCCGCGCCGCCGACATGGAGGCCATCGTCCAGTTCGTCTTCCGGGAACAGCGCGAACAGATCAGAAACGCCAAAATGTAGCAGCCTCAGGAGTATCGAATGTCCGGCAACGAAGAACTCGTCCGTCAAATGATGGAGCAGATGTCCGAGCAGCTCGTCATCAGCCTTAGGGACTCCATCACCAAGGCCGTGGAAAAGGAAATCGCGGCCAACCTCTCGAAATCACTGCTCGAAGGCGAGTTCTACCGCCGCATCAACGACGATCTCCAGGAAGGTCTCAAGCAAATTTACCAGGAGGTCAAGGCGGCCAAGGGCGGCCGGAAGATCCAGTGCATCGAGACCGAGTTCACTCCCGAGGAGTTGTTCAACGACACCTCGGATCAGCTCGACGCCGTCTTGCGAACCACCGAGAAAGCGGCCGTGGAGATCATCGACATCGTGGAGAAACTCCAGGAACTGCAATTTTCCATCACCAACATTCTCAAGGGGTTCGAATCCGGCGGCGTGACCAAGAAATCCCGCCAGGACCTCAAGAAAATCAACCAGACCCTGGGGCACGAGTTGTCGGCCATCATGGTCACCCTGAGTTTCCAGGACCTCACCGGCCAGCGCATCAAAATCATCATCAACTCCATTCGCCAGGTGGAAAAGATCGTACGCGAAGTCATGCTCTCCACCGGCCTGATGATCCGCCAACGGGAGCAGGAGCCGGAAAAAGACATCGACTCCCTCTCGGAAAACGCCAAGGAACAGGCTACGTCCAAGCTCATGGGTCCCTCCGAAGGCGCCAATCAGGGCGATGTGGACGATCTCCTCGCCTCCCTCGGGCTGGACTAGCCTCCTTTCCCGCAACGCATGCGAAGGGGCGTCCCGGATTCTCCGGAACGCCCTTCTTGCGTTTGGCTATCCCATGGCGTAGCAAACGGCCCTAGCCCGGACATTGCACAAACAAATGGCGAATTGCTTTGTTTTTTTGATAGATTTTATATGGTTATGCTGAAATCCGACAAAGTGATAGCCATGGCGAAATGTAAAGCAGAACCCATCGGTTTTCCGGCGGTAAAAGAACGCAAATTCGAGGCCGAATTCAGCGGTCAGGCCATCACCTCGGACGGAGGTGGCGTCCCGCTTCGCGCTGTCGACACGGCCATCAATCTTTTGCCCCGCGTCGCAAAGGGTTTTACCGACTCCCGACGCAAGGCGGGCTGTGCGCACTGTGTGGAGGCGATGCTCAAGCAGCGAGTGTGTGTCTTGGCGCTCGGATATAAAGACCTCAATGATCACGACGAGTTGAGAAGCTATCCAGCCTTGCGGGCGGCCATCGGACGGGATGTGGATATTGCCAGCGCCTCCACGCTCTGCCGGTTCGAGAATCGTGTGGGCGAAGAGTCGCTGTGGGCCTTGAGCGGCATGCTGGCCGATGTTTCCATCGAGTCCTTCGACTCGCCTCCCGAGGAAATCGTGCTGGATTTCGACAGCACTGCCGACCGGGTGCACGGCGATCAGGAAGGGAGGCTTTTCCACGGCCACTACGACCATTACTGCTTTCTGCCGTTGTACGTCTTCTGCGGCGACCATCTGTTGGCCGCGTATCTGAGGCCGATCAACATCGACAAGGCCAAACATGTCCAGGCTATCCTCGGGCTGCTGGTAAAGCGGATTCGGCAATCCCGGCCCGGCGCGCGGATTCTTTTTCGCGGCGACTCGGGTTTTTGCCGCTGGAAGACCATGCGTTGGTGCGATAAAAACAGGCGGTTCCCAGGAGTAATGCCTCCAAAATCCGGGAAAATGATGAAAACGGAGGCTGAAATCGCCGAAACCGGCGTCAAAGAACCCTGCCAACGCCCTCAAAGCCCTGCACGTTGAGCCGGAAAACGTGAAAACGCCCCCGAAACAAGAGTCTCGGGGGCGTTCGTGCAATATGCGGGCTAGTCCATTGTATTCTCGGCTCCGACGCTCGGGCCGAATCCGAGCAGAATCGGGCTGGCCACGAAGATGGAGGAGTAGGTACCGACGACGATGCCGATGAGCAGGGCCAGGGCGAAGTCGTGGATGACGCTGCCGCCGAGTACATACAGGCAGAAGACCACCAGAAGCGTGGTCAGCGAGGTCATGATCGTGCGCGACAGGGTTTGGTTGATGGAGCGGTTGATGATGGAGGCGAAGCTCTCGTTTCCTCTGCTGGCATGGCTGGTCTCGCGGATGCGGTCAAAGACGATGATGGTGTCGTTGAGCGAGTAGCCGATGATTGTCAGCAGCGCGGCGATGATGGTCAGGTCGAACTCCTTGCCCAGGATGGAGAAGATGCCGATGGTGATGAGTACGTCATGGATCAGGGCGGCCACGGCTCCCAGGGCGTAGTTGAGCTTGAGGTACCAGCACATGCCGATGGTCACGACCATGGCCACGACGATCAGCCAGCCCATGTCGAGCCCCGTGAGATCCAGGCCGTAGATGATGCCCCCCAGGGCCGCAGCCATTATTCCCGCAACGGTCCAGCGTTGCTCGAATCGGCCCGAGATGTACACCGCGATGAGCAGCACCGCGTAGAACATGGCCTCGAGCGCCTTGGCGCGCAGATCGGCACCGACCTTGGGGCCGACCATCTCCAGCCGCTGTATCTCGAAGGACGTGCCCTTCATGTTCTTGTTCAGGGCGTCGGAGATGGTGTTCCGGATTTCCTGCGAGGTGATGTCGGAGGTGGAGGTGCGGATCAGGTATTCATGATCCCCTTCCAGGCCCAGGGTCTGGACCACCAGCCCGGGCAGTTGGACGCCTTCCAGACCCTTTTTGAACTCGCTGACGTCGATGGGCTTGTCGGCCTTGACCTGGACAATCATGCCGCCCGCGAAGTCGATGCCGTACTTGGGTCCGCCGTTGATGGCCAGGGACAAGAGTCCGACCAGGATGAACACCCCGGAAATCAGAAAGGCGATCTTCTTGATGCCGATGAAGTCGATTTTGGTATCGGGTTTGATGAGTTGAAGTCCCATGTTGCTCCCCTTAGATGCTCAGCTTGGCGCTGTCCGCACGGTGTTTGAGGTACAGGTCGAACAGGATGCGCGACACGAAGATGGCCGTGAACATCGAGGTGATGATGCCCAGCGTCAGGGTGACGGCAAAACCACGGATCGGACCGGTGCCGAACTGGTAGAGGATGACGGCCGCGATGATGGTGGTCACGTTGGCGTCCATGATGGTCAGCGTGGCGCGTCCGTACCCTTCATCCAGAGCCATGCGCGGAGTCAACCCCCGGCGGAGTTCCTCGCGGATGCGCTCGAAGATGATGACGTTGGCGTCCACGGCCATGCCGATGGTCAGGATGATGCCCGCGATGCCCGGCAGGGTCAGCGTGGCCCCGAAGGCCGCCAGGCCGCCAAGGATGAGCATGATGTTGAGGCAGAGCACCACGTCGGCCACCATGCCGCCGAAACCGTAGTACAGGAGCATGAAGGCAAGGACCACGCCCATGCCGATGCAGGCGGACATGACGCCTTTGTCGATGGATTCCTGGCCCAGGGAGGGGCCGACGGTCCGCTGTTCCAGAATGGTGACCGGCGCGGGAAGCGAGCCGGCGCGCAGGACCACGGCCAGGTCGCGGGCCTCTTCCTTGGTGAAGTGGCCGGTGATCGAGGCGCGGCCGCCGTTGATCTTCTCCTGGATGACCGGCGCGGAGTAAACCTTGCCGTCCAGGACGATGGCCATGCGCTTGTTCACGTTTTCGCCGGTCAGGTTGGCGAAGAGCGCGCCGCCCCGGGCGTTGAAGGTGATGGAGACATAGGGCGAGTTCCATTGATCCATGAGGACCTTGGCGTCGGTGATGTATTCACCGGTCAGCACCGTGTCCTTCTTGAGGACGATGGGTGTCTCGGTGTAGGAATTGTCGGCGTTCCTGTGCAGGATCACCGAAAGCTCGCGTCCGGGAGCCAGGATGCCCTTGGCCGCCTTTTCCACGTCGGCGCCGTCATCCACCATCTTGAATTCGAGATGCGCGGTCTGGCCGATGACCTTGATGGCCCGCTCCGGGTCCTGCAGGCCGGGCAGCTGTACCTGGATGCGATTGCCCTGCTGCTTGCGGATGTCCGGTTCGGCCACGCCGAACTGGTCGATGCGGTTGCGGATGGTCTTGATGGCCTGATCCATGGTCAGCTTGGTCAGTTCGTTTACATACTGCGGCGATACCGAGACGAGGTATTTCAGCTTGCCGCCGTCCATGGACTCGGTGTTCTCGATGGCGAACGGCGTGTGGGATTTGATCAGATCCTCGAATTCGCTGCGCTGGTCGTTCTTGAGCAGGATCATTTCCGCCCGGTTGCCGGGCAGCACTTCGGGCTTGAGGATGAAGATGCCCTTGTCCCTGGCGGTGGCCTTGAGGTCCTCGCCGAGCAGCGCAAGGTTGTTCTGCATGGCCACGGTCATGTCCACGCCGAGCGTCAGGTGGATGCCGCCCTTGAGATCGAGGCCGAGGTTGACCGGTTTGCCGGGCAGATACTTGCCTACGGAATTCTGGATGCCGGGGATGGACGGCAGCATGTACGCCAGTCCCAGAGCCAGCACGGCCACGGTGATGATGATTCTTAGACGCAGACTCTGCATGAAATCTCCCTATGATACGAACACGTTACAGCCTCCGTCGGAGGACTCCCCTCAAACGTAAAGACGGACCGGGCCACAGCAAGCGTGGTCCGGCCCGCATGGAAGTCCGATGGTCAGGCTGTCAACCCTACTTCTTTTTTTGGTCAGCGGGTTTGCCGTCCTTGTCGGCGACGAAACCGCGCTTGATGACGACATTGACGCCCTGGGCGATCTCGATGGTGAGATTGTCACCGTCGATGTCGGTGATGATGCCGAGGATGCCGCCGTTGGTCCAGACCTTGTCACCCTTTCTGAGGGCTTCGAGCATGGCCCGGTGCAGTTTCTGCTTCTTTTGCTGCGGGCGAATGAGCAGGAAGTAGAAGATGGCGAACATCAGAACGAGCATCGGCAGGGGGCCGCCGAGGATGGCGCCCAGGCCGCCGGGAGCATCGCCGCCGGTGGCGGGGGGAGCCATTGCGTAGGCTATGGAATCAAAGAACATGGATCCTCCAGAACAGGTATAGTGTTGTTCCCGTCAAAATCGTGTGAAGCCGGGCCGTTGGCCGGATCGGGCGTGTCACAGCCAAAACCACCGGGTCCGGGGGCTCCGGGCCGGGCGGCTTGCGCTGGGGGCCGACCCGCTGCCGCTTTTAGCAGGGCACGTACAGGTTGCCGTACGGACGATGCGAAAATGGTCGGATTTTGACAAAATTTTCGCTCATGATCGCCTTGCTGTCCAGCTTCAACTCTTTGGCGTAGTCCTTGACGAGGGCTTCGATAACCATGAGATCATCGGAGTCCACAGGCTGCGCGTGCAGCCCCGGTCCGATCTGGTTTTCCGGAACCTCGCCGCGGACGTAGATCACGCCGCCGTGCATTCCCGTTCCGAGGCTTCGTCCCGCAACGGGCGCATCAGGCTTACCAGAAAACATACCCAAGAGCAAAATAATTCCACCGGCCATATATTCTCCGAGGAAGTCCCCGGCCTTGCCGCCGATGACGATCTTCGGCTGGTGGTCGAGATAGGCCTTCATATGGATTCCGACGCGGTAGCCCACATCGCCGCCGATGAATATTTCACCGCCGCGCATGGCATAGCCGATGACGTCGCCCGCGATGCCCTCGATGACGATGCGGCCGTCGTCCATGGTGTTGCCCACGCCGTCCTGGGCATTGTTGTGGACGTGCACGTGGGGGCCGCGCATGAACGCGGCCAGATCCTGGCCGGGCACGCCGTGGATGTCGAACCTCAGATCCCCTTCCAGAGCCGTGGCGATGTAGCGCTGGCCGTTGACCTCGGTCAGGGTGAAGTCGGTCACGCCGTCACGGACCAACGACCGGATTTCCTCGTTGAACTGCCTGTAGTAGGTGCGCCCTGCGGACAGGCTCTTCTTCTTGCGCTTGGTGGCCATGCTAATCCTCCAGGTCCACGATCACGGGTTCGCCCGCCTTGGGCATCCACACCCTGTCCAGTTCGGGACAGACGTCCCGCACCGCCGATTCCTCGCTCGACATGAAGATCATGTCGTCCTTCTCGGCAACCAGCAACGGCCGCAGCTTGATGCGGTCGTTGAGGCCCATGAGGCGGTTGTTGTCGGCCACCAGGATGGCGAAGGGGCCGTTGAGCAGCCCGGAGCCGTAGGTGGCGCGCAGCGTGGTGTAGAGTTCGCGGTCGTCGGCGTCCATGCGTTCGATTTCGTCCCAGAACGGCGGCGCGAAGCACTTGGCGGCCATTTCCCAGGTCAGGCCGTGCTTGCGGATGAGCAGGTCCAGCTCGTAGGCCACCACCTCGGTGTCGGTCATCATGGTGCACAGGTAGTCGTGCTCGCACAACCAGCGGCGGTTGATGCCGTAGGACGAGATTTCGCCGTTGTGCACGATGGACCAGTTGAGGATGGTGAACGGGTGCGCCCCGCCCCACCAGCCCGGGGTGTTGGTCGGGAACCGGTTGTGGCCGGTCCAGATGTAGGCCTTGTACTCCTCCAGCCGGAAGAATTCCGCGATGTCCTCGGGGAAGCCGACGCCCTTGAACGCGCCCATATTCTTGCCGCTGGAAACGACGAACGCGCCCGGGATGCTGGTGTTGATCTTCATGACCACGGAGACCACGTAGTCCTCCTCGCCCTGCTCAGCGAACTCGTCGACCGGGCGCTGTGGCACGGAAACGAAGTAGCGGATGAAGGTCGGCGGATTGGGGATGGCCAGGGTCTTCCGGGTCGGGATGGGCTCGAAGTGGTGCAGGTCGAAGAAAGCGCGGAGCAACGTCTCGGTCTTTTCGATGGCCGACTCCTCGTCGTACATCAGATGGAAGCAGTAGTGGTCCGCATGGTCCGGGTAGATGCCGTAGGCGGCGAAGCCGCCGCCCAGGCCGTTGCCCCGGTCGTGCATGCAGGTCATGGCCGCGATCGGCATGTCGCCGCCGATCAACCCGCGCTTCTTGTGGATAACTCCAAAAATGCCGCAGCCGGAGATATCCTTCTGGAAATCGTAATATTTTTCAGGGGCTTTCATTTAATCCTCTCTTAATCCTGTTCCACCACGCCGGGATTCCAGGTTTCCTTGAAGAAATCGTCGGGCCACATCAGCACGTCCGGCGCACCGGCCAGGATCTGCTTCTTGGCCTCCTCGGGAACCTCCATCTGGAACTTGACGAAGGCGGTATACATGCCCGCCATGTCGATGTCGCCCACCAGGACGTATCCGACGAGCCGGTCGTTGTGGAACACCAGCTTGCGGTAGCTCTTCTTCTTTTCGTCCAGGGATGCGGCGATCTCGTAGGAGGAATCCCCCTCGGGCGGATTGACCGTGCCCACGGAGATGGTCGGCAGCCCGTAGAAGGAGATGGAGTTCATGGCCAGGGACCCGGTGAAGGGGGTGTCCTTGCCCGCCATGTTCTTGCCCGCGCAGAATCCCTGGTTGTAGGCGTTGGTCCAGATGGGAATCACGCGGTCCTCGCCGAAGAGCAGGTCCTTGGCCTGGGCCACGTCGCCCGCCGCGAACACACCCTGCGCGCTGGCGCGCATGTGTTCGTCCACCTGGATGCCGCGATCGACCTTGATGCCCGCATCTTTGGCCAGATTGTAGTTCGGGACCACGCCGATGGCGATGACCACCACGTCGCACTGGAGAAAGTCGCCGTCGGTCAGGTGCACGCCCTTGAGGTTGCCCTCCTTGTCGCGCTGAATCTCCTTGGCCGACACGCCGCAACGCACGTTCAGGCCCACTTCCTTGAGCCGCGCACCGGCCAGGGAGGCCGCGTTCTCGTCGAAGGCGAGGCTGAGGATGCGCGGGGACAACTCCAGGATGGTCACGTCCACGCCCCGGTCGAACAGCGACTCGCCCGCCTTGAGGCCGATGAGTCCGCCGCCGATGACCACGGCCCGCTTGATCTCCTTGGCCTTGGAGATGAGGGTCTGGGCATGGACCAGGTTGGTGAAGTTGTAGACGTCCGGGCCGTCGGAGCCGGGAATGGGCGGGGTGAAGGGGTTGCCGCCCGTGGCGACGAGCAGGTTCTCGTAGGCGATGGCCTCGCCCTTGTCCGTGGTCACCGTCCTGGCCTTGGTGTCGATGGACGCGACCGTGGTGCCGAGCTTCAGGGCGACCTTGGACTTTTCGTAGAACTCCAGAGGGCGAAGCGTCAGGCGGTCCGGGGTGATCTTGCCCGCCAGCAGGTAGGAGATGAGCGGACGGCCGTAGGCCGGGGCGTTTTCTGCGCCGATGATCAGGATCTGGTTCTCGGTGTCGACCTTGCGGATGCCCTCGATGGCTCCGATGGAGGCGATGCCGTTGCCGATGATGACGTATTTCATGGTTGTCCCCTACCGCTCTTCGTATTTCAGGGCCTGGTTCGGGCAGGCGGCCACGCAGGCCGGGCCTTCGGGTCTGCCTTCGCACAGGTCGCACTTGACAATCTTGTTTTCGATGGGGTGTCTGCGGATGGCGCCGTAGGGACAGGCCATGAGGCAGGACCAGCAGCCCACGCATTTGTCGCGGTCGTAGACCGTGCGCCCGGTCTCCGGGTCCTTGTGCAGGCCGCCGGAGATGCAGGCGGCCACGCAGGATGGCTCGTCGCAATGGCGGCAGCTGATGGCCACGCAGGTGTCGCCCTTCTCGAAGACCCGTTTGCACGGGGACAGTCCGTCCCTCCCCCGCTCTTCGCGGAAGGCGATGATCAGGTCCTTGGACTTGGAGTGGGCGGTGATGCAGGCCAGCTCGCAGAGATGGCAGCCGATACAGTATTCCTTGTCCGGATAGACTCGTTTCATGTCGTCCTCCGCCTAGCGCCCGGCATGCTTGATGCCGAGAATGTCGAGTTCGGTGTCCGAAAGCCCCACGCCGCGCAGCTTGTCGCGGTTGCCGCGCAGGGATTCGATGGAGTTGAGGCCCATGCCGCCGAGCATTTCCTCGATCTCGTGGCCCCAGGCCCGGATCAGGTTGGTCAGCTTCTTGGCCGCGATGTCCGGATTCTGGCGCTTGGACAGCTTGGTGTCGTTGGTGGCGATGCCCCAGGGGCACTTGCCGGTGTAGCAGCGGCCACAGATGGTGCAGCCCACGGCGATGAGGGTGGCGGTGCCGATGTACACGGCGTCCGCACCCAGCGCGATGGCCTTGACCACGTCGCCCGAGCAGCGGATGCCGCCCGCAGCGACGATGGAGACGTTGTTGCGGATGCCTTCGTCGCGCAACCGCTGGTCCACCTGGGCCAGGGCCAGTTCGATGGGGATGCCCACGTTGTCGCGGATCATGGCCGGGGCCGCGCCCGTGCCGCCGCGCATGCCGTCGATGGTGACGATGTCCGCGCCCGCCCGGGCGATGCCCGAGGCGATAGCTGCCACGTTGTGCACCGCCGCGATCTTGACCGAGATGGGCACCTTGTATTCCGAGGCCTCCTTCAGGGCGTAGATCAGCTGGAGCAGGTCCTCGATGGAATAGATGTCGTGGTGCGGCGCGGGCGAGATGGCGTCGGAGCCGATGGGCACCATGCGGGTCTCGGAAACCTTGTCGTTGATCTTTTCGCCGGGCAGGTGGCCGCCGATGCCGGGCTTGGCGCCCTGCCCCACCTTGATCTCGATGGCCGCGCCGGCCTTGAGATAGTCCAGGTGCACGCCGAAACGGCCGGAAGCGACCTGGACGATGGTGTTCTTGCCGTACTTGTAGAGGGACTTGTGCAACCCGCCCTCGCCGGTGTTGTAGGCGGTGCCCGTTTCGGTGGCCGCGCGGGCCATGGCCCGGTGCAGGTTGAAATTGATCGCGCCGAAGCTCATGGCCGCGAACATGATCGGATAATCGAGTTCGAGCTGGGGCGTGAGCTTGGTCTTGAGCACGGGCTTGCCATTCTTGCCGGTGGCGATGTTTACCCGTTTGGGCTTGGCGCCGAGGAACGTCTTGAGTTCCATGGGCTCGCGCAGCGGGTCGATGGACGGGTTGGTCACCTGGCTGGCGTCGAGCAGCATGCGGTCCCAGTAGACCGGAATGTCCACCGGGGACCCCATGCCCGCCAGGAGTACGCCGCCGGTGTCCGCCTGCTTGTAGATGTTCTGCAGGAAAACGGGCCGCCACAGGCTGTTGGTGCGGAAGTCGGACGGCTTCTTGCGGATGTTCAGGGCCGCCGTGGGGCACAGCGCCTCGCATCTATGGCAGCCGACGCACTTGGCGTTGTCGTGCATGACCTTCTGTCGGGCCTCGTCCCAGAAATGCGCCTGGTAGGAACACTGCCTGACACAGACCTGGCAGTTGATGCACAGGTCCTTGTCCCGGTCGATGCAGAACTCGTGATAGTTTTTGTTGATGGGCTGAAACAGCAAGACGGGTACCCTCTTTCGGTTTGGTTGCCAAAAAAGTCATCTTTCCGGCGTGACGCCCAAGCGGCCTCTCTGGCATTTCACAATTCAGGGAATGCCCCTATTGTAAAGGGGAGCCAACAAAACATAAGTGTCCACAAACTGTCAAGAAAAGTTTCAACACTCGGTATTTAAAGAATAAATTTGTACCGTTTTCCGCACCGGAGCCGAAGTGGCGTCCATGGTTCCAGCGAAATGTCCTTAATTATAAGATAATGGGCCAGGACCCGGCGCAGGCGGCTCCGGCCCTCCCGAAGCCTGTTCCGCTGGGAGGCGCTTGACATTTTGATCAATTGTGAATACTCAACGGGGCATGAACACCACCCACAACCGCTTCCGCTTTTTCTTTTTTGGCTTCCGCTTTTTTAGAAGCGCCTGCGGTCTTGGAGTGTGCGTGTAAAAGCTTCCGAAGGAAAACACGACAGCAACAAGGGCCGCAGGCGTAAAGCCGGCGGCCCTTTTCGTTGCGGGTCTGCCGGAGGCGCCCCGGGTCCGCAACCATGGAAAAGGTGCCGACATGATGTTGGGGTTTGGAAGTGTGGAGATAGCGCTGGCCTTCTGGCTCAGCCTGGGGGCGACGGCGCTGTGCGTCATTTACGGAATTGTGAACTGGAACAACAAAGGCCGCAAGGGACCGGGGGGGGATGCGTAGATGGAAGGCAAGATCCTCGGCGTACTCCTCTATCTGGCCGTGGTCTTCTACCTCGGCTACAAGGCGTGGAAAAACACCCGCCAGTCCACGGACTACATGCTGGCCGGACGCCAGATGAACCCGTTCATCCTGGCCATGTCCTACGGCGCGACCTTTGTTTCCACCTCGGCGATCATCGGTTTCGGCGGCGTGTCCGGCATGTTCGGCATGTCCCTGCTCTGGCTGACCTTCCTGACGATCTTCGTCGGCATCTTCGTGGCCATGGTCTTCTTCGGCAAGCGGACCCGGCGCATGGGGCTGGCCCTGGACGCCCATACCTTCCCGGAACTCCTCGGCAGGCGCTACCATTCCAAGTTCATCCAGCAGTTCTCCGGCGTGGTCATCTTCGTCTTCATCCCGGTCTATGCGGCAGCCGTGCTCATCGGCATCTGCCGCATGCTCGAGGTCGCCTTCCCGGCCATCAGCTATGGCGCGTGGCTGCTCATCGTCACGGCCATCGTCGCCCTCTATGTGGTCACGGGCGGGCTCAAGGCGGTCATGTACACCGACGCCTTCCAGGGCTCGATCATGGCGCTGATGATGCTCATCCTGATCATTACCACCTACGCCCTCCTCGGCGGCGTGACCGAAGCGCACCAGGCCCTGACGGACATGATCGCCCTGGTGCCCGACAAGCTGATCAAGGGCGGCATGACCGGCTGGACCACGGGGCCGCACCTGCATTCGCCCATCGGCCTGACCATCTACACCACCATCATCTACGGCGTGGGCATCGGCGTTCTGGCGCAGCCGCAACTGGCCATTCGCTTCATGACCGTGCCCTCGGACCGGGAACTGAACCGGGCTGTGGCCATCGGCGGCGTGTTCATCCTGCTCATGACCGGCGTGGCCTTTGTCACCGGCGCCCTTTCCAATGTCGTCTTTTACAAGGAATTCGGAAAGATATCCATCGCCATGGCCGACGGCAACTTCGACAAGATCATTCCGATCTACATCGACAGGGTCATGCCGGGCTGGTTCTCCGGCCTGTTCCTGGTGGCCATGTTCGCCGCAGCCATGTCGACCATGAGCTCGCAGTACCACGTGGGCGGCACCTCGCTCTCCCGCGACTTTCTGGAGCAGCACGTGGTCATCGGCAACAGCGGCTCGGCCATGAAGCTGAACCGGCTGGGCGTGACCATAGCGGTCATCGCCACCCTGGTCTGGGCCTGGCTGCTGCCCGGCGGGGTCATCGCCCGGGCCACGGCCTTCTTCTTTGGCCTGTGCGCGGCGTCGTTCCTGCCCATCTATGTGCTCGGCCTCTACTGGAAGGGCATGACCAAGGCCGGAGCCAAGATCTCCATGGTCGGCGGATTCGCCTTCTCCATGTTCTGGCTGCTCTTCATCCACGAGAAGGAGGCCGCCTACATCGGCCTGTGCCAGTCCCTGACCGGCATGGCCACCCTGGTTTCGGGGGCCGCGCCCGGCTCCTGGCTGTGGCTGATGCAGTGGGTCGATCCCAACGTGGTCGCCCTGCCCGTCTCCCTGGCCCTGGCCGTGGGCGTTTCCCTGGCCACCCGACGCATGGAGCAGCGCCATCTGGACCTTTGCTGGGAAGGGCTGTGCTGATCCGTTCGCCATGACGCAACCATCGAGCGCCGCACCCTTCCGGGGAGCGGCGCTCGTTCATTTTGGTGTTTGACATGCCCGGGGATTAGGAACCATAAACAACCATTATTTGAACGGAGCTGGAGAACGCATGAGAAAAATCGACGTGAACGTGAAGTTCCTGCATGAGGTTTGGCAGGACGGCGGGCTCAAGTACGCCACCGCGCATTCGGCCGGGCTCGACCTGCGCGCCTGCATCGACACCGAGGAACTGGAGATCGGCCCCGGCGAGAAGGCCGCCGTCCCGGCGGGCATCGCCATCGAGATCCGCGAGGAGAGCGTGGCCGGTTTCATCTACTCCCGCAGCGGGCTGGGCACCAAGGAAGGCCTGACGGTCAGCCAGGGCGTCGGCGTCATCGATCCCGACTACCGCGGCGAGATCAAGGTCTCCCTGCTCAACACCTCGGGCCAGACGCGACGAATTCGGCGTGGGCAGCGCATTGCCCAGCTGGTCTTCATGCCCGTCTTCCAGGGCGTCATCCATGCGGTGGACGAACTGGGGACCACCGATCGCGGCGCGGGGGGCTTCGGCTCCACCGGCAAACAATAGAGAGAGCTAACATGAGCAGTAAATTCGAGAAAATAAAAGAACGGGAAAACAACCTCCTCTGCCACACCTACGGCCGGTATCCCCTGGCCGTGTCCCGGGCCAAGGGGTGCAGGCTCTACGACCTGGACGGCGAGGAATACCTCGACTTTCTGGCGGGCATCGCCGTGTGCAGCCTGGGCCACAGCCGGGACGACCTGGCCGACGTCATGGCCGAACAGGCGCGCAAGCTGGTCCACGTCAGCAACCTCTTTTACCAGGAGCCGCAGCTCGACCTGGCCGAAAAGCTCCTCGCCACCTGCGCGGCGGGCAAGATCTTCTTCGCCAATTCCGGCGCGGAGGCCAACGAGGGCGCGATCAAACTCGCCCGGCGCTACATGCACAGGGTGCGGGGCGAGGACCGGCACGAGGTCATCACCCTGGAGAAATCCTTCCACGGCCGCACCCTCTCGACCCTGACAGCCACGGGCCAGTCCGGGCCGATCAAGGATGGCTACAACCCGCTGCCCGAGGGGTTCGTCACCGTGCCGTTCGGCAACGTCAACGCCCTGCGGGGGGCCATCGGGGCCAATACCGCCGCGATCATGATCGAGATGGTTCAGGGCGAAGGCGGCGTGCGCCCCCTGCCCCAGGCCTACGTGGACGACATCGTGGCCCTGTGCAGGGAAAACGGTCTGCTGCTGATCGTGGACGAGGTCCAGACCGGCATGTGCCGCACTGGACGATTCTGGGCGCACCAGCACTACGGCGTCAAGCCCGACATCTTCACCTCGGCCAAGGCCCTGGCCAACGGCCTGCCCATGGGCGCGGTGCTCTGCACCGACGAGGTCGCCAGGGGGTTCGAGCCCGGCTCCCACGCCACCACCTTCGGGGGTGGCGGGGTCGTGGCCGCCGTGGCCGCGAAAGTCGTGGACATCATGGTTTCGCAGGACATGGCCGGGCGCGCCGCCGAACTGGGGGCCTTCGCCGCCGAAGAGGCGGAAAAGCTGCGGGTCAAGCATCCGGACAAGGTCGTGGGCAGCCGCGGCCTCGGCCTGCTCTTCGGCATCGAGCTCTCCTGCGACGGCAAGGCGGTCTGGAACGGGCTGCTGGCCAACAAGGTGGTTTGCAACCTGACCCAGGGCGTCATCCTGCGCCTGGTGCCGCCCCTGACCATCGAAAAGGACGACATCCGGGCCTTCATGACCGTGCTTGACGAGGTCCTGGCCGGGCTCTAGCCCCTTCCTTGACCCTGACCGGCCAAGGGCGTACATATTCGGTAGAGGTTCAGCCATGAGCGAGATCAGTCCCGTCGAACCTGTCAGCGAGTATACGTCCCTCCGGTCCGAATCGGAGCGCAAGAGGCTTGAACGCATACCGGAGCCGGTGGAACAGGTGGAATCCCCCCTGGTCAAGTCCGCTGCCGCGCAGCAGGACCAGAAGACCACCATCCAGGGTTTCGCCTATACCGGCAAAGGGTCCTTCATCGACGGCGTATTCTGACGCGCCGGACAAACAGATCAATCGGGCCGGGGACCAAGGTTCCCGGCCCTCTCATATGCACAACCAGGGAGAAAAACCCGCATGTCCACGCTTCTCAAGATAGAATTCGACGTTCCCGAAGCCGCCGCCGACGAGGCGGGCGTCTTCATCGCCTCCAAGGTCCCCCACGGCTGGGAAGAGACGCCCCGGGGCGACTCCCGCCACTTCACCCTCTACCTGGAGGACCATCCCCTCGGCATGGAGATGGTCCGCGAGTTCCAGGTCCGCTTTCCCGAGGGCGGCGTGGACTACTCCGAACGCGAGTCCGAAAACTGGGCCATGGCCTGGAAGGATTTCTTCAGCCCGGTCAATTGCGGCGAGACCTTCACCATTGTTCCGCCCTGGCTGGAGGATCAATGCGGCAGCGGCACCTGCATCACCATCGAACCGAAGATGGCTTTCGGAACCGGTCACCACCCCACCACCTCGCTCTGCCTCCAGACCATCGGCGATCTGGCGAAAGAGGGGCGTATCAAGGCGGGTCACGCCTTCCTCGACCTGGGCACCGGTTCGGGCATCCTCGGCATCGGCCTGTGCAAGCTCGGCCTGACCGGCATCGGCCTGGACATCGATCCCCAGGCCGTTGTTTGCGCCCGCGAGAATGTGGAGGCCAACCACGTGGCCCGGGGTATGGAGTTGGCCGTGGGCGCTGTGGACTGCCTGGAGCCCGAGGCCTGTTTCGACATCGTGGTGGCCAACATCCTTTCCGGTCCGCTCATCGAGATAGCCCGGCAGCTTGCGGCCCGCGTGCGGCCGGGCGGCAGTCTGGTGCTTTCGGGCATCCTGGCCGACCAGCAGGCCGACGCCGTGGCCGGGGCCTACGTCCGGCTCGGCATAGGCGAGCCCAAGCGGCGCGTCGAAGGCGAATGGGTCTGCCTGATCTGGGAAACCGTCGGAGCCTGACCCGTGCGCACGGCCGACACGCTTCTTGCCATGTACGAAACCCTGCTCGAGTCCCTGGGACCGAGCCGTTGGTGGCCGGGCGATTCGCCTTTTGAGGTTGCCGTGGGCGCTGTCCTCACCCAGAACACCAACTGGGCCAATGTGGAAAAGGCCATCGGCAACCTCAAAACACGCGGCGTGCTGGATGCCCGGACCATGTACGCATTGCCCCCGGGCGAACTGGCCGAGCTGATCCGCCCGGCGGGTTATTACAATATCAAAGCCAAACGGCTGCGCAATTTCCTCGGCTTTCTGGGTCGCGAGGCGGATTTCGACATTCTCTCGCTCAAGGATCGCACCCTGCGCGACTTGCGGCCGCAGGTGCTGGGCATCAGCGGCATCGGGCCGGAAACGGCGGACGCCATTCTTCTCTACGCCCTGGAGTTCCCGGTTTTTGTAATCGACGCCTATACCTTTCGCATGCTCGGCCGCCACGGACTGGCGGACGAAGATATGGACTATCACGGGCTCCAGGCGGTTTTCATGGACGCGTTGCCCGAAGATGTGGCACTTTACAACGAATTCCACGCCCTGATCGTGCGTGTGGGCAAGGACTGGTGCAAGAAAAAGGCGGGGCTGTGCGCAAGTTGCCCGCTTGGACCCTTTATCGACATGTAGAACCATGCGACTGACGCTGCTCGTTTTCCTGACCCTCCTGCTCTGTCCGCTTCTTCTTCACGCCGAAGAGGCGCCCGAGGTGCTGCACGAGACCTTGCAAAAGGAACACCTCCGCGCAGACGAAAAAGAGATAAAAGTCAAGGAGTTGACGCGCAAGGCCGGACACATCTCCACCCAGCTTTCCGACATCGAGGACGACATCAGGACTTTGGGCAAGCGGATCGGCGCCCAGGAACAGGTGCTGCGCGACATCCGCGAGAGCGAACACCGGGCGCGCCAGGACCACTTCGCCCTGGAGAAGGAAAAACAGCGCATCACCCTGGAACTTTCCGGCCTGATGCAGACGTTGTGGCCGGTGCATCTGCAAAACATACGCGCCCGGTTTCAGGGCGTGGACAGCTGGGACATGTTCGATCGCCGCTTCAACTGGCTGGCCGACATCTACGACGCCACCAAGGGCAAGCTGGACGAAGCCCGGATCAACTCCGAACGGATCGCCCGCAACCTCGAGCGGCAACGGCTTCTGGAGCAGGAGGCTGAACTCCAGCTCGATGAGATCAACAAGAACAAGGACCGGCTGCTCGGCAGCAAGTACGCCCTGCGCAAGAATTTGCACAGGATTCGGCGGCAGCGGCAGGACATCGAGTCGGAACTGAACGAGATTCTGACCACCATCCAGGGGCTTAAGTACCAGTTGCAGTCGCAGAAAACCAAGCGGTTTGCGCTCTACAAGCGGATGCTCCCCTGGCCGGTCAGGGGGCGGCTGGTCAGCGGATTCGAGCCCTCGGCGCAGCCCCCGGTGCGCGGCCTGGTCATCAGCACCCCGGAGAACGCCGGGGTGCAGTCCGTGTTCTGGGGCAAGGTGGTGCACAACGACACCCTGCGCGGCTTCGGGCATGTGGTCATCGTGTATCATGGATTCGATTATTACAGCCTGTACGCCTACTTGTCCCAAACCTGCGTTCGCAACGGCCAGGAAGTGGAAAAGGACGAGCCTCTGGGGGTGGTGGGCTACTATCCCAAAGCCGACGGACCCGGACTGTATTTTGAATTGCGTTTTCACCAAAAACCAATTAATCCGAAACTCTGGTTGACTTCGTTGCCCTGAGGCGGCGGACCAGGCCAACATATCGACGCCGAATTACGGGAGGCTTTCATGCGTATTGCGCTCTGGTTGGTAACGTTTTCTCTCCTTTTTACCCTCACGGTCGCTCCCGGACCCACTCTGGCCGCCAAAAACGACCACTTCGAGGCTCTCAAGCGGTTTTCGCAGGTCCTCGACATGGTGGAGAGCTATTACGTTAAGCCCGTCACCCGCAAGGAACTCATCGACAATTCCATCAAGGGCATGATCGAGCAGCTCGACCCGCACTCCTCCTACCTCACCCCCGAGGACTACAAGGAAATGCAGGTCGATACCTCTGGCAAATTCAGCGGCATCGGCATTGAGATCAGCCTTGATCAAGGTCGATTGACCTGCGTCACTCCCATCGAGGACACCCCGGCCGACAAGGCGGGCATGCTTCCCGGCGACCTGATCCTCGAAATCGACGGCGAATCCACTCAGGACATGTCCCTGATGGATGCGGTCAAGCTGATCCGGGGCGAGAAGGGAACATCGGTCAAGCTGCTGATCCTGCACAAGGATTCCAACAAACCGCTGGAAGTATCCATCGTCCGGGGCACCATCCCCATCGTCAGCGTCAAGTCCCAGTCCCTTGAGGACGGGTACCTGTACCTGCGGCTGACCAAGTTTCATGAGTCCACCACCAAGAACATGCGCGAGAAACTCGCGGAATATAAGAAGGATCACGAACTCAAAGGCGTCGTGCTCGACCTGCGCAACAACCCCGGCGGACTGCTGGGCCAGGCTGTATCCGTGTCTGACACCTTCATCGGCGATGGTCTCATCGTCTACATTCAAGGCAAGGACAAGGCCAATCGCAAGGAGTTCTTCGCAGCGGGCAGCCCCGACGAGGTGACCGTGCCCCTGGTGGTGTTGATCAACGCCGGCTCCGCCTCGGCCTCCGAGATCGTGGCCGGCGCCCTGCAGGATCACCATCGCGCCCTGATCGTGGGTGAGCGCTCCTTCGGCAAAGGCTCGGTGCAGACCATCGTGCCCTTGGCCGACGGCTCCGCCATCAAGCTGACCACAGCCCTCTACTACACCCCCAGCGGCCGTTCCATCCAGGCCATGGGCATCGAGCCCGACCTCAAGATTCCCTTCGTGGCCCCGCCCAAGGACGAGGACATGGAGATGCGTGAGCGATTCACCGTGCGCGAGAAGGACCTGACCCGTCACCTGGAGAACGGTGACAAGGCCAAGAAGGAAAAAGACCTGGACGCCGAGCAGGCCAAGGACCGCCTGGAACGCGACAACCAGCTGCGCATGGCCCTGGAACTGGTAAAAACCCTTCCGAAGTTGAAGGAAATCAATTAGCAAGGAATCCATGGACGAACGTCCCCTGGAAGAGAACACGCAAGAGACGGCCGGGTCCGAGAGCTTCCTTCGGAAGCTCTATCGGCCCGGTCCTCTTGTTTTTTTCTTCGCCTTCGCCATTTTCTCTCTGCTCGGCTTGGGCTGGCATCTGCTCACCGAGGACACCCCCCCGCCCGAGGTCGTGGCCCGGGCAGCCATTTCAGCGGCTAACGCCCTGCCCAAGATATATGAGGAGGATACTTCTAACACCATGGAAGACAAGGTCAGGCAGGTGGACCTGGCCATCATCGAAGCCATGCGCCGATTCAACCTGAACTTCGGCGACCTTGAATTGTTGGACGTGGAATTGCGCCGCAAGGATGGCCGAGGCTATCATTACCAGGTGCTGCGCATTCCCGCACAGGCCGATACCCGGGGCTTCCTCTCCGAGCTGGCGCAGCGGCTGACCGCCCGGGAGCCTGAGGCGCTGCTCAGCGTCAACGGCACGGACGAGGCCATGGTCAGCGTGGCCGCCCTGCCCACCCACCGGCTCCTGCTGCGCACCATACCTTTCGTCCTGCCCCGGCCAGAGAAGGCGGGGCCGAAGATCGCCATCGTCATCGACGACATCGGCGAGGACATGGACGTGTTGCGCGGACTGGTGGACCTGGATTTTCCGGTGACCCTGGCCGTCTGGCCCCATGCGAGCCATACCGTCGATTCCGTGGAACTGATCCAGGCCAAAGAGCGCGATCTGATAGTGCATTTCCCCATGGAGCCTCGGGGCTATCCCGACTATGACCCGGGCGACGACGCTTTGTTCGTGTCCATGTCCGCCGATCAGATCCGGGCGCGCGTGGCCGAAAACCTGGCCAGGGTGCCCGGGGCCGTCGGCGTCAACAACCACATGGGGTCCCGTTTCACCGAAAACGGCCCCGGCATGACCGAGGCCCTGGCCGAGTTTCACAAACGCGGGTTGTTTTTTCTCGACAGCCTGACCACGGCCAGGAGCGTCGGCCGCAGGACCGCCGCAGCAGTGGGCATCCCCTTCTATGAACGCGACATCTTCCTCGACAACGTCAAGGATGTCAGCGCCATCATCCATCAGCTCAGGATGGCAGAGAAGGTGGCTCGCAAGCAGGGGTATTCCATCGCCATCGGGCACCCCTATCCGGCCACCCTCGCCGCCCTGCGCCAGTGGGGTGAAAACCGGAATTCCGCCATTCAACTGATTTCCCTCTCGCAGCTTCAACCGGAATAATTGTTTTTCGGCGCAAGCCGTTGGTTTGTTTCCGTTTGGCGCACCCGAGTCGTGCAAACCGCATCCTGTTCGGGTTGCAAGTAATTTGATTTTACAACAGTCCTGAATTATTGAATAAAAAATTTTCCACATGGACTATCAAAACAATCTCAAGACTTTCTTTAACAAAATGCGGAGGCGGAAGGCACCCTTGCTATTGCCTTGGGGGCGGGGGCCGTGTACCTGTTTTTAAAGAGAACGCACCCGGCTGCCGATGATGCGGATGTGGAGCGGTCCGTTTTTTGCTAACCTTTCCACGGTATTCAAATTTTCGGCACACGCCGGAGGCGGTCATGTCATTTCCGGCACAGAGTGAGGCTTTGTCCAGATGAGCAAAATCCTCGAACAAGATGAAGTTGATGCCCTGCTCCGGGGTCTTTCCGGAGGGGATGTCGAGACGGAGACCGAGATACCGGAGGATGATTCCGGTGTGGTCTCGTTTGACCTGGCCAATCAGGACAGGATCATTCGAGGCCGGA
>JAZHDH010000016.1:0-8104 GCA_036584335.1 Pseudodesulfovibrio sp. | reverse complement strand
GCGTCGGCTTCTACTCCGTCTACATGGTCGCCGACGAGGTCACCGTCACCACCCGGTCCATGGACCAGGACGCCGCGCCCGTCATCTGGACCTCGGACGGCCGCACCGACTACAAGCTCCAGGACCTGGAAGACGAGGCCGCCCGGGACACCCCGCGCGGCACCCGGATCGAGGTCAGGCTCAAGCCGGACATGGTCGCCCAGTTCGCCAACCCGGCCGCGCTGACGCACATCGTCAAGAAGCACTCCAACTTCATCAACTTCCCCATCTTCGTGGACGGCGAGCGGGTCAACACCATCTCCGCCCTGTGGCGCGAACCCAAGTTCCAGATCACCGCCGAACAGTACGCCGAGTTCTACAAGTTCCTCACCTTCGATTCCGAAGACCCCTTCGACACCCTGCACACCTCGGTGGACGCGCCCGTCCAGTTCAACGCCCTGATGTTCGTGCCGGAGCGCGGCGACGACCCCTTCGGCATGAACCGCGAAAACCGGGGCCTGGACCTCTACGTCCGCCGCGTGCTCATCGAAAAGCAGAACAAGGACCTGCTCCCCGAATACCTCGGCTTCATCAAGGGCGTGGTCGATACCGAAGACCTCCCCCTCAACATCTCGCGCGAAACGCTCCAGGACAACCTGCTCATGCGCAAGATATCCTCCACCCTGGTCAAGCAGGTGCTCGACCACCTGGCCAAGATGGCCAAGGACGACGAAGAGCGCTACGCCAAGTTCTGGCGCGCCCACGGCCTGCTCTTCAAGGCCGGATACATGGACTTCCTGAACAAGGACAAGTTCGCTGCCCTGGTCCGCTTCAACTCGTCCCACCACGACGACGCCAAGGGCCTGACCTCCCTTACCGACTACGTCTCCCGCGCCAAGGAAAACCAGAAGGAAATCTACTACGCATACGGCCCCAGCCGCGAAGCCCTCGCCCTCTCGCCCCACCTCGAAGTCTTCCGGCGCAAGAACATCGAAGTCCTCTACCTGCTCGAACCCATCGACGAGTTCGTCATGGACGCCCTGCGCGACTTCGACGGCTGCGCCCTGACCAGCGCCGAACACGCCGACATGGCCAAGCTCGACCAGTACCCGGACATCGAAACCGACGAAAAACCCGAAGCCCTGAACGAAGAGCAGCAGTCCACCCTGGACAAGCTCCTCGCCCGCATCAAGGACGCCCTGGGCGACGCCGTCACCGAGGTCAAGGCCTCCAAGCGCCTCTCCAAGTCCCCGGTCTGCCTGGCCAATCCCGACGGCAACGTCACCTCCTCCATGGACAAGATCATGCGCGTCGTCACCAAGGACACCTCCATCCCCAAAAAGGTGCTCGAAGTGAACCCGGACCACCCCCTGGTCCGCAACATGCTCACCATCTTCCAGCGCGACGAGAACGACCCGTTCATCGACCAGGCCGCCAACCAGCTCTTCGAGTCCGCCCTGCTGCTCGAAGGCTACCTGACCGACCCCCACGCCCTGGTCGGCCGCGTCCAGGACCTGCTCACCAAATCCAGCGGCTGGTACGTCGACGCCAAGAAATAACCCCGCTCCGACGGGAATTGCCGGGATAGTGATCTGCGGCGGCCGCCCGGCAGGGCGGCCGCCGCACTCGTTTTGGGCGGGGGAGAAGAGGCCTCCGGCGGCCCTCCCGGGGGGCTTAAGGCCGAGGGCCTTAAGAATCCCGGTCCGCTTCGCGGGGTAGGAGCTTGGCTGATTGTGCGCTGAGCGGAGGGCTTGACGGGCGGCGGGCAGGCGGCGTCCGCAAATCTTCGGCCGAGGCGAAACCGCCCTGCCGGGACGATTTCGCCTCGGCCGAATCTTTACGGACAGTGGCCCACGCCGTGTGGACCGGCGGGAGGAACTTGGAGGATTGTCGTTACGGCGTCTCGGACATTGGCAGGGAGGGGGTTAGGCTGAACCTCTTTTCCCTTTTCGCATCAACTGGTCCATACCTGTTTCGGCTCTCCCCGCCCGATCCCCTCAACCCGCCCCGCGACAGCGGAGACAAGGAGTTTGGGAGGGAAGATGGGATGGGGGTCCGGAGGAAGGGAAGAGGGGAACCTTTTGCAAAAGGTTCCCCTCTTCCCTTCCCCCGGCCGCCGGAGGCATCCCTCTACTCGCCCAAATACGCTTTTCTGATGTCGGGGTTGGCGAGGAGTTTATGGGCTTCGTCTTCCATGACGACGGTGCCGGTTTCGAGGACGTAGCCCCGGCTGGCGCATTGCAGGGCGAGGTTGGCGTTTTGCTCGACGAGGACGACGGTGACGCCCTGCTCGTTGATCATTTTGACGATGTCGAAGATCTGCTGCACGAGCAGAGGGGCGAGGCCCATGGACGGCTCGTCCAGGAGCAGGACCTTGGGTCGGCTCATCAGGGCGCGGGCCATGGCCAGCATCTGCTGTTCGCCGCCGGAGAGGGTGCCGCCGAGCTGTTTGCGCCGTTCGCGCAGCTTGGGGAAGAGCTCGAAGACGCGTTCCACGTCCTGTTTGATTTCGGGGGTGTCGGTGCGGAAAAACGCGCCCATGTCGAGGTTTTCCAGGACGGTGAGCCGGGGGAAGATGCGGCGGCCTTCGGGCACCTGGCACAGACCCATGGGCGGCAGGAGGTCGCTGCCCAGGTTGTTGATGCGCTCGCCCCGGTAGAAGACGTCGCCCTCCGCCGCCCGGACGATGTTGCAAATGGTCATCAGGGTGGTCGATTTGCCCGCGCCGTTGGCCCCGATGATGGTCACGATCTCGCCGGGGAAGACTTTGAGCGAGATGCCCTTGAGCGCCTTGATCCGGCCGTAGGCCGAGACCACGTTCCGGAGTTCCAGTATGGGCTGGGTCTGATCCATCGCGCTACTCCATTTCCTCGGACCGGCGTCCGACGCGCTTGGCGGGCCAGATCCCGGCGGGCCGCACGAGCATCATCAGGGTCATGACGCCGCCGAAGACGAGCATGCGATAGAGCTCGAACTCGCGGAAGACCTCGGGCAGGGCGACCAGGGCGAGCACGCCCAGGATGACGCCGGGGATGGAGCCCATGCCGCCGAGCACGACCATGGACAGGACCATGGCCGATTCCAGGAAGGAAAAGGATTCCGGGCCGACGAAGCGCATCCGGGCCGCGAAGAACGCCCCGGCGAAACCGGCGAAGGTCGCGCCCATGGCGTAGGCCAGCAGCTTGAGCAGGAAGGTGTTCACGCCCATCAGTTCGGCGGCGGTTTCGTCTTCGCGGATGGCTTCCCAGGCGCGGCCGATGCGCGAGAAGTTGAGCCGGTAGACCGCCAGCACGGTGAACATCGCGATGCCGAGGATGACGTAGTAGAGCGACGACAGGCTGCGGAAATCGAAGCCGAACAACTCGGGCCGGGGGATGCCGAGGATGCCGTTGGGGCCGTTGGTCAGCTCCATCCAGTTGTTGAGGATGATGCGCACGATCTCGCCGAAGCCCAGGGTGACGATGGCCAGGTAGTCGCCGCGCATGCGCAGGGTCGGGTAGCCGATGATGCAGCCCGCCACGGCCGCCAGCAGCCCGGCGATGGGCAGGCACAGCCAGAAGGAAAAGCCGAAGTGCAGGCTGAGCAGGGCGTAGGTGTAGGCGCCCACGCCGTAGAAGGCGATGTAGCCCAGGTCGAGCAGCCCGGCCAGGCCGACCACGATATTCAGCCCCAGGCCCAGGCAGATGTAGATCATGACCGAGATGGCCACGTCGTGGGCGTAACGGCCGGTGACCAGCGGGAAGGCGATGGCCCCGGCCAGGACCGCGCCCAGCAGCAGCCAGGTCGGGGTGACCGCGTAGAAACGCCGGGCCAGCGCGGCGGCGGACTGGATCGGCCCGCCCACGGCGCTGAGGTAGCCCGCCTCCTGCACCTGGTAGAAAAAGAGAACGAACACGGCGGCCACGGCCACGTAGCCGAAGACCTTGAACGTGGCGGCGAACTCCAGGCCGCCCGGCTGGATGCCGAGCATGGGCCACAGCAGGATGAGGAACCAGACCAGGCCGACGGCGCAGCCGGTCCACAGTTTCTTAGACTCGCGTATCGTCAACGTTCTCTCCCATGATGCCGGTGGGTTTGAAGTACAGCACGCCGATGAGGATGATGAAGGAGAAGACGTCCTTGTACTCGCCGGAGATGTAACCGGCGGCGAAGATTTCGACCATGCCGATGATCAGCCCGCCCACGAGCGCGCCCGTGATGTTGCCGATGCCGCCGAGCACGGCGGCGGCGAACGCCTTGATGCCCGGCACGAAGCCCATGGAGTAGTTGACCGAGCCGTAGTACAGCCCGACCATGATGCCCGCGGCGGCGGCCAGGGCCGCGCCGATGGCGAAGGTGGTCGCGATGATCCGGTTGGAATTGATGCCGACCAGGGCGGACATGACCTTGTCCTGGGCCGTGGCGCGCATGGCCCGGCCGATGCGGGTCTTGAAGACCAGCACGTTCAGCCCCAGCAGCAGCCCGGCGGTCAGGGCCACGATGAACATCTGCATGTAGGAGACGGAGATGAGCCCCCAGTGCAGGCCGCCCGAGGTGATCTCCGTGGGGTAGGCCTTGTCGTACACGCCCTGGGTGAGCATCAGCCCGTTTTGCAGGAAGATGGACATGCCCAGCGCGGACAGCAGCGCGGCCAGGCGCGAAGCCCGGCGCAGCGGTTTGTAGGCGAGTTGCTCCACGGCCATGGCCAGCAGGGCGCAGTAGCCCATGGTCAGCACCAGGGAGATGGCCAGGCAGGCGTAGGGGTGCAGCCCCTGCGCGGCCAGGTAGGAAATAAGGATCACGCCCATGTAGCCGCCCGCCGCAAAGAACTCGCCGTGGGCGAAGTTGATGAGCTGGATGATGCCGTAGACCATGGTGTAGCCCAGGGCGATGAGCGCGTAGACCCCGCCGAGCGTGATACCGTTGATCAACTGTTGGATGAAAAATTCCATAGGCTTTCAGTGCCGAGGCCCCGCCCGCGCGGGGCCTCGGTCGATGTTGCAGGCGATGCCGACCTAGTACTTCTGGCCGGTCAGGGAGTTCCAGTAGGGGACGAACTTGCCGTCCTTGACCTGGTAGACGGTGTAGTTGGAGCCGGAGTCACCCTTGGCGTCGTAGGAGATTTCCTTGGACGCTCCGGTGAACTTCTGCTGCATCAGCTGCTCGCGGACCTTGTCCGGGTCGGTGGAGCCGGCGGCCTTGACCGCGTTCAGGTACGCGGTGGCGGAGTCGAAGGCATAGGCGGAGTAGGCGCCCGGCTCCTTGCCGGTCTTCTCCATCCACTTGGCCTGGAAGTCCTTGAAGGCCGGGGCGTCCTTGTCGATGGCGCCGAAGGTCAGGAACATGCCCTCGGCGTCAGCCTTGGCGATTTCCATCAGCTGCGGATGGTACACGGCGTCCTGGCCCATGAGCAGGGCGGTGATGCCCATGCGCTTGGCCTGGATGACCATCAGCGCGCCGGTGGCGGAGTTCTGCAGGGAGATGTAGACCAGGTCGGGACCCGCAGCCTTGATCTTGGTCAGCACGGCGGAGTAGTCCTTGTCGCCCTGGTTGACGTGGTCGTGCTCCAGGACTTCGATGCCCGCTTCCTTGGCGGCGGCGGCGACGCCGTCGGCCAGGCCCTGGGAGTAGGTGGTCTTGTCGTCGACGATGAAGATCTTCTTCACGCCCGCCACGTCCTTCATGAACTTGACGGCGGCGGGGGCCTGGTGGTCGTCGCGGCCGCAGGTGCGGAACATGTAGGCCAGGCCGCGCTCGGTGACCTGCGGGCTGGTGGAGGCGGGGGTGAGCATGATGATCTTTTCCTCGGCCAGGGTCTCGGAGGCCGGGATGGTGGAGCTGGAGCAGTACGCGCCGACAACGGCGTTGACCTTGTCGTTGATCAGCTTGTTGGCGGCGGCCACGGCCTGCTTGGGATCGCAGGCGCTGTCCTGGGGAAAGACCTGGATGTCGGTGAAGCCCGGGACGCCGCCCTGGGCCTTGAAAACTTCCACGGCGATCTCTGCGCCCTGGCGGATGTCGTTGCCGTCGGCCGCGTAGGGGCCGGTCAGCGGAGACAGGGTGCCGATCTTGATGATCTGTTCAGCCTTTTTCTCTTCCTTGCCGCCGCAGCCGCCGAGCACCAGACCCAGCATGGCCAGGGCCACTACCAGCACGAGTAAACGTTTCATTGACACTCTCTCCATTTTGACGGTTGTGGCCAGCCTCTCATCTACTGGCCCAGATATGCCTCAATCACTTCGGGGTTGCGCTGTATCTCCTCGGGCAGCCCCTCCGCGATCATTACGCCGTGATCGAGAACGATGATCCGGTTGCAGATGCCCATGACGACCTTCATGTCGTGCTCGACCATGAGCACGTTGATGCCCAGGCCCGTGATCCGGCCGATGGACTCCATCAGCTCCTTGGACTCCGCCGGGTTCAGGCCTGCGGCGGGCTCGTCCAGCAGGATGGTCCGCGGTTCGCTGGCCAGGGCGCGGGCGATCTCCAGCCGCCGCTGGTAGCCGTAGGGCAGGTTGCAGGCCACCTCGTCGGCCTTGCGCCCCAGCCCCATGAAGTCCAGCGCCTGCTGCGCCCGATCCTGGATGGCCCGCTCCTCGCGCCGCTGGGCGGGCGAACGCAGGACCGCGCCGACCACGCCCGTCTTCGACCGGCTGTGCTGGGCGACCATGCAGTTCTCCAGCGCGGTCATGTTCTGAAACAGACGGATGTTCTGAAACGTGCGCGCGATGCCCAGGGCCAGAATCTGGTAGGGCCGCAGCCCGGTGATGGCGCCGCCGTCGTACATGGCCTTGCCCGAAGACGCCCGGTACACCCCGGTGATGACGTTGAAGACCGTGGTCTTTCCCGCGCCGTTGGGGCCGATCAGCCCCACAACCTCTCCCTCGGAGACGGAAAAAGAAACGTCGGTCAGGGCCTGCAACCCGCCGAACCGGACACAGATGTCGTCGAGAATGAGATTTGCCATAAGTACCCAATCAGATAGTAAAAATCAGCCAATTTTTCAAGCTAAATATTATTCGCCGCGATTCTGCAACGACCGGAAATGACGGGCAATTTTCTTGCGGAGACGTCCCTCTTATCCCAGGCTCACCAAAAAGTCCATTTCCCGGACGAATCGGGCGACGGACAACGCGGTTTTGCCCCCTTTTGTCAAAAAAACTTTGTCCGACCCACAAATTTGCGCTATGATCCCCCTTTACGCCTCCGAATTATGCTCTTACCCTCGACTCCCAAGTGACGCCATCCTCCGCTTCCAACACCAACCACCGGAGAGACTCCATGCAAAAGACCGTCCTCATCACCGGGGCCACCGCCGGATTCGGCAAGGCCATGGCCGAACGCTATGCCCGCGAAGGCTGGCGGCTCATCCTCACCGGCCGCCGCGCCGACCGCCTCGCCGAACTACAGGCCGCCCTCGCACCCGCCCCGGTCCATACCCTGTGCTTCGACATCCGCGACCGCGCCGCCTGCGAGGCCGCCGTGGCCGCCCTGCCCGCCGACTTCGCCGCCGTGGACGTGCTCGTCAACAACGCGGGCCTCGCCCTGGGCGTGGAGCCCGCCCAACGCTGCGATCTCGATGAATGGGAAACCATGGTCGACACCAACATCAAGGGGCTGCTCTACATCACGCGCGCGCTCCTGCCCGCCATGGTCGAACGCAACGCAGGCCACATCGTCAACCTCGGCTCCGTGGCCGGGACCTACCCCTACCCCGGCGGCAACACCTATGGCGGCACCAAGGCCTTCGTGAACCAGTTCTCCAGGAACCTGCTCGCCGACCTGCTCGGCACCCGCCTGCGCGTGACCAATATCGAACCCGGCCTGTGCGAAACCGAATTCTCCATCGTCCGGTTCCGGGGCGACAAGGCCAAGGCCGACTCCGTCTACCAGGGCACCGAACCGATCCGCCCCGAAGACATCGCCGAGATCGTCTACTGGGCCACCACCCTGCCCGCCCACGTCAACATCAACTCGCTCGAAGTGATGCCCGTGGACCAGGCATTCGGCCCCTTCGCCATCAACCGCAACAAGTAGAAGAAAATGCCTCCGGCGGCCGGGGGAAGGGCAGGGGGAACCTTTCGGAAAAGGTGAAGATTCTCGGACTATGATCTTTGAAATAGATCTGCGACAACAATAGATCGGA
>JAZHDH010000015.1:0-33544 GCA_036584335.1 Pseudodesulfovibrio sp. | reverse complement strand
CAACGCTCAAACCCCGCCCCGCGAAGCGGACCAAGAAGTTTTGGAGATTCTTAGGCTCTGTTTACAAAATGACATCGTCGTGAGTTTGAGCCATGATTTCAAGTGGCAAGGCGGAGGGTGGAAATGGGCCGAAGGCGTAGCCAAAGCTACGTCGAGGATCATTTTCACCAGACAACGCAGCCAGTTGGAATCAGGGCCAAACGAAACAGATGGGATTTTGTAAACAGGGCCTAAGAACCTTTTTCAAAAGGTTCTTAAGCCGCCGGAGGCATTCATCCCCCCTCGATCAGGCCTCCAGGCAGAGCTTGACCGCCTTGATGACGTCGGCCACGTCCTGGTCCGTGAGTTTGGGCGAGAGGGGCAGGCTGACGGTCTGGCGGCCGAGGGCCACGGCGTGGGGCGTGTCTTCCAGTTTCCAGCCGAAGCGGTCCCGGTAGTAGGGGTGTTCGGGGATGGCGAGGTAGTGCACGCCGCAGCCGATGTTTTCGCGGTTCATGCGCACCAGGAACTCGTCGCGGTCGATGCGGCTGGGCACCGGGTCGAGGAGCAGGGTGTAGAGGTGCCGGGCGTGGCGGGTGCCGGGCTCCTCGGGCGCGGGCTTGCCCACGGGCAGCTTGGCGAAGGCCTGCTGGTAGGCGTCCCAGATTTCGCAGCGGCGTATGAAGTTCTGCTCCACGCGTTTTAGCTGGTGCAGGCCGATGGCGGCCTGGATGTCCATCATGTTGTATTTGAACCCGGCGTGGATGACCTCATAGTGCTTGTAGCCCTCGTCAGAGAACCGCTTCCAGGCGTCGGCGGACATGCCGTGCAGGCCCAGGACCTTGACCGTGCGGATGTCTTCTTCGCTGCGGGCGACGACCATGCCGCCCTCGCCGGTGCAGACGTTCTTGGTGACGTAGAAGGAGAAGCAGCCGAAGTCGCCGAAGGTTCCGGCGTGGCGGCCCTTGTAGGTGGTCTCGATGGCGTGGGCGCAGTCTTCCACGACCTTGAGGCCGTATTCGTCCGCCAGGGCCATGATCGGGTCCATGTCGCAGGACCGGCCCGCGAAGTGGACGGGCAGGATGGCCTTGGTGCGCGGGGTGATCTTTTCGCGGATGGAGTCCGGGTCGATGTTCATGGTCACCGGGTCGACGTCGGCCAGCACCGGGGTGGCCCCGGCGTGGATGATGGCGTTGACCGAGGCGCAGAAGGTGAGCGGGGTGGTGATGACCTCGTCGCCGGGCTTGAGCCTCAGGGCGACCAGGGCGAGGTGCAGGGCGGCGGTGCAGGAGTTGCAGGCCGCGGCGTGGTCCGCGCCGACGTAGGCGGCGAAGTCCTTCTCGAAGCGGGCGACCTTGGGGCCGGTGCCGAGCCAGCCGGACTTGAGCGATCCGACGACCTCGTCGATTTCGTCCTGTCCGATGAGCGGCGCGCCGAAAATGATGAAATTATCCTTGGTACGAACGGGCATGTCCGTGTTGCTCCTTGTGGAAGGTTTCGGATGCCGTGGTCTAGCAGATATGGGCGCGGGGGTAAACACGGGTGCAACAGGGGGGGGATGCGGTTTGCCCTGCGTCAGCCGCGTGACGGGGGGATTCGCGGGTTGCGCTTTGAATCCGCTTTGGTTATGTAGGCTCCCCGGCCCATTTCCGGACCGGACAAATGAAATCTGATTAGAGGTACCGCAATGATCAGACCGAATTTCGAGAAGATGAACGGACTCGTTCCGGCCATCGCGCAGGACGCCGAGACCGGCGAAGTGCTGATGATGGCGTATATGAACGAGGAATCATGGGAGAAAACCCTTCAGACGGGCGAGGTCCACTACTGGAGCCGGAGCCGTCAGGAACTGTGGCACAAGGGCGGTACCTCGGGCCATACGCAGAAGGTGAAGTCCATCCGCATCGACTGCGACGACGACACCCTGGTTCTCCTCATCGAGCAGATCGGCGGCGCGGCCTGCCACAAGGGCTACCGCTCCTGCTTTTTCCGTGAACTGAAGGACGGCGAGGTGCGCGAATGCTCCCCGTATGTCTTCGACCCCAAAGAGGTATACAAGAAATGACCGAACAATTCCTCCGACTCGGCGTGCCCAAGGGTTCCCTCCAGGATGCGACCATCAACCTGTTCGCCAAGGCGGGCTGGAAGATCAAGCTGCACAGCCGGAACTATTTCCCGGACATCGACGACGACCGCATCAAGTGTTCGCTGGCCCGCGCCCAGGAAATGTCCATGTATGTGGAGAACGGCACCTTCGACGTCGGCCTGACCGGCATGGACTGGATCAAGGAAAACAAGTCCGACGTGGTCATCGTGGACGACCTGATCTACTCCAAGGCCAGCAACCGCAAGGCGCGCTGGGTGCTCTGCGTCAAGGGCGACTCCCCCTACAAGCGCCCCGAGGACCTGGAAGGCAAGAAGGTCGCCACCGAGCTGATGGGCTTCACCAAGGAATATTTCTCCTCCCAGAACATCAACGTGGACGTGTCCTTTTCCTGGGGCACCACCGAGGCCAAGGTGGTCGAGGGGCTGTGCGACGCCATCGTCGAGATCACCGAGACCGGCACCACCATCAAGGCCAACGGCCTGCGGGTCATCGCCGAGCTGATGCAGACCAACACCCAGCTCATCGCCAACAGGCAGGCCTGGGAAGACCCGAAGAAGCGCAAGCTGATCGAGGAGATCAACCTGCTCCTGCAGGGCGCGCTGCGGGCCGAGAAGATGGTCGGCCTCAAGATGAACCTGCCCAAGGACAAGCTGAAGGCGCTCAACGGCTCCCTGCCGAGCCTGAACTCGCCCACCGTGGCCGAGCTCCAGGACCCGAAATGGCTGTCGGTCGAGATCATGGTCGAGGAAAAGGTCGTGCGCGAGCTCATCCCGCAGCTCGTGGCCCACGGTGCCGAGGGCATCATCGAGTACCCGCTGAACAAGGTCATCTAGCCGGATTTACGGACATTCAAGGCCGGGCGAACCAATGGTTCGCCCGGCCTTTCTTGTTTTCTGGGAGGCTGGTCGCCGTACGCTTCGCCCGGCGGGTCGGGCGCGGTACATCGGCTGGTGAAGGTGATGTCGAGATTGCGGCGGCCTGATTAGGAGCAACCGCCCATTATGTTAATGAACAAATTTTGATACTGCTCTGTTGAAGAGGAGCGACATGAGCAGGACCATGAAATACAGTCCAAAAAAGATCAAAAGGAGTTTGCTCACGGTCGGGATGTCAAACTCTATTTTGGGATAGAATGGGTCGAGCCAAATTGCACAGCATAACAGTATGGAAGATAGTATGCTGATCTTTATAAAAATAATAACTGTCACACAATCAATCTTGTATCGTTTAACAATAAACAAAACTGGAACTACTAAAACAGCAAGAACGCCGAAGTTCGCAGTACTGGAATCGAGAGTGTATACTGAGAGTATGAAGGAGTAGTATACAATAATTGGATAAATGCTAAGGAGTGTGTTCATGGCGGTATCAAGCGGGTGCCCTTTCGGGCACCCGGTCTGTTTTTGTTATTTGACCTTGAGATTGATCTTTTTGTTTTGTTTTTGAATGAGCGGCAGTATGTCAGAGTCCTTGGTTCCCAAATCTATACAACCTCGGCTCCCTTCCTTTTCTCCTCCATGGAGGAAAAAGCCGGATCGCCCATGGAGATTGGTATTAGGGGTCGGATGCAAGGGAACCCTGTATTCTCCCCAATCGCCAGGAGTGTACCACTTGGTTTTTGTCACTTCCCGGGGGGCTATTTCATAACTTCCCGGAGGAATCGGTCCCCGATCCTTTAGCGTGGAGTCGGATACCCCCGGTAGACCTGAGGTCGCTCTTTCACGTTTTCTCGGCAGTTGGTCCTCATCGAATATTTCCAATTGTTGTTTTCGGTTGTCATATTGCATTTCCCCAATGCCAAAGAATTTTCCCGCTTCGGAGTCGGCTCCTGCATACTTTCGAGCCGCCAACCCCAACGGGTCCTCCCCATTGACCGGATCATCCAGACAATACCCATACCAATCCGGATCGCCGCCCTTGTCGCCCAGCGGGTCGGGCGCGGTCCATCGGCTGGTGAAGGTGTCATAGTCCCTCCAGCCGAAGCGCACGAAGCCCAGGTCCCGGTCGTGCAACCCTCCGGCGAAGCCGATGGGGATGCACAGGCCGGGATTGCTGTTTTCGATGATCCCGCCGAAGGGGTCGTACAGGACCTCCTTTATCACGTTGCCGTCGCTGTCGGCAACCACGCGCAGGGAGCCGACCTGGTCGTAGAAGAGGTATGCCGCCTCGCCGTTTTCGCGCTGCATGGCGTAGGGCGTACGCTCGCCGCCCCGGTAGGCGAAGCGGTAGCCGGATTCGCCGTCGTGATAGCCGCCCAGGCGCAGAAGGTCGAGCCAGCGGTAGGCCTCCACGGGCCGGCCGTTGCAGGACTTGACCGCCCGGCACCCCTGGTCGTCGTGGGTGAACTCGAAGACCTCGCCGGTTTCGCGCTTCTCGGCCTTCAGCAGCCGGTAATCCGGGCCGTATTCGTAGAGCGTGTACTGCCCGCCGTGGTTCCAGATGGACCGGAACCCGTTCTTGTCGTGGGTGTATCCGTTGTTGCCCGCACGCTGAAGCCGGTTGTCCATGACCGAATACGTGAAAGCGCGGTACCGGGTGTCCAGGTGCGGGAAGTAGTCTCGGGATCGGCGGCCCTCCCGGTCGTAGCCGATGTCGCAGATTGTCCTTCCATCCAGCTTCGCCCCGGTCAGGCGGCCCGCCTGGTCGTAGGCGTATTCCCAGACGGCGGCTCTGCCCGCCACGGTTTCGGTTTTTCCGGTGATGCGACCCGAAGGGTCGCGCCTCAGTCGACAGTCGTACACCTGCATTTGTCTTGCCTCACGGTTTCGCTCCCCGGTTGTTTGCCCGGAATGGGCCGGGGAATCGGACCAGCATACATCCGGTTTTCTGGCCCGGGGAAAACGGCGGGGATAAGCGGAAAAACGGGTAAAAACGGTATGACTTGGCGGCTTGACGCGTTGTGGACGGGGTTTTTCATGTGACAACTTGTTTGACTATCAAAACACTTGATCATCAATCTATGTCGTGCTAGATCGGGGCATCAAACGCACACGAGGTATCCATGTCCTACGACGTTCTCTTTCTCACCGCGCTCCAGGGCTCGCTGCTGCTCGGGCTGATCCACGGCGTCAATCCCTGCGGGCACTCCTGGCTGGTGCTCGCCCCGTTCACCGCCGGGTCGCGCGATCCGGGCCGGGTCGCCCGGCTCACCGCCGCCTTCATCGGCGGCACCTCCCTGGCCTGCCTGGCCATCGGGGCCACGCTGGGGGCCATCTCCATGAGCCTGCCGCCCGGCGTCGAGCTCTGGGCCGACCTGATCACCTTCGGCGTGCTCCTGGTCCTGGGCGTCATCCTCCTGGTCAAGCCCACCCTGCTGCACAGCCATGATCACGATCACGACCACCATCATGACCGCGGCCATCATGACTGCGACCATCATGACCATCGTCATGACCACGAAGAGCCGCATGACCATGACCACGCCCACTGCCATGCGCCCCGGCTCAAGAACACCACCGCGCTGGGCCTGTTCGTGTTCGGGTTCGTGAACATGATCGTGCCCTGCCCCACGGCGGCGATCATGTACTCCTACTCCCTGCGCTCGGGCGACCCGTGGCTGGGCACCGCCGTGTTCGCCGCCTACGCCCTGGGCACCGCCGTGGCCCTGTCCGGCGTCGTCTGGGCCATCTACAAGACCACCCACGCCCTGCGCGCCCTGGACCGGCCCTGGATCGAACCGCTCGTCCTGCGCGCCACCGGCGTCATGGTCATCGCCTTCGCCGCCTACTCCCTCTATGCCACCGAGGCCGCCGTCACCGCCTTCCCGGAGCTCCTGTCATGACCGATGACCAGCACCTCACCCACCTGATCGTGGAATTCCACGAAAAACTCTCCTCCTGGGAGGCCTCCGTGGTCGAAGGCAAGGGCCTGACCACCACCCAGATGCATACCCTCGAAATCCTTGGCGTGCACGGCCCCCTGCGCATGAAGGAACTCGCCGAGCGCCTGGGCGTCACCACCGGCACCCTGACCATCCAGACCGACCGCCTGGAAGCCAAGGATCTCGTGCGCCGCGTGCCCCACCCCACCGACCGCCGCTCCAACGTCATCGAAATGACCGGCACCGGACACGCCCTCTTCAAGGAACACAACCGCCACCACCTCGACCTCACCCGAGAAATCACCGCCGACATGGACGACCAGCAGCGCGAAGTGCTGGCCGCGTGCATGGAGAAAATCCTCGGGGCGCTGTAAGCGGGGAAGGGGAGGAAGATGCCTCCGGCGGCCTTAAGCCCCCCGGGAGGGCCGCCGGAGGCGTTCTTCCCCGCTCCCTTCTATTCGGCCGTAAACCATTCCGGCACGCCGCTTTCCGCGCCATTCCGTTTGCCCTGCCAGACGTCGTTTGCTTCCAGGTAGTCGCGGACCTGGTTGTGCAGGCGGCGCATGTTGCCGGCCCAGTCGGGCGCGACGAGTTCGCCGGTGGCGGGGTTGGCGTTGAGGCGGTGGACGACGACGGTGGGCTTGAGGTGCAGGAGGGCGGCGGCGAGCTGGGCGAGGTACTGTGCGAGGGTGAGGGGGGTGTAGCGGCCCTGGGCGTGCTGGTGGGCGAGGGGGGTGTTTTTGCAGACGTAGGTGTTGTGGAATTTGACGCCGTGGATGGGCAGGGTGTTGAGCAGGGTGACGGTGCGCAGCAGGTCGTCGCCGGTTTCGCGGCCTTCGGGGTGGGTGGCGTCGATGGGGGTGGGCAGTCCGGCCATGACGTGGGCGACGACGAGCAGGCCGCGATCGGCGGCGGCTTGGGTGGCGGCGGTGAAGTCGGCCACGGTGTGGCCCCGGTTGATGTGGGCGAGGGTGGCGTCGCTGGCCGATTGCAGGCCGAGTTCCAGAAAGATGTCGGTCAGGCCGAGGCGGCGGCGCTGGTCGGCCAGGAGGTCGAGTTTGGCGGGGTCCAGGCAGTCGGGCCGGGTGCCGATGGAGAGGGCGGCCAGGCCGGGCAGTCCGGCGATGCGGTCCAGGGTGGCGGCCAGTTTTTCGATGGGGCCGTGGGTATTGGAAAAGGACTGGAGGTAGGCTGTGAAGAGCCGGACGCCGTGCTTGCCCCTGTGGATGTCGCGCCAGAAGGTCCATTGTTCGGCCAGGGAGAGGCCGGAGCGCAACAGGTCCGAGCCCGACCCCCGGGGGTTGCAGAACAGGCAGCCCGCGCGGGACAGGGCGCCGTCGCGATTGGGGCAGGAGAAGCCGGCGTCCAGGGGGATTTTCAGGACCCGTTCGCCAAAGCGGCGGCGGGTGTAAGCGGACAGGGCGAAGGTGCGGTTCACGGTTTTTTAGAAAATGTTGAGAAAATATGCTCAAACAGGCCGAAGCGTATTGCCTGAGCGGGTTCAATTTGCTACCTATCATCAGCAGAAAATGTACGCTAGCGCACTTTCCGTCCATTGGAAAGCAGGCTGGCTACGGGTGTCACGGCAAGACTTTTTATCGCAGCTGGGGGTATTTGTGGGTAGCCTGCTCAACAAGATTATCGGCTCGTTTTCCAACGATCTGGCCATTGACCTCGGCACGGCCAACACCCTGGTCTATGTCAAGGGCAAGGGCGTCATGCTCTCGGAGCCCTCGGTGGTGGCGGTGAAGAAGGATTCGCGCGGCGGCAAGACCGTGCTCGCGGTGGGGGCCGAGGCCAAGAGGATGCTCGGGCGCACGCCGGGCAACATCGTGGCCATCCGTCCGATGAAGGACGGCGTCATCGCGGATTTCGAGGTCACCGAGGCCATGCTCCGGCACTTCATTTCCAAGGTCCACAATTCGCGCCGCCTGGTGCGCCCCCGGATCATGATCTGCGTGCCCACCGGCATCACCCAGGTGGAAAAGCGCGCGGTCAAGGAGTCGGCCCAGTCGGCGGGCGCCCGCGAAGTCTACCTGATCGAGGAGCCCATGGCCGCAGCCATCGGCGCCAACCTGCCCATAACCGAACCGACCTCGAACATGATCGTGGACATCGGCGGCGGCACCACCGAGATCGCGGTCATCTCGCTGTCCGGCATCGTCTATGCCCGCAGCGTCCGCATCGGCGGCGACAAGATGGACGAGGCGATCATGCAGCACGTCAAGCGCAAGTACAACATGCTCATCGGCGAATCCACGGCCGAGCAGATCAAGATCCACATCGGTTCAGCCTATCCCCTGGGGGACGAGGAGCCGGTCATGGAGGTCAAGGGGCGCGATCTGGTAACCGGCATTCCCCAGAACAGGCCCATCACCGCCGAAGAGGTCCGCGAGGCCATCAGCGAGCAGGTGGAGGGCATCGTTCAGGGCGTGCGCATCGCGCTGGAGCAGACTCCGCCCGAACTGGCGGCGGACATCGTGGACCGGGGCATCGTCCTCACCGGCGGCGGCGCGCTGCTCAAGGGGCTGGACATGCTGCTCCAGCACGAGACGCAGCTGCCCATCACCGTGGTCGAGGACCCGCTGACCGCGGTCGTGCTCGGTTCGGGCAAGGCGCTCGACAACATCGATTTGTACAAGGACATCACCACGGACTAGCCGGTCCGTCCAAACACTCCGGATGCTGCCCATGGGCGAGCGCAAGGCGCACCTCATCATCGGAACCGTGGCGGGCCTCCCGCGCAGGGAGCCGGTTTTTTCGTCGCGGACGCGCACCAGGCGTGCGGCGGGCGGGCTGGCGTGAAGCGGCCCCAAAAGATCGCCATTGCCGTGGTGGCGGGGCTTTTCTTGTATCTGTCCGTCTACACCTGGAATCTGCGCACCGGCTACCTGGATGCCTTGTCCAGCTACACCGGGCTCGACGTCTCCGGCTTCATCCTGCGGCCCGGCCTGTGGGTTTCGGACCAGGTGGCGGAGTTCTGGGCGCGCTATGTCTATCTGGTTGCGCTGAAGCAGCAGAACGACGACCTGTCGGCCGAAGCGGCCGAGTTGCGGCGCGCGAACATGCTCCTGCGCGACCGGGCGCGGTCCGCCGAGCGGCTGGGGGCGCTGCTCGGCTTTCGGAGCCCGGACGCGTGGCGTTTCAGCGGCGCGCGGGTGGTGGCCCACCGCATGGGGCCGGCCGGGGTGCTGGCCACCCTGACCGTGGACCGGGGGTCGGCCACGGGCGTTGCGCCGGACATGCCGGTGGTCACGCCCGACGGCGTCGTCGGCCGCGTGCTGGAGACCGGAGCCACCGCGTCCTCGGTCCTGCTCATTACCGATTCCAACAGCCGCATCGCGGTCATAGGCGACCAGAACCGCTCCCCGGGCATGCTCTCGGGCCAGGGGCACGGCCAGCCGCTGACCGTGCGCTTCGTCAACCTGAACGCGCTCATAGATACGGGCGAGCTGCTGCTTTCGTCGGGCCTTTCCGGCCTGTATCCCAAGGGGTTGCCCGTGGCCCGCGTAACCAAGGTCCAGCGGTCCGACATCTCCCTGTTTCTGACGGTGGAGGCCGAGCCGCTGGTGGACGTGGCCGGGGTGGAGGAGATTCTCCTGCTCAGCCGCGCCGGTGACGGGACCGAAGCCGCGTCTGCGGGCGGGGAGGCCAGGGACCGTGTTGCCGAGCCGTAACGTCAGCGCGGTCCTGTGGTGGACCGCTTACACCGTGTTCGGCGTCTGGGTGCAGCGGTTCATTCCCGGCGTGGATTTCCTGGCCCCGGGCGTCGTGCTTTCCATGCAGGAGGAGGGCGGCGGGTACACGGTCTGGCTGGCGGCGATCTGGATATTGCTGCTCGAAGGCGTGGGCAACCTGCCGTTCGGCTACGGCGTGGCCTGGTACGGGCTGCTGGCGGTGTTCTACGTGATGGGGCGCTGGCTGTTCGAGGCGCGGTCCATCCTGTTCATGTGCCTGCTCGGCGCGGGACTGGGGGTGCTGCACCCGCTGCTCGTCTATTTTCTCTCCTCGCTGGGCAACCTGACCGTGCCGATGCGGCCCGCCATGATCGAAGGCGCGCTCCAGGCCGTGACCTTCCCCGTGGTGTGGCTGGCTGCGGACAAATACTTCCCCAGGGGGCTCAGGCAGGATGCCAAACCTTTATGACACCGGCGACCAGCAGCCTCCCAGAAGCGGGCTGATCCTTCTCCAGGCGCTCATCCTGGGGCTGTTCTGCCTGTTCGCGGTGCGGCTCTGGTATCTCCAGATCCACCGGGGCGAGGAATACGCGCTCAAGGCGCGCGAGAACCAGCTTCGGCAGGAGCCCATCTTTTCCCCGCGCGGCCTGATCCGCGACCGCAACGGCGACCTGCTGGCCGTGAACGAGCCCGCCTACGCCCTGGGCCTGGTCCGCGAGGACTGCACGGACATCGACGCCACCCTGCGCCAGGTTTCGGTCTGGACCGGCCGCGATTTCGAGGAGCTCAGGAAGCTCTACGGCAAGAACCGCAAGCGGGTGAAACCCTTCGAGCCGCTGATCCTGGTCCCGGACCTGACCTTCGGCCAGTTGGCCATCATCGACGCCAACCGTTTCCGCTGGCCGGGCCTGGAGGTCCAGGTGCGGCCGCGCCGCCAGTACCGCTACGGCAAGCTGCTGGCCCACGTCCTGGGCTACGTGGCCGAGGCGGACGAGGCGGACCTGGAGAAGCGGCCCGACCTCGACCTGGGCGACTACGTGGGCAAGCAGGGGCTCGAACTGGTGCTGGAGGACCGCATGCGCGGGGCCAAGGGGCGCGTCCTGTTCGAGGTGGACGTCAACGGCCGTCGGCTGAAGGAGCGCATCCTGAAGCACCCCCGGGCCGGGCACGAGATTTCCCTGTCCATCGACCTGGGGCTGCAGCAGCTGGCCATGGACTGGCTGGCCGAAGAGGCGGGCAGCGCCGTGGTCATCGACGCGGAAACCGGCCAGCTCTGGGCCTTGGCCACGACCCCGTCCTACGACTCCAACGACTTTTCCTCGGGCCTGACCCCGGAGCAGTGGGCCAGGCTGCGCGACGACCCGCTGCACCCGATGCAGAACCGGGTCATCCAGTCCGTGTACCCGCCCGGCTCGGTGTTCAAGCATGTGGTGGCCGGGGCCGGGCTGCGCTACGGCCTGCTCGACCCGCACGAGACCGTGCACTGCGCCGGGCAGATCAAGCTCGGCAGCCACGTGTTCCGCTGCTGGCGCAAGGGCGGCCACGGCACCGTGGACATGGAGCGCGCCCTGGTGGAATCCTGCGACGTCTACTTCTACAAGGCGGGCAAGAAGCTGACCGTGGACCGGATGAGCGAGTTCGGACGGGCCTGCGGCTTCGGCCAGCCCACGGGCATCGGCCTGCCGCACGAGAAGGGCGGGGTCATGCCCACCCGGGAGTGGAAGCGCAAGCGGTTCGGCGAGTCCTGGCAGGGCGGCGACAACCTGAACATGGCCATCGGCCAGGGCTATACCCTGGTCACGCCGCTCCAGGTGGCCCGCTTCTTCGCGGCCATGCTCAACGGCGGCAAGCTGCTCAAGCCGCTGCTGCTCAAGGACGAGAAGACCGTGGTCCAGAGCTCCATCCCCCTGACACAGGAGCAGATCGAGCGCCTCAACCGCGCCCTGGTCCAGACCGTGGAGAACGACCGCGGCACCTGCCGCAGGCTGCGGACCAAGGGCGTGACCGTGGGCGGCAAGACCGGCACGGCCCAGGTGGTGCGCCTGTCCGACGAGCTCAAGGGGCTCAAGGACGACCAGATTCCCTACCGCTTCCGCGATCACGCCTGGATGGCCGCCACCGCCGAAAAGGACGGCCGCAAATTCGCCATCGCCGTCATGGTCGAGCACGGGCTGCACGGCGGCAGCGGGGCAGGCCCGGTGGTCAAGGCGATCATCGACTACCTGTTTTTCGGCAAGGTCCGCCAGAAGCCCGAAGCGGAAAAGGCCAAGGCCCGGGCCGTGCGCATGCTCTCTTTCAACGCCACGAGGACCGACGCCGATGCCCATTGACAGACGATTGCTCTTCTATATCAACTGGCCGCTGCTCTCGGTGGCCGTGATCCTGTTCCTGCTCGGGGTGCTCAACCTCTATTCGGCCAGCGGATCGCGGCTGGAGGAAGGAATGGCCATTGCGCCATTTTTTCACAAGCAGATGGTCTGGGGCGTGATGGGGCTGTTCTGCATGGTCGTGTTCATGTTTTTCGACTACCGGCACCTCAAGACCCTGGCCTGGCCGCTGTACTGGGTTACGGCCCTGCTGCTGCTGGCCGTGTTCGCGGCGGGCGTGACCATCTACGGCGCCAGGCGGTGGCTCGACCTCGGGTTCATGAATTTCCAGCCGTCCGAACTGGCCAAGATCGCCATTCTCATCGTGGGCGCGCGCATCCTTTCCAGGGAGCGGGAGCCGCTCGATTTCGGTCGGCTCGGGTACGTGCTGGGCGTGGGGCTGGTCCTGGCCGGGCTGATCATCAAGCAGCCCGACCTGGGCTCGGGATTGTCGATCCTCATGATCCTGGGCGGCATGATCCTGTACCGGGGCGTGACCCCGCGCGTGTTCAAGACCGCGCTCATCGCCATTCCGGCCCTGCTGCCGCTCTCCTGGTTCTTTCTGCACGACTACCAGAAGAAGCGGATCATGACCTTCCTCGACCCGACCACGGACCCGCTGGGCGCGGGCTACCACATCATCCAGTCGGAAATCGCCATCGGCTCCGGCGGGTTCTGGGGCAAGGGCTTCCTGGAAGGCACCCAGTCGCAGCTCCGGTTCCTGCCCGAGCGGCACACGGACTTCGCCGTGGCCGTGTTCGGCGAGGAGTGGGGGTTCGTCGGAGCCATGGTCCTCCTGTCCCTGTTCTGCATCTTTCTCTACCAGATGGTGGTCATCGCCCGCGACGCGCGGGGGCTGTTCGGCAGCTATCTGGCCGCTGGCGTCTTCTTCTATTTTTTCTGGCAAATCCTCATAAATATGGGTATGGTCCTCGGGCTGATGCCGGTGGTGGGCATCCCGCTGCCGTTCATCAGCTACGGGGGCAGCGCCACCCTGGTCAACTTCTGCCTTGTCGGGCTGGTGCTCAACGTGTCCATGCGCAGGTTCTTGTTCAAACAGTAACAAGCGCGGCGGGGCTCGCTTCGGCCCGGGGGGGCACAACCGGAGTCGAGGAGCGCGTTCATGGCTAGAGACGAGATCAACGCTTTTCTGGGTGCTGGGACCAACTATCAGGGAAAGCTGCACTTTCAGGGTGCGGTTCGCATCGACGGCAATTTCCAGGGGGAAGTGGTGTCGGACGGCACGCTGGTGGTCGGGCAGGAAGCTGTGGTGGAAGGGCAGATCAAGGTCGGCCAGCTCGTGCTTTCCGGCAACATCCAGGGCGAGGTCGAGGCAAAGATCAAGGTGGTTCTTCACAAGACGGCCAATTTGCAGGGGAACATACGGACCCCGGTGCTGGTGGTCGAAGAAGGCGCGGTGCTTGAGGGGCAACTGCTCATGGGCAGTCTGGACGGCGCGCCGAAAGAACTGTCGGAGACGGATTCCAACTAGTGGCGCGCAGGGCGCCGACGACGCGAGAGAAGGGTGCTCAGAGGCAAAAAGCCTTTGACACAGGCCCTGAAATTGCGTAATTGGCAATGACTTTGCGCATAAATTCACAACCTCTTGGGGGCATTTGGTATGGTTATACCTGACAAAACACTTTTTATCCAGGCGGCGAACTTCCTGATCACGGTCTTCGTGCTGAATGTTCTGCTGATCAGGCCCATCCGCGAGATCATCAAGAAGCGCAAGGACTTGATGGCCGATCAGATGGCCAAGATCGAAGGCTTCAACGGGAGCGCCGAGACCAAGGTCGCCGACTACGAGGCCCAGCTTGCCCAGGCGCGCAAGGAGGCCAATGAGCTCCGTTCGTCCATGAAGGACGAGGGCTCCGCCGAGGAGCACAAGATCCTGGCCGTGGCCGGCGAGGCCGCTTCGGGCGCCATCCAGGCCGCCCGCGCCGAGATCGAGGTCGAGGCCAAGGCCGCCATGGAGACGCTGACCAGGGATGTCGGCAAGTTCGCCGAAGCCGCCACGGGCAAGATCCTGGGTCGGGCCTAAACGAGGTTAAGGAGGGTTCATTTTGAAACGGACAGTGTTTTTTGCAACGCTTCTGGGCTGTCTGGCGATCGCGTCCGTCGCTTTCGCCAATGCGCCCGAAGGTGGTCAACACGCGGTCTTCACGGCCGAGAACGTGAAGAACTACGGCCTGCGCGTCGCCAACTTCGTGATCTTCGCCTTCCTGCTGTACAAGTTCGCGGGCAGCAAGATCAAAGATTTCTTCGTGGGGCGTCGCGACGGCATCAAGCAGGATCTGGACAACCTCCAGGCCCGCCAGGCCGAGGCCGAGAAGAAGCTCCGGGAAGTGGAGGTCGGCATCGCCAACATGGGCAAGGAGAAGGAAGCCATCCTGAACCAGGCCAAGGCCCAGGGCGAGGCCATCAAGGCCGCGATCATCGAAAAGGCCAAGAAGGACGCCGAGGCGTTGGCCGAGCAGGCCAAGCGGACTGCGGCGAACGAGGCCCAGGCCGCCATCGACCGCATCCGGGCCGAGATGGCCGACATGGTTGTGGCCGCCGCCGAAAAGGTGGTCGCCGAGAAGCTCAGCGCCGAAGACCACGACAAGCTCGTGGATGAATACTTAACAAAGGTGGTGCTCAATTGACCGGTAACGTAGTTTCCCGCCGCTACGCCAAGGCCCTGTTCGCCATAGGCGCCGCCAAAGGCGAGGCAGTGAAGGTGTACGGCGAGCAGCTGATGGCTCTGAGCGACTCCATCCAGGCCGCTCCCGAGGCCGTGGGGTTCTTCCGGAATCCCTCTTTCTCCGCCGAAGAGAAGAAGGCCGTCCTCAGCAAGCTCGTTGAAAAAGCTTCGGTGGACCCGATGGTGAAGAACTTCTGCAACCTGCTGGCCGAAAAGGGCCGGGTCGAGATGCTTCCCGCCATCGCTTCCGATTACAAGGTGATGATGGACGCCGTTTCCGGTGTCATCACCGGCGAGCTCATCACGGTGAGCGCGTTGAGTGAGGAAAGAAAATCTGCGATCAAGGCGAACCTCGAAAAGCAGGCCGGCAAGAAGCTGGAACTGACTTTCGCCGCCGACAAGGACATCCTCGGAGGAATCGTCCTCAAGGTCGGGGACAAGGTTTTGGACGCCAGTCTCAAGGCTCAACTGCAGATTTTGAAAGAAAATATTAAAAGGGGTGAGTAGGGCAATGCAGATCAAAGCAGAAGAAATCAGCAAAATCATTCAGGACCAGATTCAGGATTATGAGTCTCGTGTTGAAATGAGCGAGACCGGCACCGTCCTTTACGTCGGTGACGGTATCGCGCGCGTCCACGGCGTCCAGAACGTCATGGCCATGGAGCTGCTGGAATTCCCCGGCGGCCTGAAGGGCATGGTGCTCAACCTGGAAGAAGACAACGTCGGCGTCGCCCTCCTGGGGCCTTGCTCCGGCATCAAGGAAGGCGATCCGGTCAAGCGTACCGGCCTGATCTACTCCGTGCCCGTTGGCGACGGCGTCATGGGCCGCGTGGTCGATCCGCTGGGACAGCCCCTGGACGGCCTGGGACCCATCGAGGCCACCGAAGTGCGCCCCGTCGAGCTCAAGGCCCCCGGCATCATCGCCCGCAAGTCCGTTCACGAGCCCTGCTACACCGGTCTCAAGGCCATCGACGCCATGACCCCGGTCGGCCGCGGCCAGCGCGAACTGGTCATCGGCGACCGTCAGACCGGCAAGACCGCCGTCTGCGTCGACGCCATCCTCGCCCAGAAGACCACCGACGTGCACTGCTTCTACGTCGCCATCGGCCAGAAGAAGGCGTCCGTCGCCCTGGTCGCCGACGTCCTGCGGCAGCACGGCGCCATGGAATACACCACCATCGTTTCGGCCACTGCTTCCGAGCCCGCTCCGCTGCAGTTCATCGCAGCCTACACCGGCGCGACCATGGCCGAGTTCTACCGCAACAACGGCAAGCACGCCCTGATCGTGTACGACGATCTTTCCAAGCAGGCCACCGCCTACCGCGAAATGTCCCTGCTGCTTCGCCGTCCTCCGGGACGTGAAGCCTTCCCGGGCGACGTCTTCTACCTGCACTCCCGCCTGCTGGAGCGTTCCTGCAAGGTCAACGACTCCCTGGGCGCCGGTTCCCTGACGGCCCTGCCGATCATCGAAACCCAGGCCGGCGACGTGTCCGCGTTCATTCCGACCAACGTCATCTCCATCACCGACGGCCAGATCTACCTGGAGCCGAACCTGTTCCTGTCCGGCGTGCGTCCGGCCATCAACGTCGGCCTCTCCGTCTCCCGCGTCGGTGGTTCCGCCCAGATCAAGGCCATGAAGCAGGTCGCCGGCACGCTGCGCCTCGACCTGGCCCAGTATCGCGAGCTGGCCGCCTTCGCCTCGTTCGGTTCCGACCTGGACAAGGCGACCCTGTCCAAGCTGAACCGCGGCGCGCGCATGGTCGAGCTGCTCAAGCAGCCCCAGTATCGCCCGCTGACCGTTCAGGAGCAGGTGGCCGTTCTGTATGCAGGCACCCGCGGCTTCGTCGACGACGTGCCGGTCGAGTCCGTCATCAAGTTCGAGGCCGAATTCCTGGAGTTCATGAACAACGCCAAGCCTGCCGTGCTCCAGTCCATCGTGGACAAGCAGCAGATCGATGCCGCTGTTGAAGCGGATCTGAAGGCCGCCATCGAAGAGTTCAAGAAAGGCTTCACCGCCTAACCGCAAGGGGTAATTGAATGGCTTCGTTAAAAGACGTCCAGAATCAGATTGCTGGCGTCAAGAAAACCAAGCAGATCACCAAGGCCATGAACATGGTGGCCTCGGCAAAACTGCGCAACGCGCAGGACCGCATCGAGCGGTTCCGCCCGTATGCGGACAAGTTTTACGAGATGCTGGGCGACTTGGCGGCCGGTGCTGACGAATCGGTACATCCGCTGCTGGAGGTCCGTGACGAAGTGAAGACCGTGGGCATCATGGTTTGTACTTCGGATCGCGGCCTGTGCGGCGCATTCAATGTCAACATCATCAACACGGCCAAGAAGCTCGCCGCCCAAAAGGCGCGCGAGGGCAAGGCCGTGAAATTCTGGTGCATCGGCAAGAAGATTCGCGATGCCATCAGAAAGACCGACTATGAAATCGTGCGCGCCGAGCACGACGCCATGACCAACTTCGACTTCACCCTGGCGGCCAGTGTCGGCAACGAGCTGATCTCCGCCTACGTCGCCGGTGAACTCGACGAGGTCCATATCGTGTACGGTGAGTTCCAGAGCATGGCCAAACAGCCTCCCGTGGCCCAGTCCGTGCTGCCCATGGCGGCGCAGAAAGGGGAAGGCGAGGCTGCGGCGGCAACCGGCGGCGGCGACTATCTCTATGAGCCGTCCGTCGAAGGCTTGCTGGCCGAGCTCCTGCCGAGGTTCATCAAGGTCCAGGTCTACCGCGGGCTGCTCGACACTTCGTGCTCCGAGCATGCCGCCCGCATGGCGGCCATGGATAACGCCACCAAGGCGTGCGACGATCTGACGAAAACCCTGACCTTGCTCTACAACAAGACAAGGCAGGCCGCCATCACTGGCGATCTCATGGACATTGTCGGCGGCGTGGAAGCGCTGAAAGGATAAAAGGGGGCTATGAAAAATGGCTAATATTGGTAAAATCGTGCAGGTAATCGGCGCCGTCGTCGACGTCGAATTTGCCGAAGGGAATCTTCCCTACATTCTGTCTGCGTTGGAGATTAAAAACCCCAACAACATCGATGCCCCAGATCTGATCTGCGAAGTCGCACAGCATCTGGGCAACAACGTCGTGCGCACCATCGCCATGGACGCCACCGAAGGCCTGGTCCGCGGCATGGATGCCGTTGACCTCGAGTCTCCGATCACCGTTCCGGTCGGCTCCGGTTCCCTGGGCCGCATCATGAACGTCGTTGGCAAGCCGGTGGACGAACTGGGCGATATCCCCTGCAAGAAGCGGATGCCCATTCACCGTGAAGCGCCCGCCTTCACCGAGCAGTCCACCAAGGTCGAGCTGCTCGAAACCGGCATCAAGGTCGTCGACCTGCTCATCCCGTTCCCCAAGGGCGGCAAGATGGGCCTCTTCGGCGGCGCGGGTGTCGGCAAGACCGTTATTCTCATGGAGATGATCAACAACATCGCCAAGCAGCACGGCGGCATCTCCGTGTTTGCCGGTGTTGGCGAACGTACCCGCGAGGGCAACGACCTCTACCACGAAATGAAGGACGCCGGCGTTCTGGAGAAAGCCGCATTGGTGTACGGCCAGATGAACGAGCCCCCGGGAGCCCGCGCCCGCGTCGCCCTGACCGCTCTGACCTGCGCCGAATACTTCCGCGACGAGGAAGGCCAGGACGTGCTGCTGTTCGTCGACAACATCTTCCGGTTCACCCAGGCGGGTTCGGAAGTGTCCGCGCTGCTCGGCCGCATGCCGTCCGCAGTCGGTTACCAGCCGACCCTGGGCACCGACCTCGGTGGCCTGCAGGAGCGCATCACCTCCACCAACAAGGGTTCGATCACCTCGGTCCAGGCCGTCTACGTCCCCGCCGATGACTTGACCGACCCCGCTCCGGCCACCACCTTCTCGCACCTTGACGGCACGCTGGTTCTGTCCCGTCAGATCGCCGAGCTGGGCATCTACCCTGCGGTGGATCCGCTGGACTCCACGTCCCGCATCCTCTCCCCGGACGTTCTGGGCAAGGTGCACTACACCACCGCCCGCGAAGTCCAGGCCGTACTCCAGAAGTACAAGGACCTGCAGGACATCATCGCCATTCTCGGCATGGACGAACTGTCCGACGACGACAAGCTGACCGTTGCGCGCGCTCGCCGCATTCAGCGTTTCCTGTCGCAGCCGTTCCACGTCGCCGAGGTCTTCACCGGCGTCGCCGGCAAGTATGTCAAGACGGAAGACACCGTTAAGGCTTTCCGTGACATCCTGGACGGCAAGTACGACGACCTGCCCGAGCAGGCCTTCTACATGTGCGGCGGTATCGAGGAAGCCATCGAGAAAGCCAAGCAGTAAGCGAGGTAAACCATGGCCAATACTCTGAAGCTTGAGATTGTCACCCCCGACCGGAAAGTGCTTTCCGAGGACGTGGAGTACGTGGGCGCCCCCGGCATCCTCGGCGAGTTCGGCATACTGCCGAAGCACGTTCCGTTCCTTTCCGCTCTGGGTGTCGGCAACCTCCACTACAAGCAGAACGGCAAGGCGCACTACGTGTTCGTCGCCGGTGGCTTCGCCGAAGTCAGCAACGACCAGGTGACCATCCTGGCCGAAGTTGCCGAAAAGGCCACCGAGATCGATACCGACCGCGCCATGAAGGCCAAGGCACGCGCCGAAGAGCGCGCCGCCAAGGCCAGGGAGAAGATCGACGGCGCCCGCAATCAGGCCGCCTTGCGCCGGGCCATCTCCCGGATCAACTGCAAGAGCAGCGGCAAGAACGCCGGTACCTGCTAGTTCGATCTCGACCTCACCCTGATACAAGAGGGCGGCCCCGCAAGGGGTCGCCCTTTCTTTCTTTGGCGCACGGCGGCGGGGCCTGCGGCCCGAAGGGCGTCAATTGCCGGAAGCGGGTATGCCGCCCGCGTCGCGTGCGGCTGGCCCCTCCAGCTCGCAGGCGATGATCCTGCTGGATTTCTTGAACTGCGGCACGAGCCTGAGCATCAGGTTCTGCACCAGCCCGGTGTGTCGAAAATCCCTGAAGTCGGGATAATACCGGCAGGATTCCAGCCGGATGTTGTCGGCCCAGGTCTCCACCTCGCGTTCGTCATCCAAGGCCAGGCGGAACGGGGCCTTGAGGATGCGGGAACCGATGATGCGCTCCTGGTTGCGGCACAGCCAGGAACTGGTGGCGTCGAAAAGGACCTTTCCCCCCGGAAAGCGGGCGGCCAGGGCGGACATGGTCCTCCTCACGGCCGCCTTTTCAAAGTAGATGCAAACCCCCTCCATGGTGAAGAGGAAGGTCGACTCCGGATGATCACGGCGCAATCCGTCCATCCAACCCGTGTCGAGCATGGACCCGGGCAGAAGCCGGTCGTTGTCGGCATGCGGCAGGAGCTGTTCCCGCAGCGCGATCACTTCCGGCAGGTCCAGTTCGTAGAAGACCGCTTTTGCCGCCGTGGCCGGGTTCAGCCGGTGAAAGCGCGGGTCCAGCCCGCAACCCACGAAAACGACCACGGGGTCGGGGTGCGCGCGGATGAAGGCTTCGACCACCTCGTCGAAGTACTTGGCCCGAAGCGCGATGCAGACGGAACTGTTCTTGCCTTTCTCGAACCTGGTGAAGTCGTAATCCACGGACTCGACCAGGTGGCAGGCCATGGGGTCGTGGTAGAAACCGTTCTTGCGCCGGTGTTCGTGGCATTTCATCAGGATGTTGATGAAGAGCGTGTCGGCTACGTCGTCTGTGATGTGCGGAATAACGGGGTCCATTGTAATCCTCGCTTTGGGAAGCCGGTTGTGGATGAAGCCCGGGTCATAGGATGCCGGACCGTACAAAGTGCTTTTCCAGCACGCGGCGGCCGTAGCGTATGCCGAGCAGTGCGCCGGCCACGGAAACGCCGAGGGTGACGAAGAACATCGGCCCGGTGATGAAGTCGATCATGACGCGCACGGAATCACCGGCATATCCTTGGGCAGAGAGGCTGTGGACATAGTTTTCGGTGGCCAGAATCATGGGGGCGACGAAGCCGAGCCAGGTGGCTATGGTGAAGACGACGTACCCCAGCGCGTTGGCGAAGAAGCTTCGGTGCCTGCGGGTGGAGGAGATGATGTCTGCCAGCAGGCCCCCCGCCAGGACGAAGGGGGATGCGCCGTACGTGCCCAAAAAGGCGAAGGCCAGGGCCGAGGACAGGATGAGTATCGCTCCCGGTTTCGGGATCTTGGCCGTGATGTATGCGTAGATGATGCCGCAGGGGAACGCGCTCACCGCCGCGAAGAATACGAAGGCCACGGGGACGACGCTCATGGCTGCGGAAATGAAGGTCAGGACAAGGGTATAGAGTGAGGAAAAGACACCCAAGGTGATGAGGTCGTATACCTCTAGCCTGCGCCGTGTCGTCACGCGCAACCTCCGGCCCCCGCCTGTGCGTTGCCGACAGCGCGGGGTTTTTCTTCAGGGGGCAGCCCGAAGGCGCGGCGCAACCGGTCAAGGTTCGCGGGGATCAGGGGGTAGTCCGCGCAATTCGCCGGGCTTTCGAGTTCCAGCACATGGTCGCAGACGTGGGTCAGAAATTCAAGGTCGTGCGTGATGACGCACAGCCGTTTTCCCATTGCCCTGAGCAGTTCGACGACTTCCCGCACCCGCTGCATGGACGTGTAGTCCAGGCCGCTGGTCGGTTCGTCGAGAATCAGCACTTCGGCTTCCCTGACAACCGCCACGGCAATGGCCAGCCGCTGCTTTTCTCCACCGGAGAGGCTCATGGGGTGCCTTTCCCGGACGCCTTCCAGGCCCAGCATGCGCAGGATCTTGTCGGCAAGTCCGGGCTGGCCGGACTTGGCGTCGATCCCCAGTTCCAGTTCCGCGCGCACGCTTCCGGTAAAAAGCTGGCATGCCGGTTCCTGCATGACCAGGTAGAACCGGCCCAGGCGTTGCCGGGCGGAAAGCGTTTGATCGTGCAGGCGTACGGACCCGCCGCGTTCACGCCGCAGACCGCAGAGGCACCGGGCCAGAGTTGTCTTGCCGAGTCCGTTCCCCCCGACGAGGCCGAGTACCTGTTCCCGGCCGAGGGAGCAGGAGACCGAGCGCAGGATTGTCCCGTGCCCGGGCGGCGCAAATTGCAGGCTCTGCACCTGGCAGTCGGCCGGGCCGGGGAATGGCTGCGCCACCCTGGATGGCGGATTCAGGCAGGCCAGATCGCGGCAACGGAGTCCTCGCTCCTGGCGTTCGCGACGGGACAGGCCAAGGAATTCCGGCATGGACCACAGCTCGGCCAGCCTGCCCCGGTCCAGGTAGGCCACGCGGTCGGCCACGCCAGTGAGATAGTGCAGCCGATGCTCGGCGATGAGGATCGTCCTGCCCATCGCCTTGAGCCGTTGCAGGGCTGCGGCGAGCCGGGCCGTGCCCCGGCTGTCCAGGTTGGCGGAGGGTTCGTCCAGGACGAAGACTTCGGCCCCGGCAGCGTAGGCCGAGGCGATAGCCACCATTTGCCGCTCCCCGCCGGACAGGGAGAATACGCTTTTGCCGAGCAGCGAATCAATGCCCAGCATGGCGACGGCGTCGGCAACGCGTTTGTGGATGGTTTGCCGGTCCAGTCCCTGGTTCTCGCAGCCGAAGGCGATTTCGCTGGTGGTGTCGGGGTTGAAGAATTGGCTGCGCGGGTTTTGGAACACGGAGCCGACCACGGCTGAAAGCTCCCCTTTGGGCCAATGCGCAAGGTCGCGTCCCCGGACAAGGATCCGGCCACGCATCTCCCCGCCGTAGAAAGCGGGGATCAGCCCGTTGACCAGGCGTGTCAGCGTGGTTTTGCCCGAACCGCTTCCTCCGGCCAGCAGCAGGCACTCTCCACGGGGTACACGCAGGGAGATGTGGGCCAGCCCGCTGCAGCCGTGCGCGCCGTAGGTGAAGGAGACGTCTTGGACGCGGATCATCGGTTGCCACCCGGGCCAGGCCAGAAGGCCAGCACGGCCAACAGGAGGGCGGCGATGAGTAGCAAGGCGTCGGGGATGCCGGGCCGGAGCGCGCGGTACGCCACACGGGCGCGGGATGAGTCCATGCCTCTGGACACGGCTACGGCCGCCACTTCCTCGGAAATGTTCGCCATGCGGACCATGAGGGGAACGAGGACGTTTTCCACCGCCATGACGGGATGTCGCAGCAGACGCAGCGGGGTAAAGGCCAGCCCGCGCATGCGCAACCCGTCCAGCACCAGGCCGAATTCCTGCCACAGGGTGGGGAAAAAACGGATTGTGACCGCGACGACGATGATGACAGGTTGGGGGATGCGGGCCGATTGGAGCGCGGCCGTGAGCGACCCCACGGGCGTGCGGGCGACGACTCCGGCCGCAAAGATGAAAACGGGCAGCCCCTTGCAGAGAATGATCCCGAGAAAGGCCGTGACGCCGGTAAAAGGGCTGGGGTAGGCCAGGCTGGCCGCAAGCAACGCCACGGCCCCGGCGTAGCAGAGGCAGAACGCGATGCTGCGGCGATAGTCCCTCTGCCAGAGCAGGGCCGCGAGGGTCAGTCCGACCGCTGCCAGCTGGGGGGCCATGGCCTGCGAGGAAAAGGTGGCGGCGTTGATCGCGATCAGTGCGATGAACTGGGTTCGCGGATCGAATCCTCGCGCAGCGGCGCGGGCGCTCATGGCCTTGGGAAAGGGAGACGGTGCATCAATGATATTGAAAGCCATTTTCATTATTGGTATGCTGTGGTTTCAGGTCGGCGGAGATCGCCGCCGGGTGCTTGGCAAGGTCGGACCGTATATCGTCGAAGAGGGTGGGGCAACGGCCTGGGCCTGATTCGGTCGGATCGCCGAAGTCATCCGTGAAATCGCCGAAACCAGGAGTTCGTTGTGGCGCACATTATGGAGGAGTTGTTCGAGCCGTACTTCGCTGATCTGGGATTGTTTCTGCCCGGGAAGCGCGGCGGGTGCGGCCCAGCAGGCGCAGTCTACGCCGTCAATCCCGATGTGGGGGAGGGCTGGTACCGGGTTTGCCCCGTGGGCGCTTCGTGCGCGATCTCGCTGTCCCGGTTGCGGTTGCGGCGCGAACTCTCGTATCATCAAAGGCATCCGCCGTTCCTGTTCTTCGGCATGCTGGACGGGGATATGCCGGACGGGAGCCTGGGCCTTTACGGCGGCGGCGGGCCTGGGCCACGGGTGGCCGGGTACGTGGGTGACGCCGGAGAGAGCCGGATGCTGCTGCCGAAGGGGCATTGCGTCACCAGCGTCGGGGTGACCGTGACCCGGGCGTTTTGCGAGGATCGCATCGGCCGGGGGGGCGTGTGCGCCGGATCGGAGCGTCTATCCGGGTTCGCGCGGTTGAAGCGGGCCGTGGAGGCGGTGGGCGACTCGGCCTGGTGGCCGGAGATGGCGTGCGCCTTCCAGCAACTGAAATCCTTTGGCCCGGCCCGGTCTGCGGCAGAAATATTCTATGAAGGCAAGGTGATGGAAATAATCGCCTATGTCTTGCAGGGGGGAGCCGGGGCGCGGGAGGGAGCGTCTGGCCCCATCCCCCGTGACGATGCGGAGCGACTGCGGCGGGTCGAACGGCACCTGCGCGCGCATCCTGCCGAGCCCGGAAGCCTGGACTCGCTTGCCGCCATGGCATGCATGAGCCGGACCAAGCTGCTGGCGCTGTTCAAGCGCGCGCATGGCCGAACCATCACCCAGTACGTGCAGGCTGTTCGCATGGAGCAGGCCCGGCGGCTGCTCCTGCTGTCCGACCTGAAGATCGAGGCCGTCGCCGCCGAGGTGGGATACCGCCGTCACGGCAGTTTCAGCGAAATCTTCAAGCGCTGCGTTGGCGTGACCCCTCTCCAGTACCGCCGGTGCGGCTCTGCGGGTGAGCCACCCGCCTGAACGGCCGAAAAAAGCCGCCGGGCATCTCCCGGCGGCTCTTCTTGTCGTGTTGGCGCCCGGATTGCCGGGCAGCCTTAGCTGCGGGTGATCAGCCCGTAGTTTTTCTTGCCCTTGCGCAGCACGAGCAGTTCGCCGCCGATGAAGTCGGCGTCGGTGGCTTGCTGGCCGTCCTCAACGCGTTCGCCGCCCATGTAGACGCCGCCGCCCTGGATGTCCTTGCGGGCCTGGCCTTTGGAGACGGCCAGTTTGAGGTCCACGAGCATCTGCGGGATGTCGGGCGCGTCGCCGCCCACGTAATGCTTGTGCGGGGCGGATTCGAGGGCGGCGCGCAGGGTGGCGGGGTCGACCTTGCGGATGTCGCCCTTGCCGAAGAGGGCCTCGGTTGCGGCCAGGACGCGTTCCAGCTCATGCTGGCCGTGGATCATGCGCGTGATCTCCTCGGCGAGCCGTTTTTGGGCCGAGCGCAGGTGCGGAGACTCTTCCAGCTCCTTTTCCACGGCGGCGATTTCGTCGGGGCCGAGGAAGGTGAAGAGCTTGAGGAAGCGGATGACGTCGCGGTCATCGGTATTGAAGAAATACTGGTAGAAGGCGTAGGGCGACGTGACCTCGGCATTGAGGTAGATGGCTCCCTTTTCGGATTTGCCGAATTTCTTGCCCGCGGCGGTGGTCAGGAGCGGGAAGGTGAGGGCGAAGGCCTCGGCCTGCTCGTCGTCGTGGGCGTGGCGGCGGCGGATGAATTCGCACCCGGCTGTGATGTTGCCCCACTGATCGCCGCCGCCGATCTGCAACCGGCACTTGCGGGTGCGGTAGAGGTGGTAGAAGTCGTAGCTCTGCAGGATCATGTAGGAGAATTCGGTGTAGGAGATGCCGACCTCGTCGCGGTCGATGCGGCCGCGCACCGAGTCCTTCTGGAGCATCCAGTTGACCGTGAAGTGCTTGCCCACGTCGCGCAGCAGTTCGATGGCGGTCATGTCCTTGGTCCAGTCGTAGTTGTTGACGATGTCGGGGCGCTCGCCGGTGTTGCGCTCGACGAAACGGCGGACCTGGGCCTTGATCTTTTCCAGGCGGGCTTCCATGACCTCGGGATCGGAGAGGTCGCGTTCCTTGTCCTTGCCCGACGGATCGCCGATGCGGCCGGTGGCGCCGCCCATGAGATAGAGGGGATGATGCCCGGCGCGCTTCATGCGCACGAGGCAGAGCAGGGGGACGAGGTTGCCCACGTGCAGGGATTCGGCCGTGGGGTCGAACCCGCAATACATGGTCGCCCCGGGAGTGGAGAGGTACTCGCGCACCTTGTCCTCGTCCGAGACCTGATGGATGAGCCCGCGCCACTGCAATTCGTCGTAGATATTCATGCAATCCTCATGGGTTGCCTTTCGGCCGCAGGAGGATAACTCCTCTCGCCGAAAGGGGGTTGCCCGCCGGAGAAGTCGGAGGGCGTCCAGCCTTCAGGAGGTATCCTCTAAGCCAAAAATCGCGTCTTGTAAAATGCCCGGGACACGGGCCTGAAGCGGTGCCTGGGCCGGACGCTCCCGTGTCGTTAGCTGCGAAGCCGGGCGGGGTCAACCGGTCTTCTGAAAGACGGTCGGGGCCACCTGGGCCAGGGGGAGGGTCATGCCGGAGAGGGATTCGGAGTGGCCGATGAAGAGGTAGCCGCCCTGCTTCAGGTTGTTGCAGAACTTGTTGAAGAGGGTGACCTGGGTCGGACGGTCGAAATAGATGACCACGTTGCGGCAGAAGATGATGTCCTGCGGGTTGGGGAGCCGGAAGTCGCCCATGAAGTTGAGGCGCTGGAAGGCGACCTTGCGCCGGAGCGGGGCATCGATCTTGATCATGGGGGCATGCCCGTTCTTGCTCTTGAGCAGGTATTTCTTTTTCATGTTCTGCGGGATCTCGTCGGCCTTTTCCATGGGGTAGACGGCGCGCATGGCCTTTTGCAGGATCTCGTTGGAGATGTCGGTGGCCAGGATGGAGAAGTCGAATCCCGAGGCGGCGGCGGCGAATTCGGACAAGACCATGGCCAGGGTGTAGGGCTCCTCGCCGCTGGAGCAGCCGGCGCTCCAGATCCGCAGGGGATTGCCCCGGCCCAGCCCGCGCCGCCACAGCTCGGGCAGGACGATCTGGTTCATGATCTCCCAGTGCTTGGGCTCGCGGAAGAAGTGGGTGGTGTTGGTGGTGACCACGTCGATGAGGTGCGAGCGTTCGGCCTCGCGGCCTTCGGGGGAGAAAACGTAGTCGCAATACTCCTGGTAGCTGGACATGCCGAGCGCGCGCAGCCTTTTCTGGAAGCGCGATTGGAGCAGCACCTTCTTGCTCGGCGGCATCTTGATGCCGAACTCGGAGTGGATGAGCTGGCTGAAACGGGTGAATTCCTTTTCCCCCATGGCGGAACGGATGAAGGCTCCCGGCATGTGGTCGGACTGATCGGCGCCCTCGTCGGGGCTGGGCTTGGGTGTTCTTTCGTTCATCCTCATACTCCGTGAACAGTGCTCGATTCCGGGACTATGCATCAGAGGGCGGGGGCATTGCCATGATAAATTTGAGCCTGCGTCCGCAAGGTGGACGCAAAAAGGCCCCGGTTCCAGGGGAGCCGGGGCCTTTGCCGTTCTCGGTGCTATTTGGCGTAGCCCACGGCCCGCTTCTCGCGGATGACCGTGACCCGGATCTGGCCGGGGTAGGTCATGTTGGACTCGATTTTTTCGGCGATGTCCTTGCAGAGCACGTAGGTGTTCTCGTCGCCGACCTTGTCGGAGTCGACCATGACGCGGATTTCGCGGCCCGCCTGGATGGCGTAGGCCTTCTGCACGCCGTCGAAGCTGGTGGCCAGCCCTTCCAGCTCCTCCAGGCGCTTGACGTAGTTCTCCAGCAGTTCCTTGCGCGCGCCGGGGCGTGCGCCGGAGAGGGAGTCCGCAGCCTGGACCAGATTGGCCAGGATGGACATGGGCGGGGTGTCCTCGTGGTGGGCGGCGATGGCGTGGATGATTTCCTTGGATTCGCCGTGCTTCTTGGCCAGGTCCGCGCCGATGATGGCGTGGGGGCCTTCGATCTCGTGGTCCACGGCCTTGCCCAGGTCGTGCAGCAGCCCGGCGCGCTTGGCTTCCTTCTCGTTGAGCCCGAGCTCGGCGGCCATGACGCCGCACAGGAAGGCGACCTCCATGGAGTGCTGGAGCACGTTCTGGGAGAAGGAGGTGCGGTAGTGCAGGCGGCCGAGCAGGTTGATCAGCTCGGGGTGGATGCCGTGCACGCCGACGTCGAAGGTGGCCTGCTCGCCGATCTCCTTGAGCTTGGTGTCCATTTCGGACTCGACCTTCTTGACGATCTCCTCGATGCGGGCGGGGTGGATGCGGCCATCGTGGATGAGCCGCTCCAGCGCCTGCTTGGCCACCTCGCGCTTGAGGGGGCTGAAGGCGGAGAGGACCACGGTCTCGGGCGTGTCGTCGATGATCAGGTCGACGCCGGTGGCCGCTTCCAGGGCGCGGATATTGCGGCCCTCGCGGCCGATGATGCGGCCCTTCATGTCCTCGGAAGGCAGGGTCACGGCGGTGACGGTCTGCTCGCCCGCGTAGTCTCCCGCGTAGCGTTGCAGGGCCAGGGAGAGAATTTCCTTGGCCTTCTTGCTGGCGTTCTCCTTGGCCTCCATCTCGATGTTGCGGATCATGCGCGCGGCTTCGTGCCGGGTGCGCGATTCGATCTCGTTCATGAGATTTTCCTTGGCCTCCTCGATGGTCAGCCCGGAGATTTCCTGGAGCTTGCGCTCGTGCTCGTCGGCCTTGAGGGAGAGGTCCTCCTCCAGTTCCGCGAGCCGTTTTTCCTGCTTGATGAGCTGCTTTTCCAGCTCGACGACCTGGGCTTCCTTGTCCGCGACCTTCTCGCGTTTGGCGTCCAGGCGCTCCTCCTTGGAGTGCAGGCGTTTTTCCTCGTTCTTGAGCTGGGATTCCCGGTCCTTGAAGTCCTTCTCCAGCTCCATCTTCTGCGCGTAGATTTCGTCCTGGGCCTGGATGCGGGACTCTTTCTTGAGCGCCTCGCTTTCCTTGCGCGCCTCTTCCACGATGCGCTGGGCAAGGCCCTGGGAGTCGGAGATGTTTTTGTCGGAGATGTATTTGTTGAGGACGAACCCGGCACCCAGTCCGGCAATGATCCCACCGCCGATCATGGCGATTTCTATTATCATGGGGATTGCTCCTTGGTGTATGTTGACAGACTTTCGGCGGTCTGTTGACGCCATTTTGCGCGCTCGAGGACCGACGCATGAGTGCTGCGCCCAAGGAAGGGGAGGCGTTGCGGTCGCAACAGCCGGAGGGAGCTTGGAAAACGGTTAATGCTATGTCGTCCGGCGCGTGGGCCGGTTAAAGCCCCGGGAAGCCGTGTTGCCGTTTGGTTTTGAACCTGGCATGTCCAGGTGGGCTTGACTCGCGGACCTTAAGGCTTCCCGCGCAGGGCGGGCATGCACACCAACCCGCTGGAGTCGTCGCCCTTTTTAAGAGCATTGGCTCAAGAACGCTCCGGGCAATCACGAACGTCCCAGGGTAATTTTTCACCAACCTCGGGGCCTTCCTATGATCGGCCTGGTCCCTGTGAGGTCTTTTCCAAAATCTCTCCGATCTTCCCTTCCATCCGCGCAAGCTTCCGTTCGCCGACCAGGTAGTCGTCGGCCAGGCTCAGGAGCAGGAACGTCAGCGCTTTTTCCTTGCTCAGGTCACCGGCTGTCGCCGTCAGCTCCTTGTACCTCTGTTCCAGGTATGCCTGTGCGGCTTCGATGCGGTCGCTTTCCGCATCCGTCTTGAAGGATATCTCGAGTCCGAACAGATTCAACGTGTAGCGTGGCATCGTCTATCGCTGTCATTCCAGCTCGCCGTGGATTTTCTCCAAAAGCGTATCGATGCGAGATTCGATGTCGCGCCGCGTTTGGCGTTCGGCCTCGACTTCCTCCCTCAAGCGCTGGTTTTCATCCTTCAAGGCCTTGATTCTATTGATCAACTCGTTAAATCGTTGTTCAAGTTGGGCAACAAGTTCCATATCGTCTATCTATCCCTTAACGTCAGACAAATCAACAGTTACTTGACAACCGGATTCCTTGGGGAAATCAGGATTTCTTGAGCCGCCTGTTGAGAATTACCTGCTTTCCGCGGGCGATGGCCGTCGATTCGTCGGGCACGTTCTTGGTGATGGTCGAACCCGCGCCCACCAGGGCGTCCCGGCCCACGGTGACCGGGGCCACCAGGGCGGTGTTCGATCCGATGAACGCCCCGTCGCCGATGACGGTCTTGAATTTGTCCCTGCCGTCGTAGTTGCAGGTGATGGTGCCCGCGCCGATGTTGGCGCCGGCCCCGACCTCGGTGTCGCCCAGGTAGGTCAGGTGGCTGGCCTTGGACCCCTCGCCGATGATCGATTTCTTGATCTCCACGAAGTTGCCCACCCGGGCGTCGCGCATCAGCACCGCGCCGGGTCGCAGCCGGGCGTAGGGGCCGACCTGGACGCCTTCGCCCACGGTCGCGCCTTCCAGGTGGTTGAATTCCCGGACAACGCAGCCGGGCGCAAACGTGCAGTCCGTGATCTGGTTGTAGGACCCGAGCCGGGCTCCGGCGGCCACGCGGGACTCGCCGTAGATCTCGCAGTGGCCGAAGATCTCCGCGCCCGGCTCCACGGTCACGCCCGGGCCGATGACCACGGTGTCCGGGTGGTGGATGAGCGCGCCGGAGTCGATCAGCCGCTCCACGATGCGGCGGCGCAGGGTGTTTTCCGCCTCTATCAGCTCGCGCGGGCTGTTGATGCCCATCAGGCTCAGGTCGTCGCCGCACTGCACGCCGTTCACGGTCAGTCCTTCGGTCACGGCCAGTTCCACCAGGTCGGTGATGTAGAATTCGCCGCTGGCGTTGGCGTTCTCCAGCTTGTCCAGCAGCGGACCCATGGTCGCCACACGGAGCAGGTAGATGCCCGCGTTGACCTCGCCGGTGACGTGGCCGTGGCGGTTGATGTCGTAGTCCTTGGCCTCGACGATGGCCCGGATTCGCCGGTCCCTGTCGCGGACCACGCGGCCGAAGGCGCCGGGCGACTTGGGCGTGATGGTCATGAAGGCCAGGTCGCAGCACCCGGCCGAGGCGGTCAGCCGGGCCAGGACCTCGGGGGTGACCAGCGGGGTGTCGCCGTTGATGACCAGGCAGTAAGGCGAGCCGGTGGCCTTTACGGCTTCCCAGGCCACCTGTACGGCGTGGCCCGTGCCGAGCTGCTCGGCTTGCTCCACAAAGGCGCGGCCGGGAAAGGCGGCCTTGACCGTTGCGGCCCCGTGGCCGATGACGGTCAGGGTGTCCATGGGGTCCAGGGCGGCGTAGACATAGCGGAGCATGGGCTCGCGCAGCAGGGTTTGCAGCACCTTGGGCCGGGGGGAGTGCATGCGCGTGCCTTTTCCGGCGGCCAGCACCAGGGCGGTGATCGTGTTGTCGGGCATATGGTCTCCGTCTTGCGGGTTGTGTCGGATTGCCGTGGGCAAAATACTCCCTCGGGGGAAAAAGGACAACCGGAACTTCGGGGAAGGTCAGGCGGGTTGCGGCGTCGCCGCCCGGCGCAGCGTCCGGCGCACGAACCACAGCGCGGCCAGGGCGGCGGCCCAGACGATGGCCGCTATGGACAGCCACAGGGCCAGGGCGCCGTATCCCAGGCCGTTGACCAGCAGGGTGAAGAGCAGCCAGGGCGCGACCACCTGGCGGGAGAGGCCCATCCAGATGGCGAACAGGGGGCGCTGCATGCCCTGGAGCGCGGCCGTGGAGACCGAGATGACCACGTAGCCGTAGAGCACGAAGGCGTCGACGCGCAGGTACTGCGTCCCAACCGCGACCACGCCCGGGTCGTCGGAGAACAGGCGCATCAGCGGTTCGGCGAACAGCCCGAGCGGCACGCACAGCGGCAGCAGGAGCCGCGCCCCGTAGCGCAGGCAGCGGGACAGGGTCTCGCGGATGCGCTCGATGTCGCCCGCGCCGAAATTCTGGGCGGTGACGGTCAGGGCGGCCACGTTCAGGCCGATGGCGGGCATGAGGATGACCTGGTCGATGCGCGTGGCGATGCCGAAGGCGGCCGACGCCTCGGGGCCGAACCGGGAGACGAAGCGGAAGATGACGAAGAACCCGAGGGCGATGGTCATGAAGTTGAGTGCGGCCGGGAATCCCTGGTGGGCGATGCGGCCGTAGATGGCGGGCCGGGGGATCAGGTTGCGGCCGCGGCGGGTGGCCAGCAGCCCGGTGCGCCGTGCCTTGATCCCCAGGTAGGCGGCCCCGGCCCCCTGGAGCAGGACCGTGGACCAGGCCACCCCGGCCAGCCCCATGGCGGGCAGGCCCAGGCCGCCGTGGATGAACCACGGGTCCAGGCCGACATTGAGCACGGCGGTGGTCACCAGCACGTTGCGGAAGCTCCCGGTGTCGCCCCTGGACTGGAGTACGGCGTTGAACAGGTAGATGAACACCGTGGCCGCGTTGCAGGCGAAGATCGGGTTCATGTAGGCCAGGCAGGTTTCCAGGTACGGCCCGTCCGCGCCCAGCCAGGCGAAGATGGGCGGCGAGAAGGCCAGTCCGAACCAGGCCAGCAGGGCCGAGACGAGTACGCCGAAGCCGAGCGTCTGCACGGCGACGAGCGAGGCCTGTTCGCGCCTGCCCGAGCCCAGGGCCGCGCCCATGAGCGCGGTGGCGCCGGTGGCGACGCCGCCGGCAAGGGCCGTGATGATGAAGAAGACCGGCATGGACAGGGCGAGGGAGGCCACGGCCTGGGTATCGATGCGCGCGGCCCACAGGGTGTCCACCACGTTGAACAGGGTGTGGAAGAAGAATCCCACCGAGGCGGGCACGGCCACCTGGCGGATGACCTCGGCCACGGGCCGCCGGGTGAGATCGGTGGTGTCGGTCATGGACGCAAGGTGGGCAGTGACAGTATTCGAGCCCTTGTCTTTCTTCGAAAACTGCTATTTTTCTTCAATTGTTCAAGCCTGCCGCCGAAATACCGCTCCACAGGCTCGAAGTCCGGGTATTCGGTGGAGCATTGATAGGCTAATTGCCTACCGATTAAGGCGCAAATCCAATCAGCACATTGCATATTCTGATAAAGATGACTTTCGAGCTGGTATGGCGGTTCGATGAGACAGGTGCAGTGTTCTCCAAACATTGCGATACTAGCCTGTTCTACACTTTTGAGCCTGAATTTCTGTTTCCCTTCACTGCTGTCCACCGAGTCTAGCAGTAGATTGAAGGTGGCGTTTCCCTGTTTGCAGAACGTGTTTAGGCGTTTTATGGCGTCGGTGAGAACTGAAAAAAAGAGCGCTTCGGGCTTGTGTCCTTCCGGGGGCGTCTCTTTTTCAATGCCTGTATGGAAAACACGTCCATCCAAGCTTTTCAGCTTGTTGAGGTATCTGTTTGTAGCCACTCGGAGTTCTTGGTATTTTTGGATGTTCTTGACGGTGTAGAGGGCTGCTCCCTTTTTCTCCCATTTGGCAGGGTGGGTTTCGCCCCCATCCAACTCCCACTTGAGAAGGCGGTTTTTCAACTGGAAAAAGAAGGTGGAAAATTCCCGCACGGCTTCAACAGGCAGGAGAATACCTGCGAGGCCGAAGACCGGGCTTGCATTGTGTCTCGGGTGGCTGCGGGAAATGAAAGGCCCGATATGTCCAAACTCATCAAGGTATGCGAAATAATGCATTGAAGCCCTCCGAAAAACACGAAAGCCCACGAATAGTTTCGCAGGCCTCGGAACTGGAGCAGAAAACGTTCATTTCCTGCGTCCAAATTCAAGATATGTCTTTTGTCGAAATTGTCAACAAAAAGTTGCAGCAAACAGTGGTGACAAAATGCGGCAGGTTTGTGATCAAGATACGTTCTCTCAACTCCGAGTGTTCTCTTTTATCAAATGGGCGAGGGCAGGCAGGACGCGATTTGTGTTGACGTTGACGCGGACCCGCCCGGCCGCTACCCTTGCGCCATGGGAAAACCGCCCGCCAACAGCGCCGTCCGGTTCTGGCGCGACCCGGACCTGCCGGGCATCGAGCTGCGCTTCTCCAGCTACAACGAGGAGGCGTTCCGCGAGCATACGCACGACGCCTTCTCCGTG
>JAZHDH010000014.1:0-8179 GCA_036584335.1 Pseudodesulfovibrio sp. | reverse complement strand
CCAAGGCCCGGGGCACGGCCCGGCTCACCGGCCAGACCATGGTCGAAAACAAGGCCATGCAGGGGCTGGCGCGCAAGTTCGGCTTCGCCATAGCGCCCGACCCCCACGACGAGGACCTGGTGGAGATGGTGCTCGACATGGAGCAGGTCGAGGACTAGGCGTGGAGCCGACCGTCACCCGCCACCACACCGGCCTGGAATCGAGCGGCGGGGCCACGCGCGTGGCCCGGCTGCTGGTGGACGGCCTGGCCGCCGCCGGGCACGACGCCGCGCTTTCCTTCGAGTTGGCCGAGTCCGGCGGCGCGCCCACCGCGCCAGCCGCCTTCGGCCCCGCCCTTCCGGCCGGGGCCATCCCCCATCTGCACTGCTCCGGCGACTGGCCCGCGCTGCTCGGTTCCCTGCCCGAAGCGCGCAGGACCGTCGTCACCCTGCACGACTGCGAACTCTTCACCGGCGGCTGCCCGTATCCCCTGGATTGCCGCGCCCTGCAAGGCGGCTGCGAAACGTGCCCCCGCCGTTTCCCGGACGCCGAGGCGCGCAGGAAACTCAAATACCGGCTGCTGCACCGGCTCGAACCGGCCCTGGTCTCGCCTTCGCGCTGGCTGGCCCGGCTGGCGAAAAGCCACCTGCACCTGCCCGTGACCGTCATCCCCAACGCCGTGCCCTGGCCCGCGCAGCCGCCGCGCCGCGACGAGGCCCGGCAACAGCTCGGCATCAACCCCGCCGCGCGCGTGGCCCTGTTCGTGGCCCACGGCGGCGAACAGGCCGAATACAAGGCCGGCAGCCAGTGGCGGGCTTTGTGGCAACGCATCCGGCAGCAGGTGCCCGGCAGCCTCGCCTTCATCGTCGGCGGCCAGACGGCCGCCCGCGAAGACGGCCTGATCGTCTGGCCCTTCGTGGAACGCGAACGCCTCGCCCTGCTCATGGCCGCAGCCGACCTGCTGCTCTATCCCACCCGCGCGGACAATCACTCCCTGACCATTCTCGAAGCCATGGCCCGGGGGCTGGCCGTGGCCGCCTTCGCCACCGGCGGCGTGCCCGAACAGATCGCGGACGAGGAAACCGGCCTGCTTGTCGAACCCGGCGACCTGAACGCCTTTGTCCAGCGTTCGGCCCGGCTCCTGGCTTCGCCCGGCCGCTGCCGCGACCTGGGCCGCAACGGCTTTTCCTTCGGCGCCAAGCGGTTCGCCGTGGAACGCATGGTCGCGGACTACGTCCGGCTGTACGCCACCTTCAAATAGGAGCAACGATGCGACGTCCCGCCGTTCTGGCCCTGGCCTATCTTCCCTACTATCTCAACGATTTCGTTAACATCTGGGTCACCGACTACGTGACCTGGGTCTGGCTCGACTACGCCCAGCGCCTGCTGGCCGTGGCCGTGGCTTTCTGGGCCTTGCGCAGGGGCGACGTCACCCGCGCCGACCTCGGCCTGGGCCGCATCCCCTGGCCCGCCTTCCTCAAATGGACCGCCCTCACCGCCACTGCGGCCATGGCCTATCTCTGCCTGTCCGAATTCGTCCTCGCCCCCCATTTTCCCAAAGGCTCCCTCGGCTCCGTGCCCTTCGACCCCGCCTCGCCCCTTTTCCTCTTCGACCTCCTCTTCGGTCTGCTCCTCGTCGGCTTCAGCGAAGAGCTCGTCTGCCGGGGCCTGACCCTGTCCGTGCTCAAGCAACGGCTGCCCATCCCGGCCGTCACCGTCGTCTCCGCGCTGCTCTTTTCGCTGATGCACTGGTCGCTCTCCGCGCACACCCTGGTCGACGCCTTCGTCTACGGCCTCATCTTCGTGCCCGCCACCCTGGCCACCGGCGTCATCTGGCCCGGCGTCGCCGTCCACTTCCTGGTGAATTTCGTGCTGTATACGATGTAGGAATTAGGGTGACAGTATACTTAATTCCCGTGACGTCGCCGCCTCCCGGCAGGGGTGTCGGGGACGCGCACCTTCCGTCCGGGTTGCGCTTCTCCGGCGGCGGGCGACGGCAAGGCCCGGGGGCCGTTCCGCCCGGGCGAAGGAAGGGGCGTCGCGACCGGCCCGGCTTGTTGCGTGTTTGTCCCCGGGGCTGCCGAGCGGCAGGCGGACAGAGGGTATGTCTCATGAATCCGGTGGGTTGGACATATCCGCCAGGTTGCATGGCCCGTGCAACATTATAATGCTTCAAAGCAGCCCCATGGGCTACCATTCCCTGCATACCTCGGAAGAAAAGCATGCAGGAACAGGAACACATACAGACGCAGTTGAGGGCTATCGCCCGGGTCGTGGCCTGCGAACTGGAGCGGGTCCGCGACACGCTGTGCTGCCTGGGGACGCTGACCGCGAAGCTTTTTCGGGAAACGGAGCGCAGCGACTCGGCCATCGACGCCTGGCTCGACGCCGAGCGGTTCGGCGTGAACGAGGACGGCTTCTTTCTCAGCCTGGCGCAACTGTGCGCCTTCCGCAACGGCGCGGTCAACGAGGACGCCCTGAGCTATTCCTGGCCGCCGGACAAGGCGGACGATCCGGACGCCCGGTTCCGCCTTTACTGCCTGCGCAATGCGGGCGACATGCTCCGCGCCCTGCACCGGCGGCTGCCCGGCGCGGCCTGGATCTACTACCAGGACGTGACCAACACCGCCCTGCAATACCCCTACATCGACCAGATCACGGCCATCACCCCTGACTTCGACTGGTCCGGCTACCACACCTTCGCCTCGGCCCGGCCCGAGGTGAACCCGGAGCGCGAGGTGCGCTGGTCCTCGCCCCACGTGGACTACGCGGGCCAGGGCCTGATCGTGGCCGCGTCCCTGCCCGTCTACGCGGACGACGCCTTCGTGGGGCTCTGGAGCATCGACATCAAGGTCGACAGCCTGATCCGCCACGAGATCCTGGTTTCGGGCCGGCGGACGCAGCTGACCTGCATCGCGGATGTGTCCGGCTCGCTCATCGCCAGCAGCCTCGGAACCTCGACCAAGCCCCTGTCCAGGGGGGAGCTTGCGGTGCTGCCGTTCACCGAGGCCCATCCCTCGTTTGCCGACGTGGGGCTCACGGAGCTGTTCGTCTCCTCGGCCGGGTACGCCGACGTGAGGGCGGGCGGCGAGGATTTTCAGATTCACTGGCAGCGGGTGGCGGACATGGAGTGGCTGTGCGTCACGGTCATTGCGGCCGAAGAGCTGATCGGCCGGGCCACGGACCAGTTCAAGCAGGCCTTCCGCAGCCTGGGCAAGGGGGACGCGGAGACGCTTGCGGACACGAGGAAGTATCCGGGGGAGCTGCGCGAACTGGCCTCGGCGTACAACGCCATGGTGGTCAAGGTGGACCGCATGCACCAGCGGCTGCGGGAGCAGACCGAGGAGTTGCGCAGGCAGAAGATGATGGCGGAATCCGCCAATCAGGCCAAATCGAGCTTCCTGGCGAACATGAGCCACGAACTGCGCACCCCGCTCAACGGCATCATCGGCATGCACCAGCTGCTGCGCACCACCCCGCTGAATGAGGAGCAGGGCAACTACGTCAGCCTGGCCATCCAGTCCTCCCGGCGGCTGACCAACCTCCTGGGCGACATCCTCGACCTGGCCAAGATCGAAACCGGCAATATGCTCATGGAGGAGAAGTCGTTCTCCCTCCGGGATTCGCTGGAATCCATCCAGGATCTTTTCGGCCTTTCCTGCCGCCAGAAGGGGCTGCGGCTGTCGTGGGAGGTGGCCGACGCCGTTCCGGAGCGGCTGGCGGGCGACCCCCTCCGGTTCAGCCAGATCATGAACAACCTGGTGGGCAACGCGATCAAGTTCACCGAGGAGGGGGAGGTCCGGGTGGAGGCCTATCCCCTGCCCGCGGACTCGCCCGGCCGCTTCCGCGTGCTTTTTTCCGTGGCCGACACGGGCATCGGCATCGCCCCGGAGTCCATCGCGGGGCTGTTCGAGACGTTCAGGCAGGCGGACGAAGGCTACAAGCGGTCCTATCAGGGGGCCGGGCTGGGGCTGTCCATCGTCCATCGGCTGGTGACGCTCATGGGCGGCCACATGGCCGTGGACAGCGAGCCCGGCGCGGGCACGACCATCTATTTCTGCCTCACCTTCCGCACGGAGGAGGGAATGCGGGCCGGGGACGCGGCCGTGCCCGCCGTCCTGCGGGACGGGCAGCCCCCCCGCGCCATCCTCCTGGTGGAGGACGACATGGTCAACCGGCTGGCGATCAAGTCGATCCTGGAAAAGGAGGGGTACCGGATCACGGCCGTGGAGAACGGCCTGGAGGCCCTGCGCGAACTGGAGTCGCGCCCTTACGCCCTGGTGCTGATGGACATCCAACTGCCGGTGATGGATGGGGTGGAGGCGACCCGGGCCATCCGCGCGGGCCGGGCCGGGGCGGGCAACGTCGGCATTCCCATCGTGGCCCTGACGGCCTACGCCATGTCCGGCGACCGCGAAGGATTCCTCGCGGCGGGCATGGACGACTACCTGGCCAAGCCCGTGGAGGTGGGTATCCTCGGCGCGACGATTTCAAGGATTCTGCACAGCTGACCGGCGGTTTCCTTTCGGGGGAAAGGGATAATGGCCGCCCTGTGCGCGAGCGCGGGGCGGCTAGTTTCTTGTCTATTCCCGGTTCATCCCGGTCCGGACCAGGCGCAGGACCTCGAAGGAGTGCCGGCCCTCCAGGGTCTCGTGGACCGGGGTCAGCGAGACCACGCCCTTGGCGCGGAAGGCGCGCAGGGTGTTGCGGATTTCCTCCAGCGCGGCGGCGGGCAGGTCGGCCAGCACTTCGGCGGCTTCGATTTCGCCCACGCGCACGGCCTCGGTCAGGTGGCCCCAGACCGAGCCCGGCTTGAGGCCGCGTTTCTTGGCCACCGCGTCCACGCCGCCCAGCTCGCGGAACAGGTCCAGGGACTGGCGGGCCGTTGCGGAGAGCGCCTGCCTGTCTTCGGCCTCGCGCTGCCTTTCGCGCTGGGCCGCGCGGTCGTCGGGGATGGGCGGCAGCCCTTCCGGGCGGCCGTGTCCGGCTTCGTGTTCGGCCAGGGATTCGAGGAAGAGCGGGCCGAAGCGGTCGAGCTTGACCTGGCCCACGCCGGTCATGCAGCCGAACTCCTCCAGGTCGCGCGGGCGGTAGCGCACCAGCTCCAGCAGGGTGCGGTCCGGGAAGATGGCGTAGGGCGGCACGCCCTGCTCGGCGGCCACGGCCAGGCGGCGCTCGCGCAGCCGCTCGAAGAGCGCCTGGCTCTCGGCCGTGGTCAGCACGTCGGCCGCGGCGGCGGAGACCGCCTTGGTCTTGCGCCTGGGCGCGCGGGCCAGCACCGGGTCCTTGCGCAGCCGCACCGCGACCTCGCCCCGCATCACCTGCCACGACCGTTCGTTCAGGGTCAGGGCGTTGAAATTCTCCAGGTCCACCGAGGCCAGCCCGGCGGCCACCAACTGGCGATAGACCGATTTCCAGCCGTGTTCGTCCAGCTCGTTGCCGATGCCGAAGGTGGTCACCGCGTCGTGGCCGAAGCGCAGGACGCGCTCGGCCTTGCTGCCGGTCAGGACCTGGGCCAGGTAGCCGGCCCCGAACCGCTGGCCGGTGCGGTAGATGTTGGACAGCGCCTTCTGTGCGGCCACGGTGCCGTCCCAGGTCTCGGCCGGATTGAGGCAGTTGTCGCAGTTGCCGCAGGGCTCGATGTGCTCGCCGAAATAGCCCAGCAGGGCCTGGCGGCGGCAGCCCGGGGTCTCCAGGAAGCCGAAGAGCGCGCCCAGCTTGGAGTGTTCCACCCGCTTGCGCGCGGCGTCGGCCTCGCCGCCGTCGATCATGGAGCGCAGGATGGCGATGTCCTGGAGCCCGAAGCACATCCAGGCCGAGGCGGGCAGCCCGTCGCGGCCGCCGCGCCCGGTTTCCTGGTGGTACGCCTCCAGGCTCTTGGGCGGCTCCAGGTGGCAGACGAAGCGGACGTTGGGCTTGTCCACGCCCATGCCGAAGGCCACGGTGGCGACCATGACCACGCCCTCCTCGCGCATGAACCGCTCCTGGTTGCGGAAGCGCACGGCCTGGGGCAGCCCGGCGTGGTAGGGCAGGGCCGGGACGCCCTGCTTGTTCAGGAATTCGGCGGTCTGCTCCACCTTCTTGCGGCTGATGCGGTAGACGATGCCCGCGTCGCCGGGGTGGTTCTCGTCGATGAACCGCTTGAGCATCCGCTGCGGGTCCTGCTTGGGCAGCACGGTGTAGCGGATGTTCGGCCGGTCGAATCCCGAGGCGAAGACGCGCGCGCCCTCCAGGCCCAGGTGGGCGACGATGTCGCGCTGGGTGGGCTCGTCGGCCGTGGCCGTCAGCGCCAGGCGCGGCACGTCCGGGAACCGCTCGCGCAGCACCGAAAGCTGGGTGTATTCCGGCCGGAAGTCATGCCCCCACTGGGACACGCAGTGGGCCTCGTCGATGGCGAAGAGGCAGGGGTTGCACCGGGCGACAAGGTCCAGGAAGCCGGGCCGAAGCAGCCGCTCCGGAGCCACGTAGAGCAGGTCGAGCCGGCCGGACTGGAGCTCCTGCTCCACCAGCCACGCCTCGCGCGGGTCCAGGGAGGAGTTGAGGCAGGCCGCGCGCACGCCCATCTGGGTCAGGCCCTGCACCTGGTCCTGCATCAGGGCGATGAGCGGCGAGACGCACACGCCCACGCCGGGCCGCAGCATGGCCGGGATCTGGTAGCACAGCGACTTGCCGCCGCCCGTGGGCATCAGCACCAGGCAGTCGCCCCCGGCCATGACCGTGTCGATGACCGGCTCCTGCAAGCCGATGAAGTTGCCGTAGCCGAAAACGGATGCCAGGATTTCGCGTGGGGAGGCCATGCGGGGAGGGTAGGGCAAAGGCGGACCCGTGGCAATGGAAACCCCGGTGCGCCAGCCCCTTGCCAGCGGCCCCGTCCTTGGGTATTTTAGATTTATTCTAGAATTTGCGCGGCGGGTAAGCCGTCGACTCCAAAACCGGGGAGTACGACCATGAAACGACGTATTGTGAAGATGCTGGCCCTGGGTGCGGGAGCGATCCTGGCCCTGGCCCTGCTCGGCGGCTGCTTCAGGCAGCACATCCAGTCCGCGCCCGCAGGCGCGACCCCTGCCGTCCGGGCGGGTTCGGCCCCGGCTGAAACCGCGCCCGCGCCCGCTTCCTCCACCGGGGTCGGCGAGCCGCCGGCGGCCATCGAGGAGACCTATGTGGTGGACGCGCCGCAGCCCGAAGAACCGGCCGGGGCGGCTGCGAGCGCGGTGAAGGAAGCCGACCTGGGCGACGAGCCTGCACCCGCCTCGGCCCCCGCCAAGGAGGCGGCCCGGCCCGCCGAAACGGCCCAATCCGCCGGGACCGGGTCCGCTGCACCCGCCGCACCCGCCGCAGCGCCCGAGGCGGCACCCGTGTCCGACCTGATGGGCGAGATGTTCTACGTCCAGGTCGGGTCCTACTCCGAGTTGGAGAACGCCAACAAGGTCCTCTCCGCGCTGATGGGGCAGGGCTACGACGGCTCCAAGCTGTCCATGACCGACGATGGCCGGTTCCGGGTTCAGGCCGGGGCCTTCACCGACCGCGAGGCCGCGCGCCGGGCCTTGGAAAAGCTCATCGGCGCCTACAAGGGCGCGTTCATCCTCAAGGAAACCCCGCAATAACCCACGGCGCGCGCGGCCTCCCGGTCGCTCGCGCCGGTCGCGAAAAAAGATCAAGCCCCACGCGTGGCGAAGCCACAGGCGGGGTTTGACCTTTTTTGCGCGGCGTCGTTGACCGGTGCGGGCGCGGGGCGCAACGCCGGGGCAGGCCGACGAAGGGGGGTCGGCCTAGGGATTCAATTCGGCGCGGAACTTGCGGGACAGCCGGAACACGACCACCTTGCGCGGGGGCAGGGTGATGGTTTGGCTGGTCTGGGGGTTGCGTCCCTTGCGCGCCCGCTTGTCATAGGCCTCGAACTTGCCGAAGCCCGAGATGAGAAGGGCATGGTCCTTCTTCACGGCGCTTTTCATGATGTCGAGGATGATTTCCACCAGATCCTTGATCTCGGCACGGTTCTTGTCGGTGCGCTCGTAGATGTAATCCACGATACCGGCTTTGGTCAGGGTGCTCATTGATCGCCTCCAAAAAAAAGGTTCACTGACAAAACTATTTCACGAGGTCGGCGATCTTCTTCGCCAGACCGCGCATCTCGTCGGGGTCGTCGTAGCCGGACTGGGGCCAGAGCTTCAGCCCGTCGTCCGCAAACCTCGGCACGAGA
>JAZHDH010000013.1:0-8197 GCA_036584335.1 Pseudodesulfovibrio sp. | reverse complement strand
CGGCATGGCCCAGGCCCGCGATCAGGTCAAGATCGTCGGTTCCTCCACCGTCTACCCGTTCTCCAGCTACGTTGCCGAGGAACTGGGGGCCACCACCAAGTTCAAGTCCCCGGTGGTCGAGTCCACCGGCTCCGGCGGCGGCCACAAGCTGTTCGGCAACGGCGTCGGCCTCGACACCCCGGACATCACCAACTCCTCCCGCCGGATGAAGGCGAGCGAGTTCGAGAAGGACCAGTCCGTCGGCATCACCGAGATCACCGAGGCCCTGATCGGCTATGACGGCATCGCCATCGCCCAGAACGGCGGCAACGCCGATTTCTCCGTGACCAAGGACGAACTGGCCCTGGCCGTCGCCGAAGACGTGCCCGTGGACGGCAAGCTGGTCAAGAACCCCTACAAGACCTGGAATCAGATCAACCCCGCCCTGCCCAACCGCAAGATCCTGATCTACGGCCCGCCGACCTCCTCCGGCACCCGTGACGCCTTCGCCGAGATGGTTCTGGGCAAGTTCGCCGTCAAAAACGAGGCCCTGTACAAGGCGGTTGCCTCCGGCGGCAAGGCCAAGAAGTACGAGGCCGTGCGCCAGGACGGCGTGTACGTCCCGGCCGGCGAGAACGACAACCTGATCGTCCAGAAGCTGACCAAGGACACCGACGCCTTCGGCATCTTCGGCTACTCCTACCTGGAAGAGAATTCCGACCGCATCAAGGGCGCCAAGATCGACGGCGTGTCCCCGACCCCGGATACCATCGCTTCCGGCAAGTACCCCATCTCCCGCTCCCTGTTCTTTTACATCAAGAAGGCGCATCTGGACAAGGTTCCGGGCATGCGCGAGTACGTTGAACTCTTCATGTCCGAGAAGATGATCGGCGCCAATGGCCTGCTCAAGCGCATCGGCCTGGTTCCCCTGGCCGACGACCTGCGCAAGCAGGTGCAGAAGGACGTGCTGTCCTACAAGAACCTGACCCTGGATGACCTCAACAAAAAGTAACGCGCAACGCCCGAAAGAGACCGGTCCCTGCGGCCGGTCTCTTCGCGCGTCTGTCTGACGGGGAAAACCGTGGATACCGGTACCGTATTTCTCTATCTCTTCTGTGGGGTGCTGCCCCTGGCCGTGGTGGCCTACTTCCTGGCCACCCGGAAGACCTTCTCGGCCAAGTTCGAGGGCCAGACCATGCGCTCGACGCCCGGAAGCTACGGCTGGTATGCCGTGGTCTGGACGCTCTCCCCGGCCATGCTCGGCTCGCTGGCGGCCGCCGTACTCCAGCTCACGGGCCTGGCCGAAGTGCCGGGGGGGGCCATCGTGGCCTCGGTCATCATCCTGGCGGCCGCCGGGCTTTCGGTGGGCCTGGCCACGATCAAGCCGAGCCTGCGCGCCCGTCACGTGGTCGAGCAGCTGATCGTCAAGCTGCTGTTCGCCGCCTCCCTGGTCTCCATCTTCACCACCCTGGGCATCGTGCTCTCGGTGACCTTCGAGGCCATCAAGTTTTTCGACATCGTCAACCTGTGGGACTTCGTCACCGGCACCACCTGGAACCCGGACGAGGCCGTGCCCGGCCGGGAAGCCTCGGGCGTTTTCGGCTCGGTGCCGCTGTTTGCGGGCACGTTCATGGTCACGGCCATCGCCATGATCGTGGCAGTGCCCATCGGGCTTTTCTCGGCCATCTGCATGGCCGAATACGCCTCGCCCACCTTCCGCAAGGTGGCCAAGCCCGCCCTGGAGATCCTGGCGGGCATTCCCACGGTCGTGTACGGCTTCTTCGCCGCCATCACCGTCAGCCCGATGGTGGTGCACGCGGCCGAATACTTCGGCCTGCAGGCGGACTTCACCAACGCGCTCTCGCCCGGCCTGGTCATGGGCGTCATGATCATCCCGCTCATCTCGTCGCTCTCGGACGACGTCATCACCTCGGTGCCCAACTCGCTGCGCGAAGGCGCTCTGGCCATGGGCGCCTACCGCTCGGAAACCATCAAGAACGTGATCCTGCCCGCGGCCCTGCCCGGCATCGTCTCCGCGTTCCTGCTGGCCGTGTCCCGCGCCGTGGGCGAGACCATGATCGTGGTCATGGCCGCCGGCCTGCGCGCCAATCTGACCTGGAACCCGCTGGAAGGCATGACCACGGTCACCGTGCGCATCGTCGACGCCTTCACCGGCGACCAGGCCTTCGACAGCCCCGAGACCCTGTCCGCCTTCGGCCTGGGCCTCGTCCTGCTGGTGGTGACCCTGGTCCTCAACATCATCTCGCTGGTGGTCATCCGCCGGTTCCGGCAACAGTACGAATAGGCGGTCGTCATGCAAATCACCCTTGATCACAAGTATCTCAAAGGCCGCGCCCGCAAGGACAAGCGCTTCGTGTTCTTTTCCTACTCGGCCATCTTCCTGGCGGGCGCGTTTCTGGTGTTCTTCTTTGCGGACATCATCGGCACGGCCTGGTCCGCCTTCGAGCAGGCCGAGCTGCGCGTGGAGGTCAGCTACAACGACCAGGCGCGCAAGATGGGCGATTACGCCCTGAACGAGGACCTCAGCTTCCTGGTCAGCCGGGGCTTTACCCGCCTCATCCCGAACCAGTTGCGCGAGAACCCGGCCCTGCTCGGCACCAGCGAGGAGAAGTGGGTCCTGGCCGAGTCCGAGGTGGACCAGTACCTCAAGGGCAAGCCCAACCGGCTGCGCAAGGCCGAGCGCCAGTTCGTGGACCGGATGCGGGCCGAGGGCAAGGCCCGGCTCGCCTTCAACAAGGGCTTCTTCATCAACGGCGACTCCAAGCTGCCGGAGATGGCGGGCATCTGGGCGGCGGCCGTGGGCTCGTTCTACGTGCTGCTCATCACCCTGGCCTTCAGTTTTCCCCTGGGCGTGGCCACGGCCATCTACCTGGAGGAATTCGCCCCGGACAACCGCTGGATGCAGGTCATCGAGGTCAACATCAACAACCTGGCCGCCATCCCGTCCATCCTGTTCGGTCTGCTCGGCCTGTCCATCTTCATCAACTTCATGGGCGTGCCGCGTTCCAGTTCGCTGGTGGGCGGCCTGACCCTCTCGCTGATGACGCTGCCGGTGATCATCATCTCCACCCGCGCCTCGATCCTGGCCATCCCCGACTCCATCCGCGAGGGCGCGCTGGCGCTGGGGGCCACCCGCTGGCAGATGGTCATGAGCAACATCCTGCCCCTCTCCCTGCCCGGCATCCTGACCGGCACCATCATCGGCCTGGCCCGCGCCATCGGCGAAACCGCGCCGCTGATGATCGTGGGCATGATGGCCTACATCCCCGAGGCCCCCGACGGCTTCACCTCGGCGGCCACGGTCCTGCCCGCGCAGATCTATACCTGGTCGTCGGATTCGATGCGGGCCTTCACCGAGCGCACCAGCGCAGGCATCATCGTTCTGCTGGCGGTCATGCTGCTGATGAACGGCGCGGCCATCTACCTGCGCAACAAGTACGAGACCAAGTGGTAGCCGACGACGGTCCTCATGGCGAACAAGCGGCAACGAAGAGCCCCCGCGCCACGGCGCGGGGGCTCTTGTTTTGTCGAAAGCTCGGGGGAGCGGCGGATGCGCGGACCAAAACCGGGGCGGTGGGGAGACCGGCTTTCCCCGGCCGGGCGGGGCGCGCCGGTGGCGGCTGGTCCCCGGGGCGACGGGGCAAACGATACGCCCCTCCGCCGGGGGACGGAGGGGCGTCGGTTCGCGGAGGTGCGAAGACCGCGATCCGGAAAGCTAGCGCTGCATCTTCTCGATGGCCGTGTGCAGCTCCTCGGCCAGGGCGTTCAGGGACTGGATGGCCGCCGTGGACTCGTCCATGGAGTCGGCGGTTTCCCCGGCGATGCGGGTCACGGTCTCGGTGGCCTGGTTGATCTGCTCCGAGGTGGCGGACTGCTGGTCGGCCGCGGCCGCGATGCTCTGGACCTGGGTCGCGGCTTCGTCCGCCTTGGAGACGATGGCCTCCAGGGATTGGCCGGACTGTTCGATCATTGCGCGGCATTCCTCCAGGGCCATGTTGGCTTCGTCGTTGCTGCGGATGTTGCTGGCCGCGCTCTGCTGAATGGACTTGATGTAGGTGCCCACCTCGTGAGTGGCGGCCATGGTTTTTTCGGCTAGCTTGCGCACCTCGTCGGCGACTACGGCGAATCCGCGCCCGGCCTCGCCCGCCCGGGCCGCTTCGATGGCGGCGTTGAGCGCCAGCAGGTTGGTCTGGTCCGCGATGTCGGTGATCACGCCCATGATCGCGCCGATGCCCTTGGCGTGTTGTTCCAGCTCGTCCATCTGGGTGCGCAGTCCCTGGGAGCGTTCATAGACCAGGCGCATCATCTCCACGGACCGGCCCACGATCTCGGCCCCGGAGCGGGCCAGTTCGCTGGTCTCGCCGGAGATGCTCGCCGTGCTGGTGGCGCTCTTGGCCACCTCCAGCACCGAGGCGTTCATTTGCTCCATGGCCGTGGACGCCTCCATGGCCCGGTCGCGCTGCTCCAGCGCGCCTTCGTTGGCCTTGCGGATCTTGTCGGCCAGGCCGCGCGCCGAGGTGGTAACGGAACGGGCGATGGCGCTGGCCTCGCGGGCCGCCTCCTCGATGACCGCGTTCTTGGCCTCCACGGCCTTCTTCTGGTTGCGCTCCTCGGTCAGGTCCACCCAGATGGTGATGGCCCCGATGAGCAGGCCGTCCAGGTCGTAGATGGGCGTGGAGACCACGTGCAGGGTCACGGTGACCTGGTCGATGTCGCGGGTCAGCTCGATCTCCCATTCCACCTGTTCGCGCTTCTTCATGGCCACTTCGGGCAGGGTGCGCCGCTTCTCGTCGTGGTACAGGACCTCGTTCAGGGTCAGGCCCAGGTATTTGTCCGGGGTCTTGCGCTTGCCCAGGATGGCGGTGGCGGCCTGGTTGATGTGGGTCAGCCTGTTTTCCAGGTCGACCACGGCGCAGGGGATGGTCACGCCTTTGAGCACGCCCCGGCTGAAGCCGAGCTGGTTCTTCATTTCGGCGACCATGCGCCGCACCGAACCCATGGTCCGGCCGATGACGTCGCCTGCGGGATAATCGAAGGCGCAGTCGAAGTTGCCCTTGCTCACCTCGTCGGCCATGGAGGCCAGCCGGTTCATGGGAGTGAGCAACTGGCGGCTGGTGAACCAGATGACGAGCACCGAGAGCAGCAGCGGCAGGATGGAGCTGAGCAGGGCGGATTTGATGATGGCCTTGTCCACCCCGGCCAGCAGGGCCGAGGCGTTGACGCTGGTCACCAGATAGGCGTTCCACGGCGCGAAGCGGACCACGCTGGACTGCACGGTGTCGCCGCCGATGTCCGTGGAGAGGGCGCCGCCAGCCTCCCGGAGGGCGGGCCTGGACAGCACGTCCCGCGCCACCAGGGCTGCGGCCTTGCCGTCGCGCGGCTCCACGGGGAAAGCGCCGTCGGCGCGCAGGACGTAGGAGTAGCCCTTGCCCGAGACGTTCACCGAGCGGATGAAGTCCGCGAAGTCCGGATCGATGACCGGGCGGGCCACTTCCAGCGCGCCGATGACCGCGTCGTCGAAATTGCGGATGGCCTCGTAGGCGACCACGCACCAGCGGCCGCCGATCAGCGCGATGTCCTCGTGGCGTTCGCCCGCCAGGATCGCCTTGGCGGCCGGGGAATCGCCGCCGAAGTAGAGGCCCCTGACCGGCGCGCCCGCAGTGTCGGCCAGGGTGGTGCAGACGCGGATGAAGCGGCCCCGGTCCAGTTGCAGTACCGAGGACTGGACGCCGGCGGTTTCGGTCATGGAGTCCACCAGTTCGGTGGATTCGTGCAGATACCTGCTGCCGAGCTTGAAGGCGGGCAGGGTGACGGATTCCGTTTTGCCCGTGGACTGGTCGCGGATGTCCATGTCCACGTCGTAGAGCATCTCGAACATGGGCAGGCCGCCCACGCCCATGATCGACTTGAAGATGTTCAGGTCGGCGAGGATCTTCTTTCGCGCCAGCCGGTCCTGCATGGCCACGGTGTCGCGCAGGGTGTGCGAGACGCTCTCCATGGCGGTGACGCCTGCGGCCAGGTATTCGCTGCGCGCCTTGACGAAGTTGACCCCGGCCATGCTGGCGATGGTCACCAGGACGATGGTGGTGGAAGCCATGAACAATTTGTATTGAAATCCAAGGTGTTTCATAATCGTGACCAATTGGTTCTATGGTGTTCGGGCAGCAAGAGTTATGGTAATTACCGCAAATAGGCGCGTCGTGCGGCGTCCGGTCGTTACAATACGGTGAAAGTTTGACGCGTTATGCAAAAAAAGATAGGGACCCCTCGGATTCAGGAAGGGGCAACGCGAATGAAGGCAGGCGGTTTTTCATCGAGAATTCGGGACGGGGCGTTCGCGCTGGCGGCGTTTCTGCTGCTCGTCTTCGCTGGTCCGCCCTGCTCCGCTGCGGGCAAGGCCATTCGGGTGGTCGGCTCGACCACCATGGGGCCTATGGTGCGCGAGATGGTCGTCGCCTATCAGGCGGCGCATCCGGACCTGCATTTTTCCCTGACCGGATCGGGATCGGCCAGTGGCGCGGCGGCCCTGGCTTCGGGCGCGGCCGACGTGGCCCTGCTTTCGCGGGGGATGTCGCGGCAGGAGACCGTCTCTTGCGTGCGCAACGGCATCGCGCCGCAGCGGTTCGTCCTGGCCCTGGACGGCCTGGCGCCCATCGTCCACCCGGACAACCCCGTCGCCGATCTCTCCCTGAGGCAGCTCCGGGCCATCTATTCCGGCGGGTTGGTAAACTGGCGCGGATTGGGCGGGCCAGATCTGGCCGTGGAGCCCCTGGCCCGCAGCGCCGATTCCGGCACCCGCGACATCTGGCTGGATGTGGTCATGGCCCGGACGCCCGAGATGGGCGCTGTCGAGCGCGTGGACTCCAACGCGGCCATGGTGCGGGCGGTGCGCGCCCGGCCGGGAGCCATCGGCTACGTGGGCATGGGGTTCGTGGACGAAACCGTGCGCGCCGTCCGGCTGGAGGGTGCCGAAGCCACGCCCGCCTCGGTGCTGGAGGATTCCTATCCCGCCGCGCGCACGCTCAACGTCTACATCGGCAAGGAATCGGCCCCCGAAGTGCGGGCCTTCGCCGAATTCGTCCTGGGAAACGCGTGCAGGCCGATCATCGAGCGGGCCGGGTTCATCCCCGCCCCCCATCCCTGATCGGCGCGGCGGTCAGGCGTAGCGTTTTCTGATCTTTCCGAACAATTCCGGCTTGCGGTCGTACTGGTGGACGATCACCGCCCGCTCTCCCGTCTCGTTCAGCACGCGCCCTTCGGCGTCGAGGGCCGGTTCTCCGCAGGTATGGCCCAAGGTCAGGACCGGCCCGGCGTTGTCGTGGAGCGTCACCGCGCACGGGGGCTGTTCGTGGACCAGCAGGTTGTGCGCGGCCTGGTCGAACCCGGCCATGCGCTCGCCCCCGGCAAAGGGCAGCAAAAGCGCGGTCAGCGCCCGCAGATAGCGGACCACGGCGTCGTGGCCGCCCAGGGTGGTGCCGGAGCAGGAGATGGGCCGGTCGGCCAGGCGGGCCAGCGCGTCCTCGCCCAGGTGCCCCCGGATCCAGCGGCTGTTGTGCGGGCAGGCCCCCAGCGTCATGCGCCGGTCCTCCAGCACGCAGTGCAGGCCATCGGCCCAGGTGCGGGCGAAGGGGTCGGACTGGAAGATCACGTCGCGCACGTCGGTCAGCAGGATGCGGCCGTACCGTTCGGGGGCGGATTCGAGATGTTCCAGATACCGGAAGTGGCGCAGCGCGTTGCAGGGCAGGCGGACGAGGCGGGACGGCCGCGTCAGCGGCAGCAGGTCGGCGCCCAGGTCGGCCATGCCTTCGAGGCCCCGGGTGGTTTCGGAAACGAAAAGAACGATGCGCCCCGCATACCCGCTCTCGTTCAGGGAGCGGAGAAAGGGGCGCACGTCTCCGAAATGGTAGCCTGCGGCCGTGCCGAGGATGAGGTCCCCGTCATCCACGGCGCGGGTCAGCTGCGGCGTCTGCGCGGGCGGCGGCGTCGGGGCCGGGAGCTGCTCTCCCCGTCCGGGGCGGGCGTCGGCTCGTCGTCGTCCTCGCCCAGGAACAGCGCGGGGATCTTTTCCCGGGGCGGTTCGGGCCGCTCGTTCTCCGGGCGTTCGGGCCTTTCCGGGCGTCGGGGCCGTTCCGGTCTCTCGGGCCTTTCGGCACGCTCGGCGCGTTCGGGCTGTTCGGCACGCTCGGCGCGTTCGGGC
>JAZHDH010000012.1:0-8210 GCA_036584335.1 Pseudodesulfovibrio sp. | reverse complement strand
GGGTCAGCAGGTGGTCGAGCATCAGCGCCCAGATGTTGGTGCTGCACAGCGCCAGGGCGGTTTCGGGCGCGGCGGGGCCGAGTATGGCGGACACGATGGCGCGCAGTTCATCGGCGCGGGGCTGGATTTGGCGGCGGATCAGGAAATCCAGGTTGCGGCTCGGCTTGGCCATTTCGCGCAGGAAGATGGCCCAGCGCTGGGCGACCATGTCGTTGCCCCTCTCGTATATCTCGCACGCCAGGTCGCGCAGGTAGGCGTGCAACCGCTCCTCGGGAGTCAGCGAGGCGTTCCCGGCCTCGGACCGGTCCTCCTTGGGGAAGACCTCCTCAAGCACGGCCGCGTACAGGGCGTCCTTGCCTCCGTAGTGATAGTTCACGGCGGCCACGTTGGCATGGGCCAGTCCGCAGATGTCCCGGACCGTGGCCGCGTCGAATCCCTTGTCCGCGAAGACCCGGATGGCGGCGGCGAGGAGCGCCTCTTTGGTGTTGACGTCGGGCTTTCCGTTCATGATGATGCGGGACGGCCTCCGGGCCGTCGATTTGTTTCAATCAGTTGTATGAAACATATCTCCAAGTTGTTGAATTCCGTCAAGCCTTATCTCGGCGGGCGCCGCCCGCCGACCAGCCAAGGAGCATGCGCCGTGAAAGTGAAACTCGCCGAGACCGCCGGTTTCTGCATGGGCGTGGACATGGCCCTCAAGCGGTTGGACAAGCTGGTGGCCGAGACCGGCGACCGGCCCATCCACATCCTGGGTCCGATCATCCACAATCCGCAGGTGCTGGAGAGCTACGCCCAGAAGGGCGTGGCCACCGTGGACACCCCGGCCGAGGTGCCGGACGGCGCCTGCGTGGTCATCCGCGCCCACGGCATTCCCCGCCAGGTGGAGGCCGAACTGGAAGCGCGCGACGTGGTCATCAAGGACGCCACCTGTCCCCGGGTCAAGAAGGCCCAGTTGCTCATCGCCCGGCACACGGCCGACGGCTCGGTGCTGCTCCTCTACGGCGAGGCTGACCACCCCGAGGTCAAGGGGCTGGTCAGCTATGCGGGCGACGGCCATTTCGTCTTCGACTCCGCCGAAGCGCTGGCTGCGTACCCTTTTCAGCCGGGCGGGGCGTACGTCCTGGCCGCCCAGACCACCCAGGACCGGGCGCAGTTCGAGGCAATGGCCGAAAGGCTGGAGGCCGATCCGTCCCTGGACGTGACCGTGCTGCGCACCATCTGCGACGCCACGCGCATGCGCCAGCAGGAGGCCAGCGAGCTGGCGGGCGAGGTCGGTTTCATGATCGTGGTCGGCGGCTACAACAGCGGCAACACCCGCCGTCTGGCCCAGGTCGTGTCCGAGCGGGGCACCCCGTGCGTCCATGTGGAAACCGCCGGGGAACTGGACCTGGAGCAACTGGCCGCGTTCGACCGCATCGGCGTCACGGCCGGGGCGTCCACCCCGCATCACCTGATCCACGAGGTGCTCTGCGCCCTGGAGACGCTGCGCAGGTAGCCCGGAGCCGCTTGGGAAAAGGACGGGGCCAGGGCGTTCCGGAATGAATCCGAAAGCATCCCTGGCCCCTGCAGGACGTCCGCCTCGTGTCGTCGTAGCCGCCTGGAGGTGTCTGCCGGGCCCGGACAGTGGAGGGCGTCGGCCCGGCTTCAAGCGGCAATGCCTGGCCTGGTTGACGACTCGGCGGACCGCAACCGTGATGAGGATTGCCGGTCGACTGGCACCATTTGCGTCAACACTAGCATGTTTTTGGGACGATGGTATTATAATGTTGCCGTCCGTCCGGGCGTTCCGCCCGCCGGTGCCGGACCCGGGGGAATTGTGCAGGGCTTGCCTGCGCCTGCGGGGATGCTTATGTTGCAAACCGATCCTTGGAAACAACCGGGAGGCTCCCATGGATATCAACAATGCCCTGGCCGCTCTCAAGCGCGAGCCGGGTTTCGCCGAGAATGTCGGCATGGTGCTCGTCCACAACGGCGTGGTGCGCGGCTGGTCGCGCGCCGATCATTCCGTGGTCACGGCCATTGAAGTGACGTCCGACCTGGATAAAATCGAGGAAATTCGCACGGAAATCGAGGCGCGCGACGGCGTTTTCCGGGCCGTGGCCCACGCCCGCTCGGGCCGGATGCAGCCTGGCGACGACGTGCTCTTCCTCATCGTGGCGGGCGACATCCGCGAGAACGTCAAGGCCGCCCTGGCCGACTTCCTCGATCGGGTCAAGGCCGAGGCCGTGACCAAGCGCGAAATCTTCGCCTAGTTCCGCCATGCGCTCCATCCTCGAAGACAGCCATGGCCGCAAGGCCAGCTACATGCGCGTCAGTGTCACCGACCGTTGCAACCTGCGCTGCATGTACTGCGCGGGCGCGGGCGATTTCATCCCCCACCAGAACATCCTGCGTTACGAGGAAATCCTCGACCTGATGGACATGGCCACCCATCTGTGCATCGAAAAGGTCCGGTTCACCGGCGGCGAGCCGTTCGTGCGCAAGGGATTTGCCGACTTCATGATCGAGGCCGCCCGGCGGTTCCCGCAGCTGGAGCTGTGCGTGACCACCAACGGCACCCTGCTCGGCGACCACGTGGAGCGGCTGGCCGGGGCGGGCGTCAGGCGCATCAACATTTCCCTCGACACCCTCAATCCGGCCAAGTTCACCCGCATCACCGGCCGCGACCTCTTCACCCGGGTCCGGGAGAGCATCGACCGCTGCCTGGACGCGGGCGTGCAGCTCAAGGTCAACGCCGTGGCCATGAAGGGCGTCAACGACAACGAGATGGGCGCGTTCGTGGAACTGGCGCGCACCCGCCCGCTGGACATGCGCTTCATCGAGTTCATGCCCGTGGGCCTGGACAACGGCTGGCGCGACAGCGCGGTGTGGAAGGCGGCCGACATCCTGGCCGAAGCCGAACGGTTCGCCACGCTCCTTCCCGTGGACACCGCCTGCATCCGCTCGCGCGGTCCGGCCCGGATGTACGCCATCGAGGGCGGCCAGGGGCGGCTCGGGATCATCTCCCCGTATTCCAACCACTTCTGCGATACCTGCAACCGGCTGCGCCTGACCTCGGACGGCAAGCTGCGCACCTGCCTGTTTTCGGACAAGGTCTATCGGCTGCGTCCGGCCCTGCGCCACCCCCGGCTGGGGCTGGACGCCGTGGAGCGGATCATCCGCCGCGCCGGGCGGCACAAGCCCATCGGCCACCTGCTGCTGGAAAACATGGCCGAAGACCAGGGCGTGTGCCGGACGCGCATGGCCTCCATCGGCGGCTAGGCGGGACGAACCCGAAAAGGCGGGATTCCAATTGACAGGAGAACTGGTCCCTAGGACTTATCCGTAAATAATATCGGGGCTGTACCAGATAACTTCTCTCGGTTATCGGTATGGCAATGCGAAAAAGTCGTTTGTGTCAGAGTAGGCAGCTCCGTTTGATCGAGCATTTCGTGGCTGGCGCCACAGCCCGCTGTGCGGCTGGTCCGGTCGGAGTGAGCGTCAAAACAGCCGTCTACTATTTTCACCGGCGCCGTGAAATCATAGCCGATGAAGAGGCCGTTGAAGGACTGGATTTTGGCGAATTCGGGGTCGATGAAAGCGACTTCGGCGGGAAGCGCAAAGGCAAACGGGGACGAGGATCAGGCGACGGTGAGAGGGGGGCGGTTTCGACTCCGGCTCAAGGGATGTTGCGTCTTGTCGGTATGGCAGGGTTAAGGAGGCGTTGGCAGGAGCGGATGCGTCAGATGCTGAGCCCCGATCGGGAATCCCGCTGCGTTTCCGGGTGCGGGATTCCCTTTCGGAGAGAGGGCGAAGTTATATGATTCGCGCTATCTCGGCCGCGTGATGCAGGGCGTCGAGGCCGTTGGTCGCCATGACGTATGCGTCGCCGATGACGTATGTTGCTCCCGGCACGTCGCCATTCATCGCATTGAGCGGGTCGTGGCTGCGCACACCGGTGGCCATGACGATGGCGTCGAATACGCCCAGGCTTTGCCTTTGCCCGTTTCGTGTGACGAGAAGTTCGCCGGAATCGGTGATCGCCTCGACAGCCGTATTCGTGACGATGGTCACGCCCTTTCGGGCCAGGTTTCCCATCAACCAGACCTTGCGGGCGGGCATTTCGTCGGTGGCGATGTCGCCGATGGCTTCGACGATGGTCACGGACTTCGCCTGTTCCGCAAGGGCGTGGGCGGTCTCGCTGCCGGTGGCCCCGCCGCCGATCACGGCAATCTTTTCACCGGGGATGTCGCGGCCTTCAAGCACGGCGTGGGCCGTGAACACCCTGTCGCCCTGCGCGCCGGGGATGCCGGGCACGACGGGCACGCTGCCGGTGGCCACCAGGGTGACGTCCGGGGCGAACGCTTCGATCATGGCTTTGTCCACCTCGCATCCGGTTCTCACGGTCACGTTGTCGAGCTTGCCGATCTGGTCGACCCGCCAGTCCACGACCCAGCGGAAGTCGTTCTTGCCGGGGGGCGTGCAGGCGAGATTCCACTGGCCGCCGAGCCTGTCGCCCTTTTCGCACAGCGTGACGTCATGGCCGCGCAGGCCCGCCACCAGGGCTGCCTCCAGACCGGCGGGACCGCCGCCCACGACGAGCACCTTTTTCGGTGTGTCGGCCGGGGAGATTCCCATCGATCCTTCCCTGCCCATTTCCGGGTTTTGCAGGCAATTGGCGAAACCGGCGGTCATCTGCGTGCCGATGCACCCCTGCAGGCAGCCGATGCACTTGCGGATGTCCCGCTGCCTGCCTTCCCTGGCCTTGTTCGCCCAGTCCGGGTCGGCGATCAGGCCGCGGCCCAGGGCGACCATGTCGGCCTTGCGGCTGGCCAGGATGGCTTCCGCGCTTTCGGGATCGACGATGCGCTGCACGCCGATGACCGGAATGGTCACGGCGTTTTTGATGACGCCCACATGGTCGATGATCGGGGTGTGGCCTTCTTCGGCAATGGGCATCATGAGCGACCAGACCATGGGCGAAATGCCCCGCCCGGCGGTGACGTGCAGCCCGTTCACGCCCCCTTTTTCCAGTTCGCGGGCAATGGCTGCCGCGTCGTGGACGGCGATGGAGCCTCCGTCGCCTTCGGTGGCTACCATGCGGAAGACGATGGGGAAGCCGCCGCCCACGGCGGCCCTGACCTTGGCGATCACCTCCAGGGGGAAACGCATCCTTCCTTCGAGGTCGCCGCCGTATTCGTCGGTGCGTTTGTTGAAATGGGGGGAATAGAATTGCTGGAGCAGGAAGCCTTGGGCGCCATTGAGTTCCACGGCGTCCGCCCCGGCCTTTTTCGCGCGCAGCGCGGCCGCGGCAAAGTCGTCGCCCGCAGCCTGGATGTCGTCGTGGGTCATGGCGCGGGAAACCATGGAGGTCCTGTCCAGGTCCATGCCCTTGAACCGCATCTGGTTCGGACCGAAGATGCCGCCGGACGGCGAAACGAGCCGTTTGTGCCCGGTGAAGAAGGGATAGGCCTCCAGGCCGCCGTGCATGAGGTGGACCGACAGCTTGGCGTCGGCGGCGTGCACGGCGTCGGCCAGCTTCACGAAGCCCGGCATGAACCGGTCGTCATAGAGGGAATTCATGCCCACGCCCACGGTGCCGTGTCGGGAAACGGCGGCCACGCCGGTGGTGATGAGGCCGGTGCCGCCCCGGGCTATCCGGGCGTAGAAGTTGATGAGTCGGTCGGACAGGGTGTCGTCCCGATTGCCGAGGCTGACCCCCATGGGGGCCAGGGCTATCCTGTTCTTCACCTCCAGGGAGCCGATGAGGAGAGGCTGGAAAAGATGGGGAAATGCGTTTTGCATATCGGTATTCCTCGTGGAAACCATGGGTTACAGGTAAGCTAGGCCCTGGGGCAGCGGCTCGCCATGCAGGGCGAGGCTCGCCAGTCCTTCGATCTGGATCGGCGTCATTCCCGCCTGTTTCGCCGCCGGGGCGAGCGCGGCGTAGCAGAAGGGGCAGGTGGTGACCAGGTAGTGCGCTCCGGCCTCTCTCGCGTCGGCGATGTTGCGGCGGGCCTGCGCTTCGGCCCTGGCCGTGTCGTTTTCGGTATCGCCGGTGGCGAGGCCGAAATACCCCCGGGAGCCGCAGCACAACCGCTTCTCGTAGTCGTATTTGCGCTCGACGCGCCGCACGCCGATCAGGTCGAAGAATGCTTCGATCAGCGTGTTTTTCCCGTCGCCGGGGCGCCATGAGCAGGGGAGCTGCACGGCGGCGTTTGCGTCGATCCGCCGGACGCTTCGCCCGCTGTCCCCGACCTGGCGGATGAGCCATTCCAGGAGGGTGACGGGTTTGAAGCGCAGTGCAAGCCCCAGTGCGTCGGCCAGTTCCAGGCCGCGCACGCTTTCGTCGTGGTAGAAGATGATCTCTTCCGCGCCCAGGGCGTTGAGGTTGGCCACGGCCCGCCCGATCTGGGCATTTTCCGCGTCCCCGAGGTAGCCGTGGATGAAGCCGTGGCCGAGGGAGTACGCCCCGCCGCCGACCATGTTCAGCTTGGAAAAGAGCGCGCTCGAATAGAACGCCTCGGGGTTGGTCTTTTCCATGATGCCCAGGTTCAGCCACGGGGCGTCCCTGGTTGTCTTGCGCAGGTGGTTGCGCGCGCCGTTCACGAAGAAACTGTTCACGAAAACGTCGACGTGCTGGCGCAGGGCCTGTTGCGGCATGCCGGAATCAAGTGACATAACCCTGTCTCCTTGCTGTGCGGTTAAAAGAGTCCCTCTTCTTCCATCATCTTGAAAACCATCCAGGCGCCGCCCATGGCCGTGGTGCCGGACATGGACAGCGTCACGCCGATGCTTTCGAGGATTTCCTCCTTGGTGGCCCCGGCCGCGAGGGCCGCCTTCAGGTGGCCGAGCGTGCACGGCGCGCAATGGTCCTTCACTCCGATGGCCATGGCCATCAAATGCTTCTCCTTGGACCGCAGCGCGCCGTCCTTGAATGCGGCGTCGACGATTTTCAGGGTCAGGTTCCAGACCTCGGAGCCCTCGTTGTCGAAATGCTTCCGGCAGGCCAGAAAGTCCTCCAGCCACTGGTTTTGGTTCTGCATGATCGTTCTCCGTTTTTTTGTTAAGATGCTTAACTTTTTGGGCGCATGAAAGCGGCCGGAATGCATGGCCCTGCGCTGTTGCCTGAAGCCGCGCCATATGGTTTAGAGTCTGAACCATATGGCGAAAAAAATCAGTCCCCGAACAGCTCCCGGATGCGGCTGTCCATCACGGACTCGACCACGGCGAGGATGGCGGCGGCTACCGCCAGCTGCGTGTCGGGGAATTCTTCCAGTTGCTCCACGAGTGCCCTGAGGTGGCGTTCGTGGAATTCCCTGTGCGCCTCGAACGCCTCCCAGCCCGCTTCCGTCAGGTAGGTCAGGACGTCCTTGTCGTTGGCCGGGGCCTTCTCCTTCCTGGCGAGTCCTTTCCCCTCAAGCTTGCCAACCATCTGCGAGGCCGCGCTCTTGCTCACTCCGAGCAGGTCCCCGATGCTTTTGATGTTGAGCCCCTCCTGCTGGCCGATGGCGCTCAGGCTGTGGAGCTCCTTGGCGGTCAGCCCGGCGCTCCTGCCGGTCCTGATGGGCGTCTCCTCGATGCGGGAGTGCTTGTGGATGATGCGCAGCAACCTGCTGGTGAGCGCCACGATGGAGTCGCTGTTGTTCATGGGCTTTTGGTAAAGGAGCTAAACAAAAAGGTCAAGCGAATTTCCATGCCGCATTGTCGGCCCGCGCTCGCGCCCGTTTCCCTGGTCGTCCGGGGAAGCGTTCGCCGTCGAGGTGGCGGAAAGGGCTTGACGTGATTGTTAAGATGCTTTACTATGCCTCCATGAAGTCGAACAAGGACGTGAAACGCCTCATATATGATCGGTTGCGCAGAATCGTGGACAAGCACGCGCTTGTCGACGAGCGTCCGTTTTCCCTGAGCGACTCCGTGAAGCTGTCTCCGCGCGAGGTGCGGACCATCGAGTTCCTGGGCCAAAGCGGCACCGTGAACGTGACCAACGTGGCGACCCATTTTCATTTCACCAAAAGCGCCGCCTCCCAGTTGGTCAACCGGCTGGTCAAGCGCGGCCTGGTCGACAAGGAGCTGTCGCCGCACAGTGACAAGGAGTTCCGGCTCACGTTGTCCTCCTGGGGCGAGGAGGCGAGGCGTCTCATTGCGGACATGGACCGACAGCGGCTGAAGATGTTTTTGGAGATGATAGACGAGTTTTCCGAAGAGGAGATGGCCGCAGCCGCCGATGT
>JAZHDH010000011.1:0-8384 GCA_036584335.1 Pseudodesulfovibrio sp. | reverse complement strand
CCCTTCCCCCGGACCCCCATCCCATCTCCCCTCCCAAACTTTTTGTCTCCGCTGACGCGGGGCGGGTTCAGGGGATTGGGCGGATGGAACCGAAACGGATTCGGACCAGGCAACGCGAAAAGGGAACCGGGTTCATTCCCAAACCCCTCCCCGACAATGTCCGAGACGCCGTAATGGCATGATCCTCAAGTTCCTGCCAGGCGGTCCACACGGCGTGGGCCACTGTCCGCAAAGATTCGGCCGAGGCGGAACCGTCCCGGAGGGCGGTTTCGTCTCGGCCGAAGATTTGCGGACGCCGCGCACCCGCCGACCAGCGGACTCCCCCACCAGGCTCCTCCCCCGGCGCAGCCGGAGACGGGATTCCTAGGCTCTGTTTACAAAATGACATCGCCGTGAGTTTGAGCAATGATTTCAAATGGCAAGGCGGAAGGTGGAAATGGGCCGAAGGCGTAGCCAAAGCTACGTCGAGGGTCATTTCCGCCTGACAACGCAGCCAGTTGGAATCAGGGCCAAACGAAACAGATGGGATTTTGTAAACAGAGCCTAAGGCCCTCGGCCTTTAGGCCCCCGGGAGGGCCGCCGGAGGCCTCTTCAGGGCTGGCCGTGCAGGATGGGCAGGGTGAAGACGAAGCGGCTGCCCGATCCTTCTTCGCTTTCGACCCAGATATGGCCGCCGTGGCCTTCGACGATATGCTTGCAGATGGGCAGGCCGAGGCCGGTGCCGCGCGGGCGGTCGGCCAGGCTGCTTTCGCCCTGCACGAACTTGTCGAAGATGGAGGTGAGCATGGCCGGGGGGATGCCGACGCCGGTGTCGGTCACGCTGATCTTGATGTGATCGCCCGCGACTTCGGCGCGGCAGGTGACGCTGCCCTTGTCCGTGAACTTCACGGCGTTGGAGAAGAGGTTGACCATGACCTGGATCAGCCGGTCGCGGTCGCCCATGACCAGGGGCAGGTCGTCGCGGACCTCGGCCAGGAAGGCCAGTCCGGCCTCGTCGAACAGGGAGTCGGAGACGGCCATGGAGCGCTTGATGAACTCGCCGGGGAGGATCGGCTCCATGCGGTATTCGATGCGGTTGGCCTCGAGCTTGGCCAGGTCGAGGACGTCGTTGATCAGGGCGGTGAGCCGGTCGCCTTCGGAGACGATGATGTCGATGTTGCGGGCGACGCGGTTCATCTCCCGGGCCAGCCGCTTGTCGTTTTCGGCGGGCACGGCCGGGAAGATGGTTTCGCCCAGTTTCTTGCGGATGATCTTGGCGAAGCCGATGACCGAGGTCAGGGGCGTGCGCAGCTCGTGGGAGACGATGGACAGAAATTCGGATTTGGCGCGGTTGGCGCGGTCCAGCTCCCGGGTCCGTTCGCGCACGCGGATTTCCAGCTCGTCGTGGCTCTTGCGCAGGGCCTCCTCGTTGCGGCGGCGCTCGGAGATGTCGCGGGCCACGATGACCACGCGGCGGCCGCCCTTCTGGCTGACGATGCGCAGGGACATCTCCACGGGCACGGGCACGGAGTCGTCGCAGATGGGGCAGCGGAACTCGGTTTCCAGCTTCAGGACCTCGTTCTTGTTGTTGAAGAGGTTGTCGGCGTAGCGGGCGATGTGGTCGGGCAGGACCCGCTTGAAGGGGATGCCCTTGAGCTGCTCGGACTCGCACCCGAGCATGAGTTCGACGGAACCGGCCACGTCCAGGATCGCCCCGGTTTCGGCGTCGACCACGAAGATGGCGTCCGAGACGCGGTCGAGGAGCTCGCGGAAGCCCTCCAGCTCGTCGAGCCGGGCGCGGAGTTCCGGGTAGTAGCTCTTGCTGATGGAGCGCTTGCCCAGGCCGATCAGCTTGGCCCGTTCCTCCCCGGGGTCGGGGAGCATGCTCCCATCCTCGTCAGCACGCCTTCTCATAAATCTCCATGACCTGGGCCGCGTCGGGCTGCCGGGGGTTGGTCAGCATGCAGGCGTCGGCCAGGGCATTTTTCGCCAGCAGGGGCAGGTCTGCGGGCGACATGCCGAGTTCGGTCAGGTTGTCGCGCACGCCTGCGGCGCGCTTGATGCTGCGGAAGGCGTCCAACACGGCTTCCCGGGCCTCGGGCTCGCCCGCTTCCGGCGCGATGGACGCGCCCAGGGCGTTGCCCAGCCGCCGGTATTTTTCCGACGCGGCCTCGTAATTGAAGTCCACCACGTGGTCCAGGAGGATGGCGTTGCACAGGCCGTGGGGCAGGTCGAGCAGCCCGCCCAGGCTGTGGGCCATGGCGTGGACCGCCCCGAGGATGGCGTTGGAGAAGGCCAGCCCCGCGTAGGTGGAGGCGAGCATCATGCCGGTGCGGGCCTCCGCGTCGCCGGGGTTCTCCACGGCCCGCAGCAGGAACCGGCGGATGAGCCGCACGGCCTCCAGGGCGTGCAGGTCGGTCACGGCCGAGCTGGCGTTGGAGACGAAGGCCTCGGTGGCGTGGGTCAGGGCGTCGAGCCCGGTGTGGGCCGTGAGCCGCGCGTCCATGGTCATGGTCAGCATCGGATCGATCAGGGCCACGTCCGGGACCATGGTCTTGGAGACGATGGCGATTTTGACCTTCCGCCCGATGTCGTTGATGATGCAGAACTGGGAGATGTCCGCAGCCGTTCCCGCCGTGGTCGGCACGCAGATCAGCGGGGGGCCGGGGCGCTCCACCCGGTCCACGCCCTCGAATTCCAGCACGTGCCGCTCGTTGGTGCAGACGATGCCGATGGCCTTGGCGCAGTCCATGGGGCTGCCGCCGCCCACGGCCACGATGGCGTCGCACCCTTCGCGGCGGAAGACGTCGGCGCCCTCCATGACCTCGTGGTCGCGCGGGTTGGGCGAGATGCCGGTGTAGAGCGCCGAGGCCACGCCTTCGCGCCGCAGGCTGTCGACCACGGCTCCGGGCACCCCGAGGGCGTCCAGCATCGGGCCGGAGACCACCAGCGCCTTCTTCACGGAAAGATTGGCGGCATACTGCCCGGCCAGTTCGGCCGCGCCCGCCCCGAACACGAACTCCGGAGCCACGAACTTCCTGAGCTCGGAAATATCGTACTCTGCCATAACCCTTCCCCTTTTTTCCATTGCACCAAACCCGGCCCGCCAGTCGGAATATCGGATCAATTCATACCCTACGCCTCCAGCGGGCGGATGTAAATTTGATTAGAATCGGCGACGGTCCGGCACCGGAAAAAGGTGCGGAAAGGGCTCAGCGGCTTTCCAGGCGCTCCAACAGCCGCTCCACGGCGGCCTTGAGGCGGGGCAGGTGCCGGGCCGGGTCGCCCCTGCGCACCCCTTCCCCGAGCCGGGCGGCGCACTGGGCGGCCTCCCCGGCGCCGATGGAGGCGCAGATGGCCCGCAGGGTTCCGGCCAGGGAACCGGCCATGTCCAGGTCGCCCGAACCCGTGGCCTGCTCCAGTTCGCGCAGGGTGGCCAGCATCTCGCGCCGCGAGGTTTCCAGGAACCCCCCGAAGGTGGTCCGGTCCACGCCCAGCCGCTCCCGGGCCGCATCCGGGCTCCAGACCTCGGGCTCGGTCCCGGCGGTCAGGATGTCCTCTTCCGCGCCGCTCCCGGAAACCGGCTCCGAAGGCGGCTCGTGCGCCGTCCCGGCCCTGGGCGCGGGCGTGGGCGCGGCCCCCACCAGCCGGGTGATGATCATGGCCAGTTCGTGAAAGTCCACGGGCTTGGACACGTAGTCGTCCATGCCCGCGCCCAGGCCCTTTTCCCGGAACTCCTTGAGGGCGTGGGCCGTGACCCCGACGATGGGGATGTCCGGGTTGGGGATGGACCCGCCGGGCACGGCCGAGCGGATGGCCTTGGTGGCCGAGATGCCGTCGAGCACGGGCATTTCGATGTCCATGAGAATCAGGTCGTAGCAGTCGTGCTTGACCATCTCCAGCACTTCCAGGCCGGTGCGGGCTACCACGCACTGGTAGCCCAGGTCCTCCAGGCGCAGGGTGGTGACCATGACGTTGACGTCGTTGTCTTCGGCCACCAGCAGCCGCACCGGCCGCGAAGGCGCGTTGGGCAGCGGCTGTGCGCCCCGCTCCGACGGGACCGGACAGGAAACCCCCGGCTCCAGCCAGACGGTGAAGGCGAAGACGCTGCCGCGCCCCACCCGGCTGGTGACGCGGATGTCGCCCCCCATGAGCGAAATGAGCTGCTTGCAGATGGCCAGCCCCAGGCCGGTGCCGCCGAAGGCGCGGGTGGTCTGGGAAAAGGAGAGGAAAATGGTGTCCAGGAATTCCTCGGGAATGCCGATGCCGGTGTCTTCCACCTCGAAGGAGACCCCCTCGGCGGCCGGGGCCATGCCTTCGGGCGCCGGCCCGGCCGGGAAGACGCGGACGGCCACCGCGCCCCGGTGGGTGAACTTGATGGCGTTGCCCACCAGGTTGACCAGCAGCTGGCGCAGGGAGAGCGGGTCGCCCTTGACGCAGTGCGGCACGCCGTCGGCCACCTCAAGCGTCAGGGAAAGCCCCTTCTGCCGGGCCTGGACCTCCAGCCCCTTGACGGTGGAGCGGACGTGGTGGGGCAGGTCGAAGTCCACCCGGTCCAGCGTCAGCTTGCGCGCCTCGATCTTGGACAGGTCGAGGATGTCGTTGATGATGGCCAGCAGATGCTGGGCCGAGTCCATGACCGTCTTGAGGTAGTCGCGCTGGTCCTCGCTCAGGTCGGTCTGGAGCGTGATGTCGGTCATGCCGACGATGGCGTTCATGGGCGTGCGGATCTCGTGGCTCATGGCGGCCAGGAACTCGGATTTGGCGCGGTTGGCGGCCTCGGCGTCCTCCCGGGCGCGCATCAGCTCCTCGCGGGAGAGGCGCTGCTCGGTGATGTCGTCCCAGGCCCAGATGATGCCCTTGCCCAGGCTTTCGGCATCCAGGGCCTTGGCGTACATGCGGCACCAGACCACGTTGCCGAGCTTGCCCCGGAAGGCGTGCTCGGTGTTGTACTCCCCGCTCTCGGACAACGCCCGCCGCGAATCCCTGGTGAACTCCTCCACGGCCTCTTCGGAATCGAGCAGCACGTTCACGTCGTGGTTGATGAGTTCGCCCGGTGCGTAGCCGAAGATTTCCGCGCCGCGCCGGTTGATGGTCACGAACCGGCGGTTGCGGTACATGGCGATGCCCATGAGGGAATTCTCCAGGATGGCCTCGAACTTGGACAGCGACTGCCGGATGCGGTTCTCCGACTCCTTGCGCACGGTGATGTCGCGGACGTTGGAGAGGATCGCCTCCCGGCCCTTGAACACGATGCGGTTGAGGTAGATTTCCACGTCGAATTCCTGGCCGTCGTGGGGGCGGCGCGCCTTCCACTCGAAGAACTGCTGTTCTCCGTTGATGGCCGAGCGCCACATGGACGAGAGCCGATAGACCGCGTTCTTGCGGCTGGAGATGTCGCGGGCGATGGAGATGTTCCCTATCTCGTCCTTGGCCAGGCCGTACATCATGAGCATGCGCTCGTTGACGTCGAGGATCTGCCCGGCCACGTCATGGATGATGATGGCGTCGTGGGAGGCGTCGAACACGGTGCGCAGGGCCTCCACGGTCTCCTTGACCTCGCCCGTGCGCTCGCGCACCCGCTCCTCGAGCATCTGGTGGGCGCGGCGCAGCTCCTTTTCCGCCTGGCGGCGGCGGGTGGTGTTCACCACCAGGGCGACGATGATCACCGTCTGAAAGGCGGCGAAGGCCACGATGAGCCAGATCAGGGAGCCGTGTTCGGCATAGAAGCTGCGCGGCCTGTTGATGACCTGGCTGCCTTCGGGCAGGCTGTCCGGGTTGATGTGGTGCGCCTTGAGCCGGGCGTAGTCGAACATGGGCACGGACGTCAGCCTGCTGATCACCGGGATGTCCCCGGGCTCGCGCCCGGCCAGGACGTGCAGCGCGAGCTGGGCCATGGCCTGGCCCTGGGCGTAGCCGCTGGTGAGCATGCCGCCCGCGATCCCGTGGCCCAGGTCGAAATCGTACAACCCGTAGATCGGCAGGGAGGTCTCGGCGGCGATGGCCTCCAGGGCCTCGCCGGTGTTGTAGAATCGCCCCTGGCCGTCGCGATAGTAGAAGCCGTAGAGGATCAGCGCGTTCTCGGGCAAGGCCCGGACCTCGGCCAGCAGTTCGGGCAGGGTCGAACCGCCCGAGTAGCGCACCTCCACTTCGGGAGGGAAGGACCGGAGGTCCCTGCGGGCCGACTGCACCGCCGCCAGGCCCGACGGCGTGCGGTCGTTGACGATGTAGACGATCCGGGTCTCGGGGTGCTGCTGGATCGCCCACCACAGGGTTCCGCGCGCGTCGAGGGTCTCGGCCACGCCGGTGAACAGCGGATGCCCCCTGATCAGGTCGTCGTTGTAGTTGTTCACGCCGCAGAAGACCACGGGCACGGCGGGAAAAAGCGCCTCGTGATGGCGGCGCATGAACTCGAAGGCGTTGTTGTCCGTGGTCATGATCAGGCGCAGGTCCGTGCCCTTGAACTTGTGCTGAAACACCTCCCTGAGCTGTTGCACATAATGCTCGTTGAACTCCACGCGCTTGGTGTCCATGTTCTCCACGTGCAGGACGATGCCCGACTCCTTGGGCCGCAGCATGTCGTCCAGCCCGCGCAGGATGGACTCGGTCCAGGTGAAATTCTGGTGGTAGGAATTGAGAAGCAGGATCTCCTTGCGCTCCGGCAAGGCCAGCGCGGGGGCCGGAGGCCGGACAAACCACGCCAGCAGCGCGGCGGCCAGGCAGCCGAGGGCAAGGGCGGGAAAGCGGCGACGATCCATGACGGCAGTCCGGCGTTGAAGGAGGCGAAGCAATTCCCTGCGTAGCAAAAGGACGGGAACAAATAAAGAGCGTTAGCCCTTTTTTCCGCCCTGCACGCCGGGCTGGCCGTCGCGGGCGGGCATCAGGCCGCCGAACCGGGTGGCCAGCCGCGCCTTGTACAGGGCGTCGTCGTCGGGATCGTTGGCCTTGGCGTGCTTGTCGTAGTCCACTTCCACCAGCAGGGCGTTGGGATTGAACACCAGTTGGTTGCTGCCGTAGGCGATGGCCGAAAGCTCGGTGTCGCCGTATTGCGATCTGTAGCCCGGATAGAACAACAGGTTGCGATACAGCGTGGCCAGCCAGGCGCGCCGGGCCAGGCCGAAGGCGGCCAGGGTGCCGAAGAACCGGCCCTCGTTGAAGGCGAGCAGCCCGGCCCCGGTTTCCTTGATGATGCGCATGCCCTGCTGCAGCCAGTACATGCCCGGAAAGGCGTCCTGGGCCAGATAGCCGAAAAACGGCGAGCGGGTGCGCGCGTAGACGAAGTTGGCCACCCGGATGAAGCCCATGCGCTCGTCGTCGTCCACCAGCACCAAAAGCCCCGGGTACTCGGCGCGCAGGCGCAGGATGCGCTCCAGCCTCACGGCCAGCGCATGGTCGATGTAGGGCAGGACCAGAACCACCTCGTCGTGCTTCTGCGGGCTGAAGGAGCCGAACTCCGAGGATTTGACGAAAACCGATTGCAGCATGGCCTCTCCCGGGAAAAAACTGCCGTTCCCGACCCTTAGCAGGAATCCTGCCAGCGGGCCGAAAAACTTTTTTCGATTTTACATTATTTTTTGACTCAAATCATACTGCCGCCCGCGCCGCGCCCGTATCCTGCCCTCATCAAACGAACCCAAACCCCATCAAGGAGCGACGGATGTTTTGTTACCAGTGTGAACAGACGGCCAAGGGCGGCTGCACCCGCAAGGGCGTGTGCGGCAAGACCGATTCCACCGCCACCCTGCAGGACCTCCTGCTTTATCTGACCAAAGGCCTCTCCCAGGTGGCCGTGGCCGCCCGCAGCCAGGGCATCCAGGACCCGGCCGCGAACCTGTTCACGGTCAAGGCGGTCTTCTCCACCCTGACCAACGTGAATTTCGACGACGCCCGCTTCGTGGCCCTGATCCGGGAGTGCGTGGAGAAACGCGACGCCCTGCGGGCCAAGGTCTCCGGCGTGGTCTTCGACGGCCCGGCCGTGCTCGAGCCCGCCGCGGACCTCGAAGGCATGGTCGCCCAGGGCAAGGCGTTCGGCGTTGAAAACGACCCCGAGCCGAACCCGGACCTCAAGTCCCTGAAGCAGACCCTGGCCTACGGGCTCAAGGGCGTGGCCGCCTATGCCGACCACGCGGCCATCCTGGGCAGGGAGGATAACGAGCTCTACGCCAAGATCCAGGCCCTGCTGGCCGCCACCCTGCAAACCGACCTGACGCTTGAGCAATGCGTGGAGGCCGCCCTGGAATGCGGCCGCATCAACATCCGGGCCATGGAGCTGCTGGACGACGCCAACACCTCGGCCTACGGCCATCCCGAGCCCACCACGGTCAAGCTCGGCCCCACTGCGGGCAAGGCCATCCTGGTCTCGGGCCACGACCTCAAGGACCTGGAGACCCTGCTCCGGCAGACCG
>JAZHDH010000010.1:0-8544 GCA_036584335.1 Pseudodesulfovibrio sp. | reverse complement strand
CGCAAGACCGGCTACTCCGTCCGCTCTGTCGCCTCCTCCTACTTTCAGGGCATCGACTCGGTCTTCCTCCTCCTCTGGCCCCTCATCGCGCTGACCACCCGCTACTACCTGCTGCGCTACAAGCGGACGGCCCAGGAACACGACAAAACCAAACCCGAAAACATCGCCTACAACACCTACATCGCCGACACGCTCCTGAGCAAAGCCCTGTTCCTGGGCAAGGATGTCATCGTCACCGCGACCAAGCCCGGCGAAGAGCCCTGAACCGCCCCAGCGCCCGCAACCCCGCCCCGGAAGGGGCGGATTCACAACCGCATACGACTGTTTTCAGCAATCGACCGCAATCAACTTCAGTAACGTCGGCTCTCCGACTCCCCCCCAGCAAGGCAGGGCCTGTCCCGCTCCGCAACGGTCGCGAACTCCAAACCTCCCCAGCTTGCAACGGCCACACGACACAGAAAATGATATCTTTTTTTGATAGCGCTATAACCACCAGAAATCATTGCTGTTATAATACGTTTAACAATTTTGGCGTCGTGACAAAACTGCGACTTTCTCTAGAGTAAAACCTCGCTTCCACAACAAAAAATGACCCAAATCGTGGAATTTTCCCATTATGTTTTCCCGCGAATTCTGGTATAGGCATCCCTAACACACAACAACGCCCTGTAATCGCGAAGATTGCGCTTTTTATAGAGATTTTCTAGACTTTATGGGACAACGTTGTACTTTGTTGACAATCTTTGACTCCTTATGTCAAAGAATGAACATTGCAGGTATGACGTGACAGTATGAACGACAAAGACGCTTCCAGGCCTCCCACCTTGCTCACGGTGAAAGAGGTTGCGGAACTGCTGAGGGTTCACCAGCGAACCGCATACCGTTTGATTACGGGCGGAAGCATCCGGGCCATCAAGATCGGCAGCCAATGGCGCGTGCCCGAGAGCCTCCTGATGGAGTTCATAGAAAAGGGACTGAACGAGCCGGTTCCCGCGCCAGCGAGGAAGGCCGTCTCGGATCAATACAAACTTCCTTTGGATTAAAGGAGAGGGACATGTCGAAAATGATGGCTGGCGGGCAAGACGGAAACGATCCCATTCTCAAGGTGAATCTTCCCAACGATTTTGGCGAGGACATCGCCGTTTCCGGGCATCTGATCGGTGAGGAAATGTATTTTGACGACAACACCGGCATGCTGACCATGGAGAAGCTGTACCGCGACGAGGACGGCCATTTTTCCTACGGCATCATTTCGGCCATCGGCCATGCGCGCGAGCGCCGGGCCTACCGCATCGAGGAGCGCGGCGAGAGTTGCATCGCCTCCAACGGGAGTCTTTCCCTGGAATTTTCCTATGACGAGCTTTTCGAGCTTCTGGCGGTGGCCATGGACGCCGAGAAGGAGAGCGCCGGCCGCCAGGTCAGCGAGCAGGTTCGCCGTCGGCTGGCCGTGAACGAATAGCGTTTTCCCGCAGCATCGACATGTGGAGGGGACCCCGAGGGGTCCCCTTTTTTGTGGAATTTCATCCAGATACGTATCGCCCTTCGTTCAAGCACGGCGGCCCGGCCCGGTGGAGCCGTTTATGGTGGCGTGCACCGGAGCCGGGCGGCGGGGATGGCGACGCCGCCTATGCGGTCTTGAAGTAATCCATTTGGCCGGTGGCTTCCATGACGGCGCGCCAGTAGTCGGACTCGATGTTCAGGCAGCGGCGTTTGGCCGTGACCAGGTCCAGGGGCAGGTGGACCATGCTCGACTTGAGCTGGGCCACGACCATTCCCGTTTTCCCGGCCATGGCCGCATGCACGGCGTTCTGGCCCAGGAAGCCGCAATAGACCCGGTCGCCCGCATTGGCCGGGACCGACCGGATGATGTAGCTCGGATCGATGAATTTGAGGAACATTTCCAGGCCCCGGTCACTGAAGTGGGCTTTGGTGCGTTCGATGAGGAAGGTGCAGAAATCGCCGAGCCGCGTATTGCCCGATGGATCGGCCTTGGATTCGTGATCGATCAGGTCCTGTCCGGCCCCTTCGGCGCAGACGATGAGCGCGTGTCCGCGGCTGCGCAGGCGGCGTTCCAGGGCCATGAGAAACCCCTCCTCGCCGTCCAGGGAGAACGGTTGCTCGGGAACCAGCAGGAAATTGACCTCTTGCAGCGCCAGGGTGGCCTGGGCGGCGATGAATCCCGCCTCCCGGCCCATGAGTTTGACCAGCCCCACGCCCATATCCGTGCCCGTGGCCTCGACGTGGGCGCACTGGATGGCTTCGGTGGCCTTTTCGACGGCGGTATCGAAACCGAAGGAGCGGGTGATGAAGTTGATATCGTTGTCGATGGTCTTGGGCACGCCGATGACGGCTATCTTGCGGTTGCGCAGGGTGGTTTCGTCCACTATGGCCTTGGCCGCGCGCATGGTGCCGTCGCCGCCGATGACGAAGAGGATGTTGACGTTGAGCCGCTCCAGGGAGTCCACGATCGCCGACGGGTCCTGGGGGCCGCGCGATGAGCCGAGTATGGTGCCGCCGAAGTGGTGGATGCTGGAAACGGACTGGGGCGTCAGCTCAACCACGTCGTACCCGTAGTCCGGGATGAAGCCTCGCAGCCCGTTACGGATGCCGAGCACGGTCCGGATGCCGTAGTTGTAGTGGGCTTCGTTGACGATGGAGCGGATGACGTCGTTGATGCCCGGGCAGAGGCCACCGCAGGTGACGATGGCGCACTTGGTTTTGGACGGGTCGAAATAGATCTTTCCCCTGGGACCGGCCTTCTCGAACGGCATGGGCAGGGTTTCGCCGCCCAGCTCCACCAGCTCCTCGCCGGTCATCATCAGGGTCAGCAGGTCGGGTTCGTTGCTGTACCTCGGCGATTTCATGGGCGAATCTATCTTTGCCGAACCCAGGTTGCCGATGGTGGTATCGTAGGCGATCTTCTTTTTGGACATGCTGCGCTCCCTGTGCGACGTGATATTTGCAGTGCGTTGCGGTATTTGCGCCTATCCGGTTTGATCAAACCGGATTCATTCACTTAACTAACTTGTGCGGTGTTGCGGTCTACCATTGCTCCACCTGTGGTTCGGGCAGCTCCTCCATCGCGTCCAGCAGGTCCTGCGCCGTGGCCGTGGCCGCGCCGATCTGGCCCACGACCACTCCGGCCGCATAGTTGGCCAGGGTGCATGCGGTGAGCAGGTTCAGCCCGGCGGAGAGGCCCAGGGCCACCGTGGCGATGACCGTATCGCCCGCGCCGGTGACGTCGAAGACCTTTTGGGCGAAGGTGGGTATGTGCCGGATGGACCGCTTGCCCTCGAACAGGGCCATGCCGTCGCCGCCCATGGTGATCAGCAGGTTCTTGCAGTTCAGCCGCTCGAAGAGCGCGCGTCCGGCCCGGATGACGGTGTCCTGCCCGCGGACCGGCAGTCCGGCGCCCTCGCCGGCCTCCTTGGTGTTGGGGGTCAGCAGGTCCACTCCGCAGTAGAGATCGTAGTTCACGGTCTTCGGGTCGACAAGGATGAGCGGACGGGGATCGCACTCTTCCGCCAGGGCCATGAACCGGGCCATGAACTCCTTGCAGATGAACCCCTTGCCGTAGTCCGAGAGGATGATCACCGGGTAATCGGCGATGGTGCCCTGCAGATAGGCGAAGAGCGCGTCGGACTCGGCCTCCTGGAGCGGCACGGCCAACTCCTGGTCCACGCGGACCACCTGCTGATGGGCGGCGATGATCCGGGTCTTCTTGGTGGTGGGGCGGGCCGGATCGCGGATGAGCTTGGTCTTGAGTCCCGCGTCCCGGCACAGCTTGTCGAGGCGCTCGCCGTCCTCGTCGGTGCCGATCACGCCGACGAGCAGGGCCTTGCCGCCCAGGGCGGCGATGTTGCGGGCCACGTTCCCGGCCCCGCCGAGCAGGGAGGTTTCGCGCTCCACGCGCACCACCGGCACCGGGGCTTCGGGCGATATGCGCTCCACCTCGCCCATCATGTAATGGTCAAGCATCAGATCGCCCACGATCATGACCTTGTTGCCCTTGAGCGCGTCTACGGCGGCTCGAATCCGTGTCAGAGTCATGCAGGTAACCACTCGTTTTCTTGTGTTGTTATCAGTTGATCACCGCGCCTGCCGCCGCTGTGCCTGCGCCGGGAGCCCACTCCCGGCCATCATCGCAAGATCAGCGGTTGACCGATCGGTGATCGCGATCCCGTCTGTTTTCAGACAAACTCGGCTCCAAGTTTTTCCACAAAGGACCGCAAAGCATCTTCATTGCCATAACTTAGCGTAATCTTGCCCTTCTCCGGGGTTCCGGCTATCTTTACCTTAACGCCCAGCAAGCCCCCGAGCGCATCCTGGAGCGATTTGAGCCGGGCGTCCAGGGGCTCCAGGGTCTCCCGGACCGGGGCGGCCCCGGGTGCGGACGGGCCGATTTCGTCGGCGCCGGGCAGGCGGCCGTGTTCCTTCCAGAACGACGCCTGGGCCTCGGCCTGGCGCACGGTCAGGCCGTTATCCGCAATTCGGTGGTGCAGTGCCTCCTGGGCCTTGGCATCGGCCACGGCCATGATCGCCCGGCCATGGCCCGCCGAGAGGGCTCCCTGCTGGATGCCGACCTGGATGGGTTCGGGCAGGTTGAGCAGACGCAGCGCATTGGCCACGGCGGACCGGCTCTTGCCCACCTGGCGGGCCAGCTCTTCCTGGCTCAGGCCGAACTGCTGCTGCAACTGCTGGTAGCCCAGCGCCTCTTCCACGGCGTTCAGGTCCTCGCGTTGCAGATTCTCGATAAGCGCGATGGCCAGGCTCTCCTGATCGGTCATCTCGCGGATCAGGGCCGGAATTTCCGTCAGTTCGGCCAGCTTGGAGGCGCGCAGCCTGCGCTCTCCCGCCACCAGCTCATAGCGCCTGCCGCCCAACGGACGGACAAGTACGGGCTGCAGCACGCCGCGCACGCGGATGGAGGCGGCAAGGTCTTCCAGCGCCTCCCGGGCGAACTCCCTGCGGGGCTGATGCGGGTTGGGCGTGATGGCGTCGACGGGAACAAGCTTCACCTCGGCGGCATCCGAAGTTTTCCTCTCGTCCTCGCGAACGCCCCCGAGCAGCGCGTCCAATCCGCGCCCGAGTCCCTTGCTGGTTGATGACATATCTCCTCTCCTTGCTGCTTGCACCTTGCCCCATGGTGCGTTAGAGCCTACAATTCTTCACCGAACGCCTTTAACGACGGAGCAACCATGGTTGACCACATCAATGAACTTTTCGACAAGGACGGCAACCCCATCGGCGCCCTGCTCACGGCCAAGGCCTGGGCGGCCGTGAAATCCGACGTGCTGGCCAAGCTCGGCCTGGCGGACGCCTCGGCCCCGCCCGAGAGCCCCGAACCGGTGGCCGACTGGGAAACACTCCAGCAATACTGGGATTTCCCCTACCCCGTGGACACGGACGTCACCTGCTCGTGCTGCGGCAACGCCACGGCCGACTGGGGAGCCGACGAGCCGCGCAAATTCCGGCTCACCGCGTCCAACCTCGCGGGGCTGGTCTCGTTCAAGTGCCTCCAGTGCCAGGCCAAGGTGGTCAAGAAGCACTTCAAGGACACCATCACCACCGAGTGCACCCCCTTCCAGCCCGAAAAGGACCGGATCAAGGAAGGCCGCTACTGAAAGGTCCTCACGATCACGGCCGATCAAGGGGTCGAGCGCTCGTGATCATCGTTCAATGATCAGCCGCTAACCCCTTGCGGTCGTGCTTTTCGCCACTTCCTGAGCCAGAGCCAGATAGGCCTCGGAGCCCCGGGACTTGATATCGTAGTTGATCACGGGCTTGCCGAAACTGGGCGCTTCGGAAAGCCGCACGTTCCTGGGAATGATCGTCTCGAACAGGTGCTGCGGAAACGCCTTGCGCACCTCGTTCTTGACCTGCCAGGAAAGCCGGTTGCGCGAATCGTACATGGTCAGGACCACGCCAAGGATGTCCAGATCGCTGTTCAGCCGCTTGCGGACCAGTTCGTACGTCATCAGCAATTGCGCAATACCCTCCAAGGCGTAATACTCGCACTGTAGCGGCACCAAAAGCTCGGTGGCGGCGCACAGGGCGTTGACGGTGAGCAGGCCCAGCGACGGCGGGCAGTCGATGAGGATGTAGTCGTACTCCTCGTCGGCGCAGGCCACCAGATCGCGCAAGTAGTATTCGCGCCCCAGCTTGTCCACCAATTCGATTTCCGCCCCCACCAGGTCCTGCGTTCCCGGCAGAATGTCCAGAAACGGCACGTCCGTCTGATAGATGGCCTTGTGGATGTTCTTGGGCTCGAACAACACGGTATAGATGTTTTCGCGCTTGTCGCCGGGGTAGAACCCCAGCCCACTGGAGGCGTTTCCCTGGGGATCGCAATCCACCAGCAGCACGCGCTTTTCCATCACGGCCAGGGACGCGGCCAGGTTCACGGCCGTCGTCGTCTTGCCTACCCCGCCCTTTTGATTCGCCACAACGATTTTTCTCGCCACAGGGTCCTCGCTTGCTTGCTCTTGATCCGCTCACACGTTTCACGTGAAACACTCGTGATGATCAGGCGCATGTTTCACGTGAAACAGCCACAAAAGCCTTTACCAGCTACCTAGACAAAATCCCAGTTGATGGCAACGCCTAACACGAAAATGGCACAAAAAAAGGCGGACACCGGGTGGTGTCCGCCTGGAAATCAGGCCGATGCAGGCAAAAATGGCCTCCGACTAGGCGTTGTAATACTCTCTGTACCACTCAATGAATTTCCGGATGCCGTATTCAATGGTGGTGTCCGGTTTGAAGCCGACGTCGCGCACCAGGTCCGAAACGTCGGCTTCGGTGGCGGGAACGTCGCCGGGCTGCATGTCCATGTAGTTGTAGATCGCCTTTTTGCCGACAACCTCTTCGATGACCTCGATGTAGCGCGACAGCTCGACGACCGCGTTGTTGCCGATGTTGTAGATGCGGTACGGAACCGGGCTGGTGCAAGGATCGGGATGGTCGCCGTCCCATGCGGGATTGGGGGCGGCCGTATGCTTGATCACGCGGACCACGCCTTCGACGATGTCGTCGATATAGGTGAAGTCGCGCCGCATTTTGCCGTGGTTGAAAACATTGATCGGCTTGCCTTCGAGAATGTTCTTGGTGAACAGGAAAAGCGCCATGTCGGGACGGCCCCAAGGCCCGTACACAGTGAAGAACCGCAGGCCCGTGGTCGGGAGGTTGAAGAGGTTGCTGTAGGCGTGGGCCATCATCTCGTTGGATTTCTTGGTGGCCGCATACAGGCTCATGGGATGGTCGACGCCCTCGTGCGGGTTGAGCGGCATCTTGGTGTTCATGCCGTAGACGGAACTGCTGGAGGCGTAGACCAGGTGTTGCACGCCGGTGTGGCGGCACCCTTCCAGGATGTTCAGGAAGCCGACCACGTTGGCGTCGATGTAGGAACGCGGATTCTCTATGGAGTAACGCACGCCCGCCTGGGCAGCCAAGTTGACCACGTGGCTGAATTTCTCGAGGGCGAACAGCTCGGCCATGGCCGCAGTGTCTTCCATGGAAATGTTCACATGCCGGAAGAGCGGGCTTTTCTGCAGGATGGCCAGCCGTGCCTTCTTGAGGTTGACATCGTAGTAGTCGCTGAGGTTGTCCAGGCCGACCACTTCATGGCCTTCGCCGGTCAAACGCTGTGCGAGATGGAAGCCGATGAACCCGGCCGCGCCGGTGATGAGAATCTTCATGTTGCTAAAGAATCCTTATGGAGCTGAAGGCCGCCTGCGGACAAGCGACGCGTTGACTACGAAGGCGCGAACCCAGCGCCCGCTTTGAAGCAATGACATACGTTACCCGCCATGGGATGCGCAAGCCGGGATTTTGACCCGTCCCAAAGGATGCCTGGGCCGTCTGCAACAGAATTATCAAAAAATAACCAATTTAAAAGGGAGGTTATGGCCAATCTGCGTCAGACCGGTTCTCCGTGGATTTTTACAAGATTCCGGCATGGCGTCAGCGCGGGGGCGGAAAACCGCGCAAACGGCCATTACGGCAAAATCCCGAGGGGTCTGCGTGGTGCGCACACGCGCACAACCGGTTACAACCGCAGATCGGCCAGAGCGTCGGCCGCCAGTTGTCGTTCATGGGGCAGCATGCCCGCCAGTTCGCCCATGCCCGGAAGGATGTGGACCATGAATTCGCGGAACATGTGCATGGTCCGGCCGGGGTCGGCGTCGGGCAGGATGATCCGGAGGGCCTCCGCGCCGAAGCAGACGATGTGCGGCGTGCGCCACTGCCGCCAGCCACGCCAGAACAACTCACGGTTCGGGCGCAGTTCACCACCCTGAAGCACGGCCACCGGCCAGAAGGCCACGGGCCGGGGCGGAAGCTTCAGGTGGCGGATCAGTTCGGCCACCACGGCGCGGCGTTGCGGGTCGGCCTGGCCGCCCAGGTCGAGTCCCAGCTCCAGGTAGGTCCAGACCATCTTGTGGTCGGGCGAAACCTTGTGCAGGTACGTGGCCCACGGCTCGGGAAAATCGGCGGTCGCGTCTGCGCGGGATGGTTCGGGCGGCGGCGCGGAGGCGCGGGGAGCCG
>JAZHDH010000009.1:0-8551 GCA_036584335.1 Pseudodesulfovibrio sp. | reverse complement strand
GATAGAGCATTCGGCTACGAACCGAAAGATCGCACGTTCGAATCGTGCCGGGCGCACCACCGATATCAAAGGCCCTTCGTCGTCAAGACGGAGGGCTTTTGCTTTGCCTGCCCACCGCTCGCCGGGCCGCCCGGGGGGCTATTCGACGTTTGCTTTTTTTGCTATGGCTGGGCCATGAAGTGTCCGCAATGTGGCAAGAATATCGGCCCGCAGACTCACACCTGCAAGCGCTGCGGAGCCAGGATCGTCCACGAGAGCGACCGCATGGCGCGCCGGATCACCCTGGGCGGGATGCCCGCCATGATCTGCGGCGGCCTGCTGGCGCTCATCGGCCTGATTCTGCTGATCAACGGCGCGTACCAGATGGGCGGCCTGAGCCTGGGTGTCGGCCTGGTCTTCGTGATCCTCGGCAAGCTGCTGCGATAGCGCCATGAACCAGACCATCCTGAAAACCCTGCTGGCGGGCGCGGCGACAGCCGTCCTCATCGCCGTGTGCTACCTCTGGCTGGACCGGCCCGCCGCCGAGGCGGCCCACGGGCTGGACGGCGGCTGGCGCCACCTGGCCCGGAACATCTCGCTTGCGGCCGACGCCTCGCTGTTCGCCGCGCTGCTCGCCCTGGGTTTCCTCGCAGGGGCCTGCGACGCCCTGCGCAACGGGCAGACACGCCGCTCCCGCCACCTGCTCTACCTTTGCGCGGCCGTGGCCGCCGCCATCTTCGTCGGCGACGGACTCAAGGACCTCTTCGGCCGCGCCCGTCCGCCCCTGCTCTTCGAGAAGGGGGAATACGGCTTCCTGCCCCTGGCCGGGGACTACCTGCACAGCTCGTTTCCGTCCGGCCACTCGCTGCGCATCTTTGCGAGCATGACCGCGCTGGGGCTGATCCTGCCCGCCCTGCGCTACCCGGCCCTGGCGCTGGCCGCAACCGTAGGAGCCGCCCGGGTGGTGGCGCTCAGGCACTACCCGTCCGACGTCCTGTTCGGGGCGTTCATCGGGGTCACCGCCGCCCTGTGGGGTTGGCGAATCCTCTATCCCTATGGTCGCAGGAACGCATAGGCCCTGTCCGCAAAACCCCTTCTGTTCCGTTTGGCCCTGATCCCGACAGGCTGCATTGCCAGGCTGCAACGGCCCTCGGCGCAGCTTCGGCTACGCCTTCGGCCCGTTTTCATATTCTGCCTTGCCAGTTGAAATCATTGCGCAAACCCACAACGAGGCTGTTTTCGGACAGAACCTAATCGCCGCAGCCGCTCAGCCCCAGTTTCCTGAGAACGACCATGGCCGGGCACCAGTTGGTCACGGCCGACTGCAACAGGTTCACCCCGACGAGGGTCGTCAGCCAGAGCCAATTCGCGCTGTAGATGTAGGCGAGCAGCAGGCTCGCCAGGATGATGCACCCGGCCACGCCGCGAAGAATCCGTTCCACCGTCATGTCGTCAACCTCCGTTGAGGTGAGGGGAACCTATCGCTCGGCCAGACCGCCCGCCGTGAAGGTCATGCTCCCGATGTCGCTGAAGGTCGTTGCCTGGCGCACCGTGAGCTTGAGCGGTTTGGCGTAATCGACGCTGAATGCGGCACCCATGGACAAGGGAAGGTCGTCCGTGGTGGCGATGAGCTTTTCGCCCGGGCCGTTGGACCAGGCCCCCTCCAGGACGTATTTGCCCTCGGGCAGGCGGTAGCTGCCGCCCGGGGTCCAGGGGATGAGCAGAGACTGGCCGCGCTCGTCCGCCAGGCGCAGGGCGTGGACCGTGCGCGGAGCGATGTCCACATAGAATTCGGCCTCCGCCACCCCCGGCGTCTCGCGCACCACCCGATAGCGGAACGCATCCGGGGTGTCGGCCATAAGGTCGTACTTGCCCATGAAATTGTCGGGATCGAGAATGATCTCCCAGCCCAGGTCCTGGCCGTTGTTGGCCCAGGGAATGGCCACGAACCCCTTGAGGTTGACCACTTCCTGGCGGTCGCTTCCCCAGATGCCCTCAAGGATGAGCTGGTCGCCGAGTACGGTGTGCAGCACCTCGCCCTCATGGACGAAAAGGGGGTTGCCGTTGAGCCAGCAAACGAAGACCGGCTTGTCTTCGCCGGGGGGGCTCGGGAGCTTGCCGCTCCACTGCACCCGGGTCTGGGCCACCCGCTCGCCGTCGCTCCTGAGCTCCAGTTCGGAGAAACGCTCCAGGGCCATGCGCCGGGCCTTCATCAGGTTCACGCCCGGCCTGTCCGAGGCGAACAGGGCCAACTCGGGCGAAAACTCTCTGGGGCCGTCGGACACGGTCTCCACGGCCAGGGTCGATCCGGGAGCCAGGTTGATGACCCCGCCGCTGGTCACGGGGCGGCCGTTGACCTTGACCCGCACGTCGCGGCGGGCATAGGCCCGGACGTCGGCGTCCGTGAACTCGGGCGGGACGACGTGCACCCCCAGTCGGCCGAGCAGCAGGATGGTCGCCGCCAGTTGCTGGCGGACCTTCCAGCCGATCTGGCGAATGTCCTTGCTCACCTCCACGGCCATGGCCGGGATGTTGTGCTGGGCCAGGGCGTAGCAGGTCAGGGACTTGCGCATCTCCGGATAGCTGGTGGCCTGATCGAAGGTGCGGGTGTTGAAGAGCTTGAACTGGTAGTCGTGGCTGGCGATCCGGGTGTTCAGTTCGTCGATCACGGAGTTGACCGTATGCGCCAGGTCGATCTTGTCGTAGACCAGGGTGTCGACGATGATGGACTGGCCGTAGCGCATGGGATTGCGCAGGTTGTCCACGTAGGTCGGGTTGTAGAAGCCGCTGCCCTCGTGCAGGTGGATGAAGGCGTCGGACTGGCACAGGAAATAACGGATGACGCGGGCCACGCGGTCTTCATAGAACCGGTTGTAGTCCTGGTCGAACCGCCGGTTCATGTCCACGTTGATCTGGCGCTTGTGCAGGTTGATGGACGGGACGTTGGCCCGGGGCAGGACGATGAGGTTGCCGCGCGCGACCTTGGCCCGACTGAGGAGCTGGGCGGTGATGAACCCGGAGGACTCGTCGCCCTGGATGCCGCCCTGGACCATGACCGTGGGGCCGGGCGCGCCGCCTTCCAGATAGATGACCCGAAGCGGGTATTGGGTGCCGGAGAAGAAGGCGTGCTCCCACGAACCGGCCAGGGCGGACGGCGACGCCAGAAGCAGGGCCAGAAGCCCCAAGAGGATTCGCATTGCCAAGTCAGCTCCTTTCGGTTCACCATGCCGCCCCGGTGTCGGCGGCCCGGTCGATTCCGTCGCGCATCCCGGATGGCCGGAAGACGACCGGACGGGATCAGGCGAGAATGTGGGCGAGGGGGAAGGTCTCCGAGAAAATGACCTTCCCGTCGCTCCCCTTGATCACCAGCCGCAGACCGAACAAATCCTTGCGCTCCATGCCGTCGGGCAGGAGGAAGGCCGTCTGGATGCGCTTGAACCGCTGGATCTGGAAACTCAGATCACGCTTGTTGGTCTTGGCGTCCACGGTCCGGCCCGCCTTGGTCACGAAGGAGAAGTCCGCCTGCCCCACCACGGCCTTGGTCGCCTGGAGATTGTTCAGTTCGAAAGTGACGCTCAGCTTCTGCCCTTCCAGTTCGGCCTGGAGGTTCTCCACGCTCACCTCCTGCCTGTCCACGCGGGTGAACACCTGGTTGAGATCGACCTCGGCCTGCTCCACCTTCCGCTCCACCTCGGTGGTGGCGGCGGAGAGCAGGGATTGCAACTCGGCGGGATCGTAGGACTGGAGGATCTTTTCCATGTTGCTCAGCCGCTCCAGCCGGACTTCGGCATCGACGAGCCGCTGCTCCAGGTCCTTGTTGGCTTCCCTGAGATTGACGTTGATCTTGAGCCCGCGCACACCCATGTAGATGCCGCCGGCGGCGCAGAGCAGGAGGAATACCTGGGCGAAAATGAACATCTTGAGCCAGAACGGACTGACGCGATACCGGGTCACGTCGCGGTCGTCCCGCATGAAAAGAACGCTGTATTTCGAATTGCTCATCGGCCGCGTCTCCACTGCTCGCTTTCAATCTTCCAGGCGCCGTTGTCCGGAACCAGCACCAGGGTCTTGCGACCCACGTCCGAGTAGCCGGTAGCATCCTCGAACGTCTGGACAAAGGCCACCTGGAGCCCCAACGGGTGCGATGTCACTTCCAGATCATCAACTTTTACTGTAGCAGGAGCAGCTTTAGCCCACAACGCCTTTTTGTAATCAATAATGTTGGTTGCGCCCTTCAGGTCGCCAACCGCCGCCGAGGGCGCATAGAGCCCGCCGTAGGCTTCGGCGTCCATGGCCAGCCAGGCGTCGCGCCAGTGGCCCACGAAGGCGCGCATCTCGCCGGTCATGGCCGCCAGGTATTTGCCGGTCAGATCCTCGCTGGCGGGCACGTATTCGCGCCCGACGATCCGCCAGTCGCCCTCGGGGGTTCGCTTCCAGTAGAACCGCTTGCCCGTGGTCGAGGCCATGCCCGTGGTCCGGTAGTACTGGTCGAACCAGGTCACCCAGTAGTCCGGGCCGGGGATGGCCCGGATGTTGTCGACCAGGACCTGAATCCAGGGCTTGGACGCAAATATCTTGCGCTTGTGGTCCACGAACCCCTGGAAGTTGCGGCCCTCGGACAGGGTCATGAGCGCGGGGTCGTAATAGCTGAAGAAATGCTCGTCCTGGGTTTCCCAGTCCCTGGCCCAGTCGCGCAGCCGCTGCGCCAGGAGCTTGGCCGTGGCGTCGCCGTCGCCCGGCTCCTGGGTCCAGGACAGGGCCGTGGCGATGACCACGGGCATGCCGCGGGATATCGCCCGGGCCATGGCGCGCATGTCGGGAGCCCGGAGAGCCACGCAGCCGAGCGTGTCGCGCGGCAGGAATTCCTTGCCCCGGCCGTGAATCCAGATGCCGCCGCCGGTCTTGCCTTCGATGCGGTCCACGGGGTTGGGATAGTTGAGGGCGAAGGCCAGGTCGCCGTAGAGGTCCCAGTCCAGCTTGCGCCGGATGCGGTCGCCCACGAAATAGACGCCTTCGGGCGTGCGCAGGTCGCCCTCCACCAGCTTGTCGCCCTCGGACTGGCCCGTGGTGCAGGGGAAACGCCGGACTTCGTGCAGGGGCGACTTGCGCTCCAGCATGATCAGGGTCTGCGAGGACTTGTCCACGGCCACGATCCGCTCCGGACCGTAGTCATAGGAAGAAAGCGTGAGCGACCAACCCCCCGCCACTGCGGGGGCCGTTCCCAGAAGGATCATCACGACCGCGACGAATATGCGCATGAGATGCTCTGCCAACTCCTGCCTGGATTCCCTCTCCGAAGGTCCTTTCCCCCCCCCCGGCAAGCCCTACCTGCCGCCCGCGGACAGCAGCTCCTGACGGGTGAAGATGGCCGAAAGGCCCAGCCCCGCCTTGTCGAGATTCGCGCGGCCGCCCTCTTCCCGGTCGAGAACAGCCAGGACGCCCGCGATTTCGAGCCCCGCGTCGCGCACCCGCTCGGCCGCAGTGAGCAGCGTGCCGCCCGTGGTGCAGACGTCCTCAAGCAAAACGACCCGGTCGCCCTTGCCGAAGTTGGCCAGGCCCTCCAGATACTGGTTGGTCCCGTGGCCCTTGGACTGCTTGCGAATGATGAACCCGGGCATGGGCCTGCCTTCCAGAAAGGAGACCACCGTGGTGGCGGAGACCAGCGGATCGGCGCCCAGGGTCATGCCGCCAATCCCCTTGCAATCGAAATCCTTGAGCATTTCCACAAAGAGGCGACCGATGAGGTAGCTCCCTTCGGGGTGCAGGGCGGTCTGCTTGCAGTCAAAGTAATAGTCGCTCTTTCGTCCCGAGGTCAACGTGAAGTCGCCTTCGCGATACGAAAGTTCGAGCAACAGCCGGGCGAGCCTGGTCTTGAGTTCGTTCATCCTTGCTATTCTCCGAAGACACGGCGAAAGATCGCATCTTCATATCGTCTGTAATACGAAGGGTCAAAGGCTTCGTCAAGATCGTTAGCCGCAAGGTGCTTGTTTACTTCCGCATCCCCGCGCACCTCGTCCTCGAATCGGACCTTGTTCTCCCAGCAGCGCATGGCCACCTTCTGGACCATCTCGTAGGCGGCCTGGCGCCTGAGGCCCGTGGCGATGAGCTTGTTGAGCACCCGCTGCGAATAGAACAGGCCGAAGGACCCCATCAGGTTGCGCTCGATGTTGTCCTCCTTGACCACCAGCCGCTCCAGCACCCCGGCCATGCGGTGCAGCATGTAGTCCACCAGGGCCGTGGAATCGGGCATGATCACCCGCTCCACCGAGGAGTGGGAGATGTCCCGCTCGTGCCACAGGGCCTGGTTCTCCATGGCGGCCAGGGCGTTGCCCCGGATGACCCGGGACAGGCCGCAGAGGTTTTCGGCGGAGATGGGGTTCTTCTTGTGCGGCATGGCCGAAGAGCCCTTCTGGCCCGGGGTGAAGCCCTCCTCCACCTCCAGGACCTCGGTGCGCTGCAGGTGCCGCAGCTCCACGCCGAGGCGCTCGATGCCCCCGGCCAGCATGGCCAGGGCGGTGAAGAACTGGGCGTAGCGGTCGCGCTGCACGATCTGGGTGGAGTGCGGGTCCGGTGTCAGGCCGAGGATGGCGCAGGCGCGCTCCTCCAGCTCGGGGCTGAGGTGGGCGAAGGTGCCCACCGCGCCGGAAATCTTGCCCACGCGCACGCTCTCGCGGGCCGCGTCGAACCGCTCCCTGTGGCGCATGAATTCGGCGTAGAAGCCGGTGAACTTCAGCCCGTAGGTGGTGGGCTCGGCGTGGATGCCGTGGGTGCGGCCCATGCACAGGAGCCCCTTGTGCCGGTGGGCCATGTCCTTCAGGACGGCCAGAATGCGGTCGATGCCCCCGGCCAGGATGTTGCCCGCCCGGGTCAGGAGCAGGCCGTTGGCCGTGTCCACGATGTCGGACGAGGTGCAGCCGAGGTGGATGTAGCGCGAACTGGGGCCGACCTTTTCCTCCACCGCCGTGAGAAAGGCGATGACGTCATGCTTGGTCGTCTCCTCGATCTCAAGGATGCGGCCCAGGTCGAAATCCGCCTTGGCGAGGATCTCGTCGCACGCCTCGCGGGGCACCTGGCCCATTTCGGTCCAGGCCCTGGTCACGGCCAGTTCGACTTCCAGCCAGGCCCTGAACTTGCTCTCCAGGGTCCACAGCGCCCTCATCTCCGGTCGGGAATATCGCTCCAGCATGTCTCTCTCTCGCTTAACGGTGTCGGATCAAGAAAAAAGGCAGCCACGGCTGCCTTTTCACTACTTATGAGGCCGAGCCTGCGGACGATGTGTCCGCGGCTTTCTTGGCGGGAGCCGAATCGGCGCCGCCCGCCTCCGCCTTGGCCGGGCAATTGGAGGCTGCTTCGGCGGGCTTGACCGCCTCGCCCGGCTGGGAGCCGGGGTGCTTCCCGCCGTAGCCATCGGCGTACCAGCCGCTTCCTTTCAACTGGAAGGAGGAATGGGAAATGAGCCGTTTGGACTTGCCCCCGCATTGGGGACAGTCCACCTCTTTCTCCTCGAAGCCGGACTGCCAGTCCTCGAACACGGCCTGACATTCGCGGCACTGATACTCGTAGATGGGCATTGCTCTGTGACCTGCGGTTCGGGAAAAGGGTTTCGGGCGCGGCCGCGCTATTTGGCGGCGGCCTTCGCCTCCTTGATGGCGGCCTTGATGGCCTTCTGGCGGCGGTGGCGTTTGCGGTCCAGTTCCTTCATGCGTTCATGCTTCTTGTGACGTGCCATAATGGTCTCCTTGATATTGCTGCCCGGTACGGGCTTTTCTTTCTTGCGAGCCGCAGTTCATATAACATCCAAAGGGGCTTTGTCCACCCCTTGCCGGGCACATTTTCCCTTGACGCGACCCGGCCGGATGACCATATTCCCCTCCCAGACGACACCCGAAGCACAAGGACCCGCACCCATGATCAGAAGCGTCAGCATCAAAAACGCCGTCAAGGACACGGTGGAAATCTTCCAGTTCGACCAGTGGCTCCGTTTCTATTTCGTCGTCGAGGACGGCGAGAACCTGAAACTCCGCATTCCCGACGAGGTCATGCGGTACATCGACAAGGAATATCCCGCCCTCCACCGCCTGGCCGACACCACCAACGACACGGTCATCGACTACCAGCGGTCCCAGGAGAACGTCTGCGCCTACGTGGCCGCCCGGCTGGACGGGCAGAAATACGAGTCCACGGTCCTGCCCCAAGTGTTCGACAACGCCACCTTCAAAATAGAAATGTACGTCTTCAACATCTGGATGAAGATGCACGAGGCGCACCTGGACGAGGAATACCTCCCCTTCGGCGACTGGCTGGAGATGTACCGGGGCTGGAACTCCTTGGACGAGGTCAAGGAATACCGCCGGAAACTGCTGGAAAACGGAACCGACCCCGGCGTGCCCACCTGCGAAACGGCCCAGTAGGCCGGAGCGCATGAAAAAGCCCCCGGAGCGTTGCTCCGGGGGCTTTTTCATGCCCCGGCGTCAGTTGCGGCGTCCGCCGTGGCCGTCGCGCTCACGGTCGCGATCGCGCTCCCGCTCCCGCTCCTCCCGGTCCTGTCCGTTGCCCGGGCGCTGCTCCACGC
>JAZHDH010000008.1:0-8563 GCA_036584335.1 Pseudodesulfovibrio sp. | reverse complement strand
GCGGCGAGCGGCGCGGTCTGCGTGCTCGGCGATTCCCTGGCCATGGAGAACGCGGGGCTCGGCCTCGACATCGCCCAGATCCTGTAGCGGCGGGGGGGGGAGGGATTTCCCCATCTTTTTCGCCCGGAATGTTACAAAAATTGCACCAAGCCCCTTGACCTCGCCGCACGGGCGGGCAAGGATGAAAGCCCTATCAACCGTGAACCGGGGTGCGCTTCCGTGGGCCGCAAACAGCTGCAAGACCGTATCGCCGACCTCCGCCGCGAACTGGCCTCGGCGGAAGCCGAGCTGGCCGGACGGGGCCTGCCCGGTCGGGAACGGGTCGCCTTCGAGGACCTGTTCGACCTGGAGGAGATCCAGGCCATCCAGGACGCCTTTGCCCAGGCCACGGGCGTGGGATCGCTCATCACCACGCCCGACGGACGGCCCATCACCCGGCCCTCCAACTTTTGCGAACTGTGCCGGGACGTCATCCGGGGGACCGAAAAGGGGCTGGCCAACTGCATGCGCTCCGACGCGGTCATCGGGCGGCAGGACCCGGCCGGGCCGACGCTCCAGCCCTGCCTGAGCAGCGGGCTGTGGGACGGCGGCGCGAGCATCACCGTGGGCGGCCGCCACATCGCCAACTGGCTCGTCGGCCAGGTGCGCAACGACCAGATCGACGAGGGCCGCGTGCTGGCCTACGCCCGCGAGATCGGCGCGGACGAGGACGAGTTCCGCCGCGCCCTGGCCAAGGTCACGGTCATGTCCCTCGACCGGTTCCGCCAAATCTGCCACGCCCTCTTCCTCATCGCCAACATGCTCTCCGAGAGCGCCTACCGGAACCTCCAGCTGGCCGAAAAACTGGCCGAGCTGAAGATCGCCGGGGCCGAGGTCGCCCGGCTCAAGAGCTATCTCTCCAACATTGTGGATTCCATGCCCTCCATCCTGGTGGGCGTGGACCCGGATGGCCGCATCACCCACTGGAACATGCGCGCGGCGTCGGCCACCGGCCTGGACCGCGCCCACGCCGAAGGGCGGCTGCTGGTGGACGTGCTGCCCGAGCTGGCCGGGGCCATGGGCAAGGTCCATCGCGCCATCCGCGAGCGGCGGCCCGTGCTGACCGAAAAGATGACCCAGGAGGTGGACGGCGCCCAGCGCTACCGCGACGTCTCGGTCTATCCGCTCATCGCCAACGGCGTGGACGGCGCGGTCATCCGCGTGGACGACATCACCGAGCGCGTGCGCATCGAGGAGATGATGATCCAGTCCGAGAAGATGCTCTCGGTGGGCGGGCTGGCCGCGGGCATGGCCCACGAGATCAACAACCCCCTGGCCGCCATCCTGGGCAACGCCCGGCTGCTCGAAAAACGGCTGCTGGAGGACTCCCGGAAGAATCGCGCCGAGGCCGAGAACCTGGGCATCACCCTGGAATCGGTCTTCGGCTACATGCAGGCGCGCAGCGTGGGGCAGATGATCCGGGCGATCGTCGAATCCGGCGAGCGGGCGGGCCGGGTCGTGACCAACATGCTCGACTTCAGCCGCAAGAGCGACGGCCAGCGGGCCGCAGTGGACGTGGCCGCCGTTCTGGACCGGGCCGTGGACCTGGTCAAGAGCGGGCACGACCTGAGCCACAGCTATAATTTCAAGGACATCGGGTTCGTGCGCGAATACGACGCGGACCGGCCCCGGGTGCGCTGCGACGCCGGGCAGGTGGAGCAGGTCTTCTTCAACATCCTGCACAACGGGGCTCAGGCCATGACCGAGACCCACCGCGAGACGGGCCGCGCGCCGCGCTTCATCCTGCGCTGCGGCCGCGCGGGCCGGGGTGTGCGCATCGAGATCGAGGACAACGGCCCGGGCATGGACGAGTCCGTGCGCCGCCGGGTCTTCGAGCCGTTCTTCACCACCAAGGAGGTGGGCGTGGGCACCGGGCTGGGCATGTCCGTGGCCTATTTCATCGTCACCGAGGGCCACGGCGGGTCCATGCACGTCAAGTCGCGGCCGGGCCGGGGCGCGCGCTTCATCATCGAGCTGCCCGGGGACTAACCGTTGCCCGCTCCGCCCGGTTTTGCTAGACAGGACGGATTCAACCACGGCAACAGGGCGACTATCATGAAAATTGCGGTCATCGGCGGCTTCGCGCCGTCCCTCGTCACCTTTCGCGGCCCGCTGCTCCGGCGGCTCGCCGGGCTCGGGCACGAGGTCCACGCGCTGGCCCCGGCCCACCTCCCGGACGTCGCCCCTCAGTTGGAGGCCATGGGCGCGGAGTACCACCGCTTTCCCCTGGCCCGGCGCGGCCTGAACCCCCTGGCCGATCTCGACTCCCTGCTGCACCTCAAGCAGATCCTCTTTCGCATCAAGCCCGACCTCGTCCTCTCCTACACCTTCAAGCCCGTGGTCTACGGCTCCCTGGCCGCGCGCATGGCCTGGGTCGGGCACCCCAAGCGCGTCTACGCCCTGATCACCGGCCTGGGCTACGCCTTCACCGAGGCGCAGGGGCTGAGGCGGCGCATCCTCTTCAACGTGGCCAGGGGCATGTACCGCGCCGGACTCAAGTCCTGCGACGGCGTGCTGTTCCAGAACCCGGACGACCAGGCCTTCTTCGAGCGGCTGGGCGTGATTCCGGCCCACGCCCGGACCACCGTGGTCCCGGGCTCGGGCGTGGACCTGGCCGAGTTCGCCCCGGCCCCGCTGCCGCAGGCCCCGGTGTTCCTCTGCCTGGCCCGGCTGGTGCGCGACAAGGGCGTGGCCCAGTTCGCCGAGGCCGCAGCCCTGCTCAAGGTGCGCCATCCCCATGCCGTCTTCCGCCTGGCCGGTCCTGCGGAGGTGGGCGGCGACGCCGTGCCCCCGGCCGAGGTGGACCGCTGGCGCGGGCAGGGCGCGCTCGAAGTCCTCGACGCCGTGGACGACGTCCGCCCGCTCCTGGCCGCCGCCTCGGTCTACGTCCTGCCCAGCTTTCGCGAGGGCGTGCCCCGCTCCAACCTCGAAGCCATGGCCATGGGCCGTCCGGTGGTCACCACCGACGCCCCCGGCTGCCGCGAAACCGTGATCGAAGGGAAAAACGGCTTCCTGGTCCCCCCGCGCGACGCCCGCGCTCTGGCCGCCGCCATGGAACGGTTCATCCTCGACCCCGCCCTGGCCCCGGCCCAGGGCGCGGCCGGACGCGCCCTGGCCGAGGAGCGGTTCGACGTGGACAAGGTCAACGACGCCATGCTCGCCTTCATGGAGCTGTCATGAAGCGGCTGACGGACCTGGCCGTGGCCGCCCTGGCCCTGCTCCTGCTCTGGCCGCTGCTCCTGCTCCTGGCGCTGCTGGTCCGCGTCAATCTCGGCTCGCCCGTTCTCTTCCGCCAGGTCCGGCCCGGCCTGCACGGCCGCCCGTTCACCATCCTCAAGTTCCGGACCATGCGCGACGCCGCCGGGTCCGACGGCCGCCTCCTGCCCGACGCGAAGCGGCTGACCCGGTTCGGCCGGTTCCTGCGCTCCGCCTCGCTCGACGAGCTGCCCGAGCTGTGGAACGTGCTCGTCGGCCACATGTCCCTGGTCGGCCCGCGCCCGCTGCTGATGCAGTACCTGGAGCGCTACACCCCGCGCCAGGCGCGCCGCCACGAGGTCCGGCCCGGCATCACCGGCTGGGCTCAGGTCAACGGCCGCAACGCCTTGTCCTGGGAGGACAAGTTCGAGCTCGACGTCTGGTACGTCGACAACAGGAGCCTTGCCCTGGACCTGCGCATCCTGTGGCTGACCCTGGCCTCGGTGCTGCGCCGCGAAGGCGTCAGCCAGCCGGGCCACGCCACCATGGAGGAGTTCATGGGCAGCGCCCCGCACGCCCCGGAAACTCCCAATCCAAGAAGTCCGCAATGAACGCTTCCCGCATCCGTTTGCCCGTGGACGGCCCGCGCGTCTCGGCCGAAGCGTTGCGGACGCCCCACTCCCGCCGCCAGCCAAGCTGACCGGACGGCGCACAGCCCTCCAATCTCCCGCCCCGGCGCAGCCGGAAACGGGATTCTTGGGCCTTCGGCCTCAAGCCGCCGGAGGCGATCTCCCGCCTCCTCCCCAACCCTAGTGCCAGACCGGGCTGCTTATGAACAGGGCCGCGCCGATGAGAATGATGGCGGCGGCTCCGCACAGGGCGAGGGCGGCGTAGAGCCAGTTGAAGAGGCGTCGGTTTCTGGAGGACAGGCGCAGGGTGGCGGAGCGGGCGGCCACGGCGCCCCAGGCGAAGAGGGTGGTGGTGACGCCCATGCCTGCGGCCATGGCGAGGATGGCGAAGATGCCCGCCCAGAGGATCTGCTGGCCCAGGGCGAAGGCGAGGATGACGGCCGCGCCGGGGCAGGGCACCAGGCCGGTGACGAAGGCGACGAGCAGGATCTGGCGGGTGTTTTCGATTGGGGGCGCGGAGGCGGCGCAGGTGCAGGACGGGTCGGCGACGAGGCCGCCGCGCGCGAGGTCGCGCAGGGTCTTGGCGAGCAGGAAGAGGCCGACCAGGGCGACCAGGGCGTAGCTGGCGGGTTGGAGGGCGAGGCTGGCCTGTGCCACGCCGCCCAGACCGGAGGAGAGCACGAGGTAGGCCACGGCCACGGCGGCGGCGGCCGAACCCATGTGGATGAAGGTGATGGCGTTGCCCATGAGCGCGCCGGTAAGGAGCGAGCCCGGGTGGCTGAGGAAGTAGGAGCAGACCACGGCCTTGCCGTGTCCCGGCCCCACGGCGTGGACGATGCCGTAGAGGAAGGAGAAGGCGAGGAACCACCACAGGGCGGGGCCGACGGGGTCGGCGCGGATGTCCAGGCCGAAGCCGTTGAGCTTGAGGGTCAGTTCCTTCTGCACGGTGCGGACGAGGGTCGTGCCCCGTTCGAGCAGGGAGGGGGCTTCCACGGTCCGCATGGGGGTGCGGTCCGGTGCGGCCGGGTCGGCGCCGGGCGCGGACACGGCCAGGTGCACGGCCTCGGGCACGATGAACTGCCAGTAGGCGTGGTCCTTGGCGGGCCGGATGGCGTGGCTGACCTGGGCCGGGCCGCCGATCTCGAAGCGGATGTCGTCTTTGAGCAGGAGGATGTCGGTGTAGTATTCACTGTCGAAGACGGCGGCGCGAAAGTCCTTGAGTTCGGCGAAGCCGAGGCCGATGGGCACGGTGAAGTCGTAGACGAGGCGGCCCTGGCGCAGGGAGGCGCTGAAGGCGCGGACCCGGTTGACCGGGATGCGGCGGCCGTTGTTTTCGAGGAAGGTGAAGTAGCCGAAGTTGGACAGGTAATCGAAGGCCCCGGACTTGATGGCGGCCTGTCCTTCGGGGGTGGCCAGGGTGTCTGGCCCGAGGCCGAGGTCGCCGAGGATGGCCTGGGTGAAGATGTCGTCGAAGAGCCAGTTTTCGCGCATGGCGGCCAGGCCGGAGCCGTCGATCTCGAAGGTCAGGGACGCGTCCACGTAGACGTGGGGATGGGCGTGGCCGCTCCCGGCCAGGGTGGGCAGCAGGAGCAGGGCGAAAAGGAGGGTTCGGGTCAACGGGCGCATCACTGCCGTCTGTCTAGATGACTTGGGCGTGCATGGCAAGCCGCCCCGGTGAAGCGCATTGTCAAACCCGGCGTTTGCCCGTAGGGTGGAGGACGGGGAAACCTTCAACGGAAGTGAGTCCATGGCCCGGTTGCGACTGTTGCCGATTCTGCTCGGCGTGCTGTTGATGTGCGCCTCTCCGGCCCCGGCCGCCGGGTTGATCGTGGCCGTGCCTTCGGACGGGTGCCCGTCGGCCGACCTGCTGTCCGACCTGGCCCGGCTGGTGGTGCGCAAGGCGGGGCTGACCCCGCAGGTCCTCCGGCTGCCCCTGGCCGACATTCCCGGCGCGCTGGGCCGGGGCCAGGCCAACGCGGCCCTTGCCGATCCTTCGCCCGCTCTGCGGGCCGTCGCCGACAACCTGGGGCCGGTCGTCTCGCTCAAGCTGGTGCTGGTCCCGCGCGCGGCCACGGTGGTGCGCTCCCCGCGCGATCTGGCGGGCAAGACCCTGTCCCTGTACCGGTCCGATGCGTGCCTTTCGGCCACGGTGCGCGGTTTCGGGGCCAGCCCGCTGCCCACGCCGGACACGGGCCAGGCGCTCCGGCTCGCCCTGGCCGGCCGGGCCGACGCGGCGCTCGGCTGGGAACGGACGGTGCTGGCCTGGCAGCAAAAGGAGCGGTACCCGGCCCGGGCGCTGGGCAAGCCGATCGTCCTGGGGGTCCATGCGCCGTGCCTGCTGCTGGCCAAGGGCCGGTCGGCCGATTCCCGGCGGCTGCGCGAGGCCCTGACCCGCCTCGTGCGCAGCGGCGCCGTGGACGCCGAAGCCGCCAAGCGATTGCAATAACATGAGTGACACCACGGGTGGAGTCGTGTACGTATATCAGGCTGTGTAATGGCAGGCGTCGGCCTTCCCAAGTTCCGGTACCAAACAGATGACGGTCAGCAAACCCAAAGCGAAACGCCCCTTTCTCACTACGCGGTCCATCTCCCGCGATCTGACGTCCAGCCTGGTGATCATCGTCCTGATCGTGGCCACGGCCATGGGCGGCTATATCTATTGGCAGCAGTCCGAGGAGATGTGGGCGTCGGCCGAGGAAAAGGGCGAGGACACCATCGCCAGCGTGGCCGAAATCCTGGCCGTGCCCATCTGGAACCTGGACTACGACAACGCCCGCCTGATCGGCTCGGTCTACACCCACGACGACATGGTCCAGGGCATCCGCATCTACGGCTCGCGCAACGAGGTGGTCTTCGCCCACGAGAAATTTTCCGGGACCAAGGCGGACTTCAGCAAGGTGCGGCCCATCGTCTTCGAGGGACGGACCATCGGCCGGGCCGAGATCGACTTCACCCTGGCCCGCGAGAAGAAGCGGCTGGACGAGCAACTGCTGGTTTCGAGCCTGCTCATCGTGGTCGCCATTTCGGTCATCCTGGCCATCACCGGCCTGTTGCTGCGCGTGTTTCTGAACAAGCCGCTGCACGTGTTCCAGCAGGGCATCGCCCGCGTGGCCAAGGGTGATTTCTCCTACGATTTCGGCGAGGTGTATCACTCGGAATTGCTGGAGATCGCCAAGCGGTTCCGGCGCATGTCCGCCGAGATCGAGGCGCGCGAGAAAAAACTCCAGGCCATGAACAAGACGCTCCAGGAGGCCGAGGAGAAGTACCGGGGCATCTTCGAGAACGCCATCGAAGGCATCTTCCAGGCCACGCCCGACGGCGTGCTGCGCCGCTCCAACCCGGCCATGGCCCGCATCTTCGGCTACGAGTCCCTGGACGAGTTTTTGTCCAACGTGCGCTCGCTCGGGTCGCGGATCATGGTCAATCCCGACGCCATGCAGCGCTTCTACGACCATGTGCGCGAACGCGGCGAGGTCAAGGGGTTCGAGGCCGAATACTACCGCCGCGACGGCAAGACCATCTGGGGTTCGCTCAACGCCCGGGCCATCTACGGCGAGGAGACGGGCAAGCTGATCTTCATCGAGGGCATTCTGGAGGACATCACCGAGCGCAAGCAGGCCGAGCAGGACCTGGCCGACCTGAACAAGCACCTGGAGCAGCTGGTGCGCGAACGGACCGAGGACCTGGTGAACAAGGCGCGCGAACTGGAAGAGGCCAACCAGCGCCTGCGCGAACTCGACGAGATGAAGTCGGCGTTCCTGTCCTCGGTGTCCCACGAACTGCGCACGCCGCTGACCTCGATCCTGGGCTTCGCCAAGCTGATCAACAAGGAATTCACCAAGAACTTCCTGCCGCTGGGCAGCGACAAGCCGGTGCTGGTCAAGAAAGGGGAGCGCATCCGCGAAAACCTGACCATCATCAGCCACGAGGGCGAACGCCTGACCCGGCTGATCAACGACGTGCTCGACCTGAACAAGATCGAATCCGGCAGCATGGGCTGGCGCGACGAACGGCTCGACATGGCCGACGCCGTGGACGTGGCGGTGCATTCGGTCACGGGCATGTTCGCCCAGAACCCGCAGGTGGAGCTGGTCACCGAGATCGACGCCGTGCTGCCTTTCATCGTCGCCGACCCCGATCGCGTCCAGCAGGTGCTCATCAACTTGCTGAACAACGCGGCCAAGTTCACCGAGCGGGGGCACGTCACGGTGCGCGCCTTCCCGCGTTTCGGCCAGGTGCGCGTGGAGATAGCGGACACCGGCCTGGGCATCCACGCCGCCGACCAGATGCAGATTTTCGAGAAGTTCCACCAGACGCGATCCGACACCATGGAGAACAAACCCAAGGGCACCGGCCTGGGCCTGACCATTTGCCGCGAAATCATCGAGCACTACGGCGGCCGCATCTGGGTCGAATCCAAGCCGGGAGAGGGCTCCACCTTCATCTTCACCCTGCCCGCAGCCAACTGACCCCGCGCCGCCCATGCCCCAGCCCGTCCCTGCGGGCAAGGCCGCTGCGGACCGAAGAGGAAGCATGTTCGCCGACAAAGACAAATGCAAACGGTGCGGTGCCTGCGCCGCCGAATGCCCTTACGACCTGATCGTGGACGACGCCGAGGGCTTCCCCAAGCTCCGCCCGGCCGCCCGCAAGACCTGCATCGCCTGCGGCCACTGCGTGGCCGTCTGCCCCACCGGCGCGCT
>JAZHDH010000007.1:0-34088 GCA_036584335.1 Pseudodesulfovibrio sp. | reverse complement strand
CCGTCGAAGCGGAAGGGAATCTTCCGCGCGGCGAGCACGAAATGGGTCAGGAACAAGAGAAAGACAAGCGGGCCGCCGACCTGCGCCATGCCGGTGGACTCGAAGAACTCGGCAATGGCGTTCATGACGCCGGGACTGATGACGACGCTCGACACCAGGATCATGTGACACCACATGAACAGGATGAGACCGGACCCCGACAGCATCTGCAACCAGTCCATGGCGCCATCCCACTTACCGGACTTGCCGGCAGGTGCATACGTGATGGGCATTCAATTCCTCCATTGGGTTAGACACACATATTCCCTCGAATAGCAAACCCGTAAATCCTAAGCTTGGCACAAGTTTATTGTCAATAACAGCCCGTTTTCGGACATGGTCGGACCATCGGATTCCTCTGACGAAAAAAATAAGTAAAGTCTGTTGATTGCACGGTCAAACAACCTTTCCGGGGCCACGGCATTTTTTTATGATTTTCTTCACGGAGCATCCCGACGTCATCAACGGCCCGACGCGGCCGGAAATCCGCCACCTTGAAGGTTTGCATTTTCACGAAGCTCGGGTAATGTTTCAAGCCCGTCCGGCTCCCCCGGCGGCCAAGCCACCTCTTGCCATCTGCGAATCGGACACTATCTACACATGCAGCACAGCAACACAACGACACCACGAGAAACGCCCCGCCTCCGGGGCGCTTCCAACGGAGAGCCCCAATGTTCCGAAACCTCCTGCTGCTCGGAGGAGTATTCATGCTCCTGACGAGTTGCCAGCACCTGCCCGCCAAAACCCTTGAATCGCCCACACCCAAGCCCCTGGCCTCCCTGCTCAAGTCAGCCACCGGCGAGACAAGCGTGGTCAAGCTGAAAAACGGCCTGACCGTCCTGATCAAACAGGACGACCGCTTTCCGCTGGTCAACGCCCGCCTCTACGTCCACGCGGGCAGCGGCTACGAGTCGCCCGACGAGGCCGGTATCAGCCACCTGCTCGAACACATGGTCTTCAAGGGCACCAAAAAACGCAGCCCGGGCCAGTCCGCCCGCGACATCGAGTCCGTGGGCGGCAGCATGAACGCGGCCACCAGCTTCGACTATACGGTCTACTATGTCGAAGTGCCCGAAGAGCGGATGGCGCTGGGCCTGGACGTGATCACGGACATGGCCTTCCACGCCTCCATCGACCCCGAGGAGCTGAAAAGCGAAAAGGAGGTCGTACTCAAGGAACTGGAGCGCGGCGAGGACTCGCCCGGCAGCATGCTCTTCAAAACCCTGCAGGGCATGGTCTGGAAGGATTCCTCCTACGAATGGCCTATCATCGGCTTCCGCGACACGGTCCGGGGGCTGTCCAGCGAAAACATTCACAACTACATCAGGCGGTTCTACCAGCCGCAGTCCATGCTCCTGGCCGTGGTCGGCAAGGTCGATCCGCAGCAGGTGCTGGCCGAGGCCGGGCGGCTGCTCGGCGGCCTGAAGAACACCCTGCCGGTGACGCCTCCCGAACCCGTGGCCATCCCGGCGCGCGGGCAGGGTCCGACCGTGGTCACCCTGCCCGGCGAATGGAACAAGGTCTACCTGGGCGCGGCCTTCCCCATCCCGCAAGGTTCGTCGGCCAAGATCGCCGGACTGGACCTGCTGGCCCAACTCATGGGCGGCGACGACACCGCCCGCCTCTATCGCAAGTTCAAGTATGAAGAACAGCTGGTGGACGACCTCTCGGTCTCGGCCATGACCCTGGAACGCGGCGGCCTGCTCTACGTCAGCGCCACCCTCGACGCCGACAAGGTGGACCGCTTCTGGTCCGAACTGGCCGCCGAACTGGCGGGCTTCGACCCGGCGAGCTTCACGGACCGCGAAATCCGACGCGCCCGGCTGAACCTGGAGGACTCCCTGTTCCTGGCCAAGGAGACGCTCTCCGGCCTGGCCTCCAAGGTGGCCTACTTCCAGTTCTTCGAGGGCGGCGAGGCGGCCGAGCAGAACTACCTGTTCGAGCTCAGCCAGGTCACCCGTGAAGAGATGCGCGACCTCTACCATGAATTCATCCGGCCCGACCGGCTGGCGGCCTGCGTGCTGCTGCCCAAGGGCAGCGACATCCAGGCCAAGGCGCTGACCGACGCCGTGGCCGCCAACTGGCCCGTGGACGAAACGGCGGTCAAAGCCTCCACCGTGGCCTCCGGCGGCGAGGAAAAGGTCATCGCCCTGCCCGGCGGGGGCCAACTGGTGCTCCTGCCCGACGCCACCCTGCCCTACACCGCCCTCTCCCTGTACTTCGCGGGGGGCGACGGCATCCTGACACGCGACCAGGAGGGACTGGCCGCGCTGACGGCCCGCTCCCTGACACGCGGCACCATGGACATGGGCGCCACCGAACTGGAGGACTTCCTCTCGGACCACGCCGCCTCCATGAGCGCCTCGGCAGGACGCAACGTCTTCGCCCTGGAGGCCAAATTCCCGGTGCGCTTCACCGACGACCTGTTGCCGGTCATCCGCCGCACCCTGACCTCCCCGGCCTTCGACCCGGCGGAGATCGAGCGCGCCAAGCAGGACCAGATCGCGTCCATCAAGAGCCGGGAGGACCGGCCCCTGGGCCTCGCCTTCCGCCACCTGTTCCCGTTCCTGTACACCTCCGGCCCCTACAGCCTGCTGCACTCGGGCACGATCCCGGAAGTGGAAAAGCTGAACAAGACGGATATCATGCGCTTCTGGGGCCGCCAGGCCATGCGGCCCTTCACCATCGCGGTGTGCGGGCAGTACGACGAAAAGACCATACTGGATTTCGCCGACCGGCTGGCCGCGACCATGACCGCTCCGGGCGGCGACTACGCCTTCATCACCCCCGAATGGAACGCGCAACGCGAGGAAACCCTGCACCTGCCGGGCCGCAACCAGTCGCACCTGCTGATGATCTTCCCCATCCCGGGCAAGACAGACGTTGAGACGTCGGCCCGGCTGGAGCTGCTCAAGGCCGTTCTCTCCGGCCAGTCCGGCCTGCTCTTCCGCGACCTGCGCGACAAGCAGGGGCTGGCCTACACCGTCACCGCCTTCAACTGGCAATCCGTGCACACCGGGTTCATGGCCCTGTACATCGGCACGGACCCGCAGAAGATGGACACCTCCCTCGACGGGTTCAAGCGAGTAATCAAGGACCTCGCGGCCAAGGAACTGCCCGAGGAGGAGCTGGTCCGCGCCCGCAACATCCTGCTGGGCGACTACTACCAGGAACACCAATCCCTGATCTCCCGCAGTCGCGAGACCGCGAGCCTGATGGTGCGCGGCCTGGACCGCCACTACGAGGAGGAGGTCATCGAACGAGCCCGGAGCGTGACCCCGGACGACCTGAGGGACACGGTCACCCGCTACCTCGACCCGGACAAGGCGTACCTGGTCAGGGTCATGCCGTAAACGACAAGGGGAAGCCGGAGCCGACTTCCCCTTTTCCTTTACGCTGCAAGATCAGGAGACCACCGCCCGGCCGCCGCCCCGGCTCCGGGCGGCTTCCCGGTTCAGCGTGGCCTGGGCCATGACCTCCTCCAGGTTGACGCACGGCCCCCCGCCCGGCCCCGGCGACCCCAGCGACGCCGCGCCGAGGCTGGCCGTGCACGGCGGACCGCCCTGGCTGCAAACGTCAATGGTCCGGTGCATCTTTTCGGCCACGTCGAGCAGGTTGGACCCGCCCAGGGCATAGAACAGGACCACGAATTCGCCGCCGCCGAAGCGGGCCACCAGGTCCGAAGACCGCACCACCTGCTTGAGCGCCAGGCCTATCCGTTGCAACAGGGCGTCTGCGGCCTCACGGCCGTGGGTAGCCACATAAACGGTGAAATCGTCAATTTCGGCCAGAATCAGGCCGAGGTTCTTGCCGTTGCGCCGGGCCAGGTCCAGGAACGGTCTGGCAGCGTTGAAAAATCCGCGCCGGTTCATCACCCCGGTCAGGACATCGCTGTTCATGGCTTGGCCCAACCGGTGGTTGTCGGTCCACAGGGTTCGCACCACGTCCCCCAGCAGCTCCATGGCCGGGTCCTCGGAACAGAATCGGGCCAGGGCGTCACCCAACCGCTCCACGCCCCCGGCGCACGGGTTGCCCGGCGGCACGGCCCTTGCCACGGGGGACAACTCCCGCGCATAGAGAAAAAACGACTCGAAGGAGGGATGCGGCAGACAGTATTCCAGCCGGGCGGCGATGACGAACCCGGCACCGGCGCCCTGCCCGGGTTCCCGCTGGGCGGCCAGATCCCGCGCGCTGTCCAAGGCCCGGCCCAGGCCGTCAGCCATGGCTTCGGGCTCGTCGAACATGGCCGGGATCATGCCCCGCTCGGCCAGGGGAATGAGCGCATCCCAGAACGCCACACGCCCGGCCCGCTCCCCGGCCGCCTCCGCCCACCAGGCCCCCAGCCCTGGCCCGTCCGCCGTGGCCGACAGCACCTTGAAGGTGCGCTGCGCCGTGGCGTCCATCTCCCTACAGATCCGAAACAACCGCACCAGGGTATCCGTCGCCATGCGTCCTCCGTTCTCCTCGCGGTTTCCACCTGCCTTCAGCCTTACCCCATTTCGCAACACTTGGCCCCATTTTTCCGCATTCCGATCAACGCCTTTTCGCTTGACATCCGCTAGACGACCGGTCTATTTCTTGTCGCGGAGCAACCATGAGCGAGGATACCAGACAACGCATCATCGAGGCGGGGGCCGAACTGATCCACCAGCGCGGCTTCAACAATACCGGCCTCAAGGACATTCTTCAGGCGGCGGGCGTACCCAAGGGGTCGTTCTACTTCTACTTTCCCAACAAGGAAGCCTTCGGCGTCGAGATGCTGGCCCACTACGGCCAGAGCTTTCACTCCGTGGTGCAGGCGACGCTGGAGAACAACGATCTGCCGCCCTTGGAGCGGCTCCGCGCCTTTTTCGAGACGTTTCACCGTTATTTCAAGTCCCATGGTTTCACCCGCGGCTGCCCCGTGGGCAACCTGGCCCAGGAGATGGGCGACCTGAGCGGCGCATTCCGCGAAGCGCTCAAGGATTCCCTGGACCGCATGGCCGGAGCCATCCAGGCCGTGCTCGAACAGGCGCAACGCGCCGACGACATCCCGCCGGACCTCGACCCGCGCGAGACGGCCATCTTCCTGGTGGAGGCATGGCACGGGGCGATCATCCTGATGAAGGTCACCAAGACCGGCGAACCGCTGGAGATCTTCTACCGCAACATATTCGGGCACCTGCTGAAGTAGCCGCCGCCCCGCAGCTCGGCGCGGCGGTTTCGTGTACACACCAACTAGACGACCGGTCTATTACTAGTCAAACCAAGGAGAAAACCCATGTTCCAGATCGACTACGTCACCCCGGAAAAGGCCGAAGGCAGCGTCGCTAAGACCTATGCCCTGTTCGCCAACAAGGGCGTGCCCGCCCCACTCCAGCTCTACAGCGCCAGCCCGCGCTACCTGGAGCGCGAGCTGGCCGTCATCGGCGACTTCATGGGCGACGACGCCTACGAGCCCGCCTTCCTGGCCGCCCTGCGCTACATCGGCGCGTCCGTGTCCTGCTTCGGGGCGTGCACCGTCTTCAACCGCGACCTGCTCGCCTCCATGGGCCTTTCGCCGGACGAAATCGAGGCCCTGCGCACCGACCCGTCCCAGGCGTTCGACGCGCGCGAGGCGGCCCTGCTCGCCCTGGCGGCCAAGGCCGTAGCCGATCCCGACGCCGTGGCCCCGGCGGACATCGCTCCCGTCCGCGCCCAGGGCTGGACGGACCGGCAGATATTCGAATGCGTGGTCTACGCCGCCCGGATGGCCACCGTGGGCATCGTCTTCCGCGCCTTCTCCTCCAAATAGGGACCGCAGGGCCGGGACGCCCCGTCCCGGCCCCGGCCCGAGGGGCTTGCCCCTGGCCCCCCACTGGGTTACAACGTGTGAACGCACTTCACATTTTACCCGTGAGGACCGACCCATGGCGCTCATTTTCGGCTCGCCCAAGAAGCAGGCGGCTGCCAAGGACGACATCAGCAACGACCACCGCCTGCTCCTGGCCAAGGACATGTACATGGGGGGCAGGATGAAGCTGCTGACCACCGAGTCCATCCCCGGCCGCGAAATCCAGTCCGCCTTCGGCCTCATCGTCTGCCGCAGCTACAACTTCGACAACGCCTTCTACGGGCTCATGGCCCAGGCCGTGGATGTCAATGCCGACGCCATCATCGGCTACCGCGAATCCGTCGCCTTCCACCCCGAGGGCGACAAGTACTACTCCTGCTACGGCACGGCCGTGCGCATGAAGAAGGTCAAATGAGACTTGAAGGACTCGTGCTGAAAAAGCCCGGCCTTCCATATGAAAGGCCGGGCTTTTTCATACTAATCAAGGTCTCATCACTGCACTTAGTACAGATCATAATGAAGAAGGCTCCTTCAAATCAGCAAAGGCTGGCAAGGAAGCATATTAACCCGCTGAGAATTGTTTGTAAAATTATACTGCCCCGCAATCCGATAAGCTTTCATAAGTCTAGGCGTCTTTTTAAAATCGACATCAGGGATTTTACCTTCAAACATGGCTTCATCTTCTTCAGAAGTATAGCAACCACATAATGGAAGACATCCATTAGTTATCTGCACATCACAACAACGTGGACATTCCTCCCAATTATACGTTTCTCCTGATAAGTAAGGCAATTCTGTATGTTGTGGAGTATACATCTTCCTTCCTCCCCTGGAAGGGAACCCACATAAAAAAACGACTTCTCCCACTTCTCGTGTCCATGCAGCAGCTTTTATCTTTGCTAAATCCGTAACAAACTCACTGGTCGCATTGGCCTTTATTTCAACATAGAGATCGATATCTGGCAGTTCAAAATCAGGCAAATAACCGACTTCAACAACACCTGTTTGAACAACAGCGCCGAATGGCTCATATTTATAACGAACCCCCATGAGGTCCATAAAGACCGCCCAACGCGCTTCAAGTCGAGATCGAAAGAGGATGTCGTTATATTTTGTCCTCTTAGGGCGCACAGTCATCTTTGAAAACGCTTCCATAAAAAAAGGCTCCGCCAAAGACAGAGCCGTCATAAACTGATAGGAAGGGCCTCCCATCCGGTTAACCGGAAACCCCACAGAGCTCCGCCGTTGCTTCTAGCGTGCGTGTTACGGTCGGGAGATTTATCACCGTGTCACAGACAAAATAAAAAATATCCTAGCCCGCGCTGTGCGTCAATACCGGTTATTTATTTTATCGCATCAACTCATCGAAAAAGAACAATAATTCCACCAAAAGGATCGGCTGTACTGTTTCAGCGGTCCAGCCCCAGCCGCCGGTCCGCCAGCAGCAGGTCGGCGATGGTCAGGGCCATCATCGCCTTGAGCACGGGATTGATGCGCGGGATGGCCGCGATGTCGTGGCGGCCGCCCACGGTGATGGTCGCGGGCTCGCCCGTGGCGGTCACGGTGCGCTGCTCCCGGGCGATGGACGGGATCGGCTTGACGTAGGCCCGGGCCACGATGTCCTGGCCCGAGCTGATGCCGCCCAGGATGCCGCCCGCGTTGTTGGACTCGAACCCGTCCGGCCCCATGGGGTCGTTGTTCAGGCTGCCCAGCGAACAGCTGGCCTGCATGCCGGATCCGATCTCCACGCCCTTGACCGCGCCCACGGACATCAGGGCGTAGGCCAGCCGCGCGTCCAGCTTGTCGAAAACCGGCTCGCCCAGCCCGGCGGGCACCGAAGTGGCGCGCAGCTCGACCACGCCGCCCAGGGTGTCGCCCTGCCCCTTCACTTCCTTGATCCGCTCCTCCCATTTGGCGGGGGCATCGGGATCGGGGCTGAAGTAGGGCCGGGCCTGCGCGCCCTCCCAGTCGACCACGTCGGCCGGGATGCCGCCCAGCTCCACGGTGTAGGCATAGATGGCGATGCCCTCTCGCCGCAGCAGTTCCTGGGCGATGGCCCCGCCCGCCACGCGCGAAACGGTCTCGCGCCCGGAGGACCGGCCGCCGCCGCGATAGTCGCGCATGCCGAACTTGGCGGTGAAGGAAAAGTCCGCGTGCCCGGGCCGGAACACGTCCTTGATCCTGGAGTAGTCATGGGACCGATGGTCCGTATTCTCTATGAAAAAACCGACGGGGGTGCCCGTGGTCACGCCCTCGAACACGCCGGAGAGGATGCGCACGGCGTCCGGCTCCTTGCGCGCGGTGGACGCCAGGCCGCCCTGGCCGGGCCGCCGCAGATCGAGCTCGCGCTGGATCACGGCCTCGGTCAGCGGAATGCCCGCCGGGCAGCCGTCCACCACGCCGCCCAAGCCGGGACCGTGGGATTCGCCGAAAGTGGTCAGCCTGAAGAGAGTGCCGAAGGTGTTGCCGCTCATGTCCGCTCCCTAGAATTTGTCGATCTTCATCACGTCGCCGGTCTTGCCGATGAGGACGATGACATCCCCCTGCTCGAAGGGCCGACTGGCATCAGGCACAAAGGTGAACTGGGCCTCGCCCGCCTTGCGGTAGGCCACGACCTGAACGTGGTAGTTGTTGGTCAGGTTCAGGTCGCGCAGGGTCTTGCCCGCCCACTTGCTGACCAGGATCTCGCGGGTGGCCACGTCCTGGCCCATGCCGAAGTAATCCTGGATGCCCGGCGCGGCCAGCCGGTGGGCCAGCTGAAAGGCCACGAAGGCCTCGGGGAAGACCACGTAGGGCACGCCGATCTTGTAGAGTACCCGTTCGTGCTCCTCGCTGATGGCCTTGACCCAGATCTTCTCCACGCCCAGGGACTGGAGGTTGAGCACGCACAGAATGGACGCCTCCATGGAGTCGCCCGTGGAAACCACGACCCGCTCCAGATCCTTGATGCCGATCTGTTCCAGCGCCTTCTCGTCCGTGGCGTCGGCCTGGTAGACGTGGGCCAGCGTGTCCTGCGACCGGCGAATGTGCTCGGGGTCAAGGTCCACGCCGACCACGTCGTGGCCCAGGTTGGTCAGGGCCGCGCCCAGCGAGTATCCGAACTTGCCCAGGCCGATGATGCCGATTTCGCTTTTCTTCGCCATGTCTTTTCTCCGGGATTAGCCCAGCGGCAGGTCGGCCTTGGGCAACTGGTAACGGCGCTCGACCTGCCAGCTGTGCAGGGCGGAAAGCAGCCAGATGGGTCCCAGCCGACCCACGAACATAAGTACGATGATCATCGTCTTTTCCGCCGTATTCAGCTGCGAAGTCAACCCGGTGGAGAGCCCCACCGTGCCGAAGGCGGAGATGACCTCGAACATGTTGACCATGAATTTATCCCGGCCCATGAGGTAGGCGTCGCCCACGCTTTCGAGCGAGGTCAGGACCATGGTCCCCACGCCCACCAGCAAAACAGCCACCGTGCACAGGGCGATGACCTTGTTCAGGGCGTCCTGACTCAGGGCGTAACGCCCCACGGGCACCTGGGAAAGCCCACGAAACTGGGCAAACACGAACCCGCACAGGGCGCGGAAGGTAGTGGTCTTGATGCCGCCCGCGCAGGAGCCCGGCGAGCCGCCCACGAACATCAGCCCCATCATGAAGGCCAAGGATACGTTGGTCATGGACCCGATGTCCACGGTGTTGAACCCGGCGGTGCGGCAGGTCACGGACTGGAAAAGCGCGGTCAGGATGCGCTCGCGCAGCGGCCCGGGGGCGTTGCCCGCCACGCCTTCGGCGAAAAAGATGACCACGGCCCCCACCGCCACCAGCAGCAGCGACATCTTGAGCACTATGGAGGTGTGCCAGCTCAGCAGGTAGCCAGCCTGGCGGATCGGGCCGCGCCGCAGCACCGCCCGTTTCAGCAGCGATGCGCACTCGTTGATGACGTAGAATCCGAGCCCGCCCGCCGTGATCAGCAGCATGAAGACCACGTTGACGCCCACGTCGCCGCTCCAGTGCGTCAGGCTGTCCGGGTACAGGGCGAACCCCGCGTTGCAGAACGCCGAGATGGAATGGAACACCGCCGAATACGGCGCGAACCCCACCGGGTCGAGCAGCCAGAGGGACAGGGCTCCCGCGCCTTCCATCAGCAGGGTGCCGATCGCCACGCGGACCACGAACCGGGTCAGGCTGAACGAGGGGTCGCGCAGCAGGCTCTGGCCCACGGCGATGCGGTCGCCCAGCGAGACGTGCTTGCCCAGCAGATAGATGAACAGCGTGGTGAAGGTCATGATGCCCAGCCCGCCCACCTGGATCAGCACCAGGATGACGTTCTGGCCGAGCAGGGAGAAATAGGAACCGGTGTCGACCACGGCCAGGCCGGTGACGCACATGGCCGAAGTGGCCGTGAACAGGGCATCGACGAAGGACAGGGACCCGCCGGGGTGACTGGCGCCCAGGCGCAGCACCAGCGCGCCCGCGACGATGGCTCCGGCAAAGAACCAGACCGGCATCCAGTATGGTGACAATATCTTCGTTCGCATGGACATCCAAAGCGGCGGGGCCAGGTCCGGTCACGGACGCGGGAACCGCCAATGCTCCCCTCTATATGCCTGTTGGCCCAACCTGTCAAAAACGCTCGGTAAACTCCGCGAGCTCACGCACGGCGCTCTCCACCATGTCCGGCAGACCGGCCGGGGGCAGGACGATATCGGCACACTCCTCGTAGAGCGGCGCACGCTGCTCCAGCACCTCGCGGATCTCCTCCACCAGTCCCTTGCCGGTCAGGGAAGGCCGCTGCGCCTCGTTGGGATCGGCCATCAGCCGCCTGGCCAGTTCCTCGGGGCCGACCTGGAGATATATCACCGTGCCCCGGGCGAGTACGGCCCGGTTCTCCCCGCGCAGGACGATGCCCCCGCCGCAGCCCACCACCCGGACGGGTCCGGCGGCCACGCAGGCCAAGGTCTCGGCCTCCAGGTCGCGGAAGGCTTCCCAGCCGCGAACCTCCACGAAATCGGCAATCTCCATGCCCGCTTCCCGGACCAGTTCATGGTCCGTATCGACGAACGCGAGCCCGAGTCGGCGGGCCAGGGCCGAACCCAGGCTCGTCTTGCCGCAGCCGCGCGGGCCGATGAGGAAGATGGTGCGGGACGGTTGCATGCCCGACACCGTAGAGGAAAAGCGCCCATCCTTCAACGGCGAAGGCGCGTGCGCCCCTTTGCAAGCGGGCCATTTACTGCTAGGAGGGGGCCACACGCGATACCAACCCATGGGGGATACCATATGAAAACCGCCATATTCGGCTTTTCCGGCTCCGGCAAGACCGACCTTTTCGCCGCCCTGGCTGGCCCTTCGGCCGCCGCAGCGGGCAACCGCGCCATGGTCAAGGTGCCGGAACCGCGCCTCGACCCGCTGGTCGCCCTGTTCAAGCCCAAGAAAGTCGTACTCAGCGAGATCGAATACCTCGACATCCCCGGCGGCGGCGGCAAGGGAACGGGCCTGGGCGAACGCGTACTCAACGAGGTGCGCCCCTACGACTGCCTCATCGGCGTGCTTGACGCCTTTTCCGGCATGAACGAGCCCAGACTGCAGTGGCAGGCCATGGAGGCCGACATGATGGTCTCAGACATGGCCGTCATCGAAAAGCGGATGGAGAAGATCACGGCGGACAAGGGCAAGAACAAGGCCCTGATCGACCCCAAGGAGGAAGAGGGCCTGAAGCGCGCCCTGGCCCTGCTGGAAGAGGAAAAGCCGCTGCGCGAGGACGAGGAGGTCGCCTCCCTGCCCGAGCTGCGCGGCTTCAAATTCCTCTCGGCCCGGCCCATCCTCTACGTCTGGAACTGCCCCGAAGGCGACGAATCATCCGTGGAACTGCCCGCCGAGACACCGGGCATGGCCCACATCGCCGTGGCCGCCAAGCTGGAACGCGAACTGGCCGAGATCGACGATCCCGAGGAAAAGGCCATGTTCCTGACGGACCTGGGCATTGCCGAATCCGCCCTGGACAAGATCATCGCCAAGACCTACCAGCTGCTCGGCCTGATATCCTTCCTGACGGCGGGCGAGGATGAATGCCGGGCCTGGCCCCTGCGCAGGGGCTCCAAGGCCCCTGCGGCCGCAGGCGTCATCCACACGGACTTCGAGAAGGGCTTCATCCGCGCCGAGGTCATCGGCTACGACGACTTCCTGCAATACGGCGACTTCAAGAAGGTCAAGGACGCAGGCAGGGCGCGGCTCGAAGGCAAGGAATACGTGGTGCGCGACGGCGACATCATCGAATTCCGCTTCAACGTCTAGCCCGGCCTACCCAGCCTTCCGGGCCGCCGTGACCAGCCCCGCCGCCCTTCCCGGGACGGCGCTGAATCGCGGCTCCTCGAACCCTGCATCGATCAGGGCGGCGCGGATTTCGTCGTGGTCGATAAAATGCGAGGCGTACCCGGCCAGCCGGGTGAGCAATTCAAGCGACGCCTTGTGCAACTCGCAGCCCGGTTCGCACCGGCCGCTGTAGTGATGGGAAATGAACCACCCGCCGGGCTTCAACGCGTGGGCGATCCTGCACAGCGCCCCCCCCAGGTCGTCCTTGAAGGCGTAGAGAACGTGGGAGGTCAGGGCCAGATCGTACCGCCCCTCCGGCAGCGTCCCTTCCCGAAAATCCAGCTCCACCGCTTCCATGCGGTCCCCGACCCCGAGCTTTTCCCAACGCAAACGCGCCTGTTCCGCCACGGCGGGCAGGTCATAGATGACCCCGCGCATGTTCGCGTTGCGCTCCAGCACGCCCAAGGTGTACAAACCGTGGTTCCCGCCGATGTCGCACATGGTCCTGAACCCATCGAACCCCGGCAGCGCCGCCGCCACGTCGGCCACGGCGTTCATGCCGCTCCAGCGAGCACTCTGGGCGGTGCCCTCCATGCCCTTTTCCATCGACCAGCCCAGGTCCGTCCCGGCACGGTCCACTTCGGCCCCGGCCAGCAGCCCGGCGATGTCCTTTTCGATGGACATGGCGAATCCCATGGTCATCCACAAATAATCCCCCTGGTAGAGCGGCGCAGTTGTGACCAGATACTCCGAGGCGAGCGGCGTGTTGGCATACCGCTCCCCTTCCCTGCTCAACAGCCCGAGGGCCGCCATGACATCCAGAAACGGCTCCAAGCGGAGGGCCACCAGCCCCAACTCCCGAGCCAGTTCGTCAAGGGCGACGGCCCGGCCTTCGATCACATCGAAAAGCCGCATGTCCACCGCCGCCATGAGGGCCTTGGGCGATATGGCCTCAACAATCCTGTCGTTCACGGAAGCGAAACCCGCTTTCACCGGACTTTTCATCGGAATTCTCCTTGTGTTTAGCTGCTAAACCAATAGAACAAAAAAAATCAACAGTAGGAGTCCATCCACCGGTTCACCTCTTCCGCCAGGCGGACCACGGCCGCATAAGACGCTTCGTCCAGCCCCGCAAGGTATTCCAGGAACTCCCGGTCATGACTGAGGTGAAAGGCCATGTGATTCTCGCTGGCCACATGGCCGAGATCCGTGGTCCGGATGAGGACCCGCACCCGGTTGTCCGGATCGGGCTCCTTGGCCACCATCCCCTTCTTCTCCAACCGGCTGATCAACTGCGAAACAGCTCCCTTGGTGATCCCCAGCTCTTCGGCCAGTTCCGTGACACCGACGCCTTCGCGCGCGTCCACGCGAGACACCATATGGATTTCGGAAGGATACAGCGTCACACCGACCCCGAAGTCCAACGGCTTGCGGTCGATCAGCGAATACTTGGTGAAGGCGCCGCCCAGCAGATTGAATACGGGCAGCAGTTCGTCAAAGGAGCGCATTCGTTGTGTTTAGCAGCTAAACATTAAGCCGTCAAGCCCACAGATCGGCACAGCGCCCCGTGAACGATTTGCCGCGCAGGACAAAAGGAAAACCCCGCGAATCGCGCGTGACGCGGTCAACGTCCGTTGACGACCCATCCCGCGTTCAACTCCCGGCCGTATTCGGGCGCGATGTCCGGCAGTCCGGCCTCGCGCAGAACGCGGGGGGGCACTCCCCCTTCCCCCAGGTCGACGCTGTCGAAGCGTTTCCAATCCTCCTTTTCCAACGCATCCATGTCGATTGCCGGACAGTCGCCCCAGTTTTCGGGCAGGAACTTGGAAAATTGCGCCTCGGGAGAGAGCAGGAAATTGGCCACGACCAATGCCCCGGCTTTGTTCGACGCATTGCGCGGAATAGCCATGAAGTGCATGTTGCCGATGGTGCCCCCGGCCAAAACAAACGATTGCGAACGCCCCTCCCCGGCATTGCCCGGGGCATACGGCGGCCCATAACGCAGGGCGATGTCGATTTGCCCGGCATCGAACAACGCGTCCAGTTCGGCCACATCGGCCGGATACCGCGTCCCGCCGCTCCACAGCGAGGGCCGCATCTGTTGCAGCGCTCCCCAGACCTTCGGCGCCTCCTTTTCGTAAAAGGACTCGCTCCACTCGGACAGGCGGGCCTTGGGTCCGCCTGCCAGGACGCACAGCAGTTGGCGCAGGAAAGCCGAACCGGTCGAATCGGGAGGAGCCGGATAGGTGAACCGGCCGGGGTGCGTCTTGGCCCACTCGATGAGATCCAGCAGCGTCTTGGGCGGATCGCTCACCCGCGCGGGCGCGTAGCGGAAGACGAGCTGCATCCAGCCAAGCGGCACCTCGTCCCCTTCCACGGGTTGGCCAAAATCATAGGCCGCAGCGCGCTTGTCGACGTAGCGCACGAAATTGGGAAGCTTGCCCCCCATGGGACCGAAAAGAACCCCCTCCTGCCTGGCCTTGCCGAAATCGCCGCCATGAATACAGAAAAGATCGATATCACCGCCCTGGCTGTTGGTCTTCTCGGCAAGAAGGCGGGCCACCACAACGGCGGAGCCGATGGGAACCCGCACCAGGGTGATGCCGTACCGCTGCTTCAACTGCTCGGCCGCATATCCGTCGAACCAGGCGTTGGCCCTGGCGTCGGAACCGTCCATGTAAAAACGCACCAGGCTGCCCCTGGCCGTCTTTTCAACCGCGCCCCAGTCATCCGGGACGTCATTGCCCTTTCCCCCAGGCTGACAACCTGTAAGGACCGCACAGAACAACCAGCAGACAACACCCCAAACCCTGCACGCTTTCCGCATCTTCTACCCCACTTCCCTCATCTCGATTCTTTCAACTCTAACCCAAACGCGCGGCGACGCCAAGACGCGCGCTATTCGGGCTTGCCACTTCTGATAATAGTTACTATAATACAGACATGAGCAAGCAAACACACGATACGAAGTACCGCGAGGTCGCCATAGAGCTGGGCGACTGCCGCGGCTGTCAGGGGTGCATAGACCTGAATCCCGACGTCTTCGAGTGGGACGAGACTCTGGATATGCCCTACGTCTGCCGCTCCAGGGTGACCGAGGACGAGGTCCGCGACATCATGAACACCTGCCCGGAAGGGTGCATCGTGTTCGTGGATGACGAGGGAAAGGGACAATAACCCAACGGCCGGGCAATCTCCCGGCCGTTGGCGTCTTCAGGACTTCTTTTGCGGCAGCGGAGGCAGCGTGCAGGACTCGCTGCAACAGGCGCCGTAGACGAAGCCGCAGTATGTGTGGAAGACGCGGATCTGCTTCTCGCGCTGCTCACCGGCAAGCGGCTTGATCACGGCTTCGGCGGCCATGGCGTTCAGGCGGCCCCAGTCCGGCACGGCGCGCATGCCGCGCGCAACGACCTCGCCTGTGCACACGTCGAGCAGCAAAGCTTCCATGGTATCGGTGATCAGCGCAAACGGAACCGGGCCTCCCTCGATGAGTCTTCCGGCGCAGACGGTTTCGCGCTCGAAGGTCGAAACGTCCCCGGCGCAAAAGAGAACGATGAAGATGGGCCGGTCATTTTCGTCATAAACCACATAGTCGATCGGACGCTCGAACTCCTCTCCTTCCACGGCATATTTGATCGGCACCTTGGCCCTGATCCGCTCCCGCGGATACCCCAGTTCCTCGATCAGCAACCGCGCCAGCATCTGGCGGAACTCCTCGAAGGTGGTCTCGTCGATCTCCTCGCCGGTCAGATAATCCCTGAGCGTCCCGCCCAGACTGCTTTCGTGCATAGCTTTAACACCATTTAACTCATTTTATCCCTGTATTAATACTCGCGCCAAGGCGCTTGGCATATAAGGGAGCATCTTGTTTCACGACCCCCCCCAACTCGAACCCAAGAGAACATGCCTTTTTTTCTTTGTAACCTCATGGGGCCGCGCGCGTATATTAGAATAAGGGCTGTCCCGACCGGACGCTGATCCCCTCCAACCTTCAACCATTCAGGAACTGCCTTGCGATCGATATTCCTCCATATCGGGCAACCCAAAACCGGGACCTCCGCCATTCAGAGTTTTCTCAAGGCCAACCGCCCCCTGCTTGAAGAAGGCGGCGTCGTGTATCCGCATCATTGTCACCATCTTTCCCGGCTCTGGGATGGGGCCGGGGAAAAAATCGACGCCAGCCGCCGGGCCTGGGCCGACTTGGAAAACGACATTCAACGATCCGACAAGGACTTCGTGATCAGCAATGAGGGACTGGACAAGGCCTTCGTCATTACGCCGGAAAGCGTCGACACCATCAATTCCCGCCTTGGAGTCGGCACCATCAGGATCGTTCTCTACCTCCGCCGTCAAGATCTCCACCTCGAATCCTACTACAGGCAGATAGTGCGCGGCGAACCCCATGTCGCCCCCTTCGCCCCGACGGTGGCCGATGAAATGGTCTTCCCCGGCTATTACGATTACGCCGCACGAATCAGGACACTGGAAACCCTCTTCGGACGCGGGAACCTCATCATCAGGGTATACGACCGCAATGCCTTCCATGGCGGATGCCTGGTCAGGGACTTCTGCCACGCCCTGGGCCTCCGCTGGAATGAGGCATTCACCCTTCCCCCGCCGGAAGACAATCCCAGCATGGATGCCCGTCTGACAGATCTCATGCTGAAAGCCAACAAAAGACTCACTAAAAGCAACGGGTCGCTCCGGGAATTCAAGGAACTGCTCGACTGCGTCGAGGCCTTCACTTTTCCCAACCGGGAAAACAGGCTCCTTTCAGCAACGGATCGGATCGCCATGATGAAGCGGTACGAAGAAGGCAACCGCTGGATCGCCCGACGATATTTCCAGCGGGAAGAACTCTTCGACCTGACGGGGCTGGACAGCATGGGTGAACCCGAGACGCTGACCGAACAGGAACTCTACGACCTGCTGCTCAATCTGAATGCGGCCTGGGCTCGGGGCATCGGTGCGGTTCCTCTTTCCACATACAACAAGCTCAAGATTGCCCACCTTGAAATAAAGACCCCTTCCACCCACGGGATCAAGCAGCGGTTTCTCCACGCCGAAACGCTTTTGCTCAAGGCCTTGAGCCACCTGTTCATCCCTCGGCTTCCGCAAGACGGGCAGCGGTGCCCCACGGAAAAGTCGGCAATGCGCTACATTCGCAAAAATGCTGAACTCATCCGGGAAAAGGGATCGAACCTTCTCGATTGAAACCATTTCCTCCAAAAAATCAAAGGAGCCCGGCTCATCCAAGGATGAACCGGGCTCTTTGATGTTGGGTGGATCGGACTAGTGCCCGCTCGCCGCCACTATGCCGAACAGGCTGTTGCCTGCGGCGATGGCGAAGTTGAACAGGGGCGCCGGGATCATGCCGATGACGAGCACGGTGGCTGCGAGCATGCCCGCGCCGACCGAGGCGTACCAGCTGGTGTCAGGAGCCGGGGTCAGTTCGGGCGTCGCGTCTTCGGTGAAGGCGTGACGGAACAGGCTCAGATAGTAGTATATGGCTATGGCCGAGTTCACCACCAGGGTGATGACCAGCCAGTTGTAGCCATGGTCCCAGGCCGAGGTGATCAGGAAGAACTTGCCCATGAAACCCATGGTCGGCGGCAGGCCGACCAGGGCGAACGCTCCGGCGGCCAGCGAAAAGGCCAGCACCGGGGCTTTCTTGTAGAGCCCGTTCAGATCGCTCAGCTGGAGGTTGCGGCCGTCCACCGCAATGCGGCTGACGATCCAGAACACCAGCAGGTTCATGACCAGGTAGGCCAGGGCGTAGAAGGCGGCTGCGGCCAGTCCTTCGGGCGTGCCGCTGACCAGGCCGACCATGATGTACCCCGCATGGGCCACCGAGGAGAACCCGAGCAGCCTCTTGATGTCCTTCTGGGCCAGGGCCGCCAGGTTGCCGTAAGTCATGGAGCAGGCTCCGAGCACCGCCAGCAGCGTGGTGATCTCCAGACCGGGCTTGAGGAAGGCCGCCAGCCGGGCCAGGACGATGATCGCGCCCATCTTGGGCAGCGTGGCCACGAAGGCGGCGGTTTCGTTGCTCGCCCCCTGGTACACGTCCGGGCACCAGAAGTGGAACGGGAACAGCGCCAGTTTGAAGAACATGCCGGCCAGGAAAAGGCACAGACCGGCGACAGCCATGGGGTTGTCGGCGAAGTGCCAGTTCTTGGTGGCGAGTTCGGCGATGTAGGTGGTGTGCTGGCTGGCCATGATGTACGACAGGCCGTACAGGGCCAGGGCCGTGGCCACCGCGCCGAACATGATGTACTTGATGCCCGCCTCGGCCGCGCCCTTGTCCTTGGCCCTGAGCGGAATGGTCGCATACAGGGAGTAGGACGCCAGCTCCAGGGCCAGGTAGATGGTCACCAACTCCACGCAGGAGGAGAGGATCATCAGGCCCAGGGTGGAAAAGCCGAGCAGCATGTAGTAGTCCGACCGCTTGCCCTCGTCCAGTGTGGACTGGCGGGCGGCGTTGATGGACGTCACGAAGAAGCCGAAGGCGATGGCGATCTTGAAGAACTGGGACATCATGTCCACTTTGTAGACATCCCAGAACATGGCGCCATGCAGGTTGAAGCCCGCAATGGTGACGAAGAAGCCGAGGCCGGCCCCGAAGGGAATCCACTTTTCAACCAGGGGTTTCCACTCCCGGTCGCCCAGACTCTGGATCATCAGGGCGATGATCAGGCACAGGTAGTAGAACTCCGGGACGATGAGCGAGAGATTGAAGTTCACGTCTCAGCCCCCCTATTGCTTGACCGCAACGGCACTCAGGATGTCGTTGGCGGCGGTTTGCATCGGCTGCTCGGTTTCGAGGTGGGCGACCTTGCGCTTCTCGAAGTCGCCGAGCAGGTTGTTGACGGACGGGTCGATGATGTTGAAGAACGGCGCGGGCGCCAGGCCGATCCAGAGCACGAAGCAGGCCGGAACGGTCAGGTAGATCCACTCGCGGGCATTCAGGTCGCGCCAGGTCTTGGCCACGCTGGGCTTGCCCCAGGCCATCTTCAACGAGACGCGGAACATGTAGGCGGCGGCCAGCAGCGCGCCGGGCACGCAGAACATGCCCAGAACGGTCGACTTCTGGAACGCGCCGACGAACACCAGGATTTCACCCACGAACCCGTTGGTGCCGGGGAAACCGAGGGACGCCAGCGCCATGAGACCCCAGAAGAACATGAAGCCGGGCAGGTACTTGCCAAGGCCCATATTCTTGGAAATCTCGCGGCTGTGGCTGCGTTCGTAAACCGCGCCGATCATCATGAAGAGCGCGCCGGTGACGATGCCGTGGTTGAGCATCTGGAAGAGCGCCCCCTCTACGCCACGCTGGTTGAACAGGAAGATGCCCAGCGTGACGAAGCCCATGTGGCCCACCGAGGAATAGGCCACCAGTTTCTTGATGTCGTTCTGGCCCAGGGCGATGGCTCCGCCGTAGAGAATGGACACGATGGAGATCGCGATCATCATCGGGGCGAAGTATTCGCTGGCGGCCGGGGTCAGCGGCAGGCAGAAGCGCAGGAACCCGTAGGTGCCCATCTTCAGCAGGACGGCCGCCAGGATGACGGAACCGGCCGAAGGCGCCTGCACGTGCGCCGCCGGGAGCCAGGTGTGGAACGGGAACATGGGCACCTTGATGGCAAAGGCCAAAGCCATGGCCAGGAAGGCCCAGAACTGGAAGCGGAAGCTGAAGTTCTGCTGCATCAGGTCCGGGATGGAGAAGGTGCCGCCCGTGATCCGGAAGGCCACGATGGCCGCCAGAAGCAGGGTCGAACCCGCAAGCGTGTACAAGAAGAACTTGATGGACGCGTACTTGCGGTCATCGCCGCCCCAGACCGCGATGAGCAGGTACATGGGGATGAGCATCGCTTCCCAGAACACGTAGAACAGAACCAGGTCCAGGGCGCAAAACACGCCGAGCACCGCGGAAGTCATGAAGAGCAGGCAGAAGTGGAACTCCTTGACCCGCTTTCCGATATAGGTCCAGGAACACATTACGCACAGCGGCAGCACGGCCAGGGTCAGCCAGACCATGAGGATGCTGATGCCGTCCACGCCGAGATAGTACTGAAGGCCCCACTGGTGGACCCAGTCGATCTTCTCGACGAACTGGAATTCGGCGTTGGGCGTGTAGCCGAAGAGCGGCACGGCCAGCAGCAACTCGATGATGGACACCGCGAAGGTGAACACCCTGACCACCTGCGGCGAGCGCAGGAAGAACAGACCGCAGGCCGCCACGAGCGGGAACGCGATCAACAGTGTGAGTACCGGATATCCGAAGTTCAAAACAGACTCTCCTTAGATTGTCCGGCTTAGCCGAAGTACCATACCAGGGCATAGATGCCCAAACCCAGAACGGCGGCAAACGCCAGGTAATCCTGCAACTGGGCGGTCTGGGCCTTGGCCCCCACCCTGCCGATGTACCTGACGGTGTACGCGCTTCCGTCCACCACGGTGTCGATTCCCTTCTTGTCGAACACGCTGGTGCCGTCGCCCATGGCGATCAGGGCGCGCAGCCCGCCGGTCCGGTAGACCTCGGTCCAGACGTCGTCGACCTTGGAGATCGGCCAGCACAGGGCGCGCATGGTGACGCGGCCGATGAGCCGGTAGAACCAGTCGAAGTCCAGGTTGAGGAAGGCGTGCGGCGTGATGACCTGACGGGTCAGGTAGAAGGCCAGGCCGGAGAAGCCGAGCAGCAGACCCGAGTTGAGCACCTTGTCGATGGTCCAGGGATGGAAGACATGCTCGGCCTCGAACGGAAGGTACTGGTAGAGCATGTGGGGGTAGACGCCCTGGGCGATGCAGAGCAGGCCGCACAGCGCCATGCCCACGTACATGTTGACCGGCAGCGGCTTGATCTCCCCCGTGTATTCGGACTTTCCGCCCCAGAAGGCGAAGTACGGGAGCTTGATGCCCACCGAGATGAACGTACCCACGGCCGCGATCTCCATGCCCAGCGCCAGGATGGTCCGGTGCGCCTCGGCGGCGCCCGCGATGGTCATGGTCTTGGAGATGAAGCCGTTGAACAGCGGCATGCCCGAGATGGACAGGGCCGCGACCATGTACCAGACCATGACCCAGGGCAGCTTGGTGGCCAGGCCGCCGAGCTTGTCGAGCTTGGCCGTGCCGACCGAGTAGAGGATGGCGCCGGTGCCCATGAAGAGCAGGCCCTTGTAGAGGATGTGGGCATAGGCATGGGCCACCGCGCCGTTGAGCGTCATGGCCGTTCCGATGCCGATGCCCGCCACCATGTACCCCACCTGGGAGACGATGTGGTAGGACAGGATGCGCCGCGCGTTGTTCTCGATGCACGCATACAGCACGCCGAAGACCGCCATGACCGTTCCGGCCACGGCCAGGACCTCCCAACCGGCGAAGCCGCGGGCCAGGACGTAGACTGCCGTCTTGGTGGTGAAGGCGCACATGTACACCGCACCGGCCACGGAAGCCCTGGGGTAGGCGTCCGGCAGCCAGGCGTGCAGGGGCACGACAGCGGCGTTGACGCAGAACCCGATCAGGATCAGCCAATCGTAGAGATGGGCCTGGGCCGGGTCCACGCCGACGAAGGCGAAGGAGCCGGTGGCCTTGTACTTGAGCAGCAGGCCGGCCAGCAGGAACAGGCCGCCCACGGTGTGGTACAGGAAGTAGCGGAAGCCCGCGCCGACCGATTCCCTGGTCCTCGCCTGCCAGATCAGGAACGTGGAGCCGATGCTCATCAGTTCCCAGAACAGGAAGACCGTCAGCAGGTCGCCCGCGAACACGCAGCCGAAACCGCCCGCCACATAGAGGGCGCCGCACACGTAATGGCCCTTGTCCTCGACATGCATGCCGTAGATCGCGCCGATGGTGGCGATGACGGCGAAGACCTGGCCGAAGACGATGGACAGCTTGTCCACCCGGCCCAGGACCAGGTCCTGGTCCAGGTAGTGCAGCACGCTGTAGGTGCCCGGCTCCACGGAGAAGATGCCGTAGAGGGCGATGAGCGGCGCCGCCAGTGCGAGCGCGCCCCGGAACGCCTTGTTCTGCCAGAGCGTCTGCGGAACCAGGGGAACCAGAGCCGCAAGCGCCAGGAAGGCCATGGAGGGATGGATGAAGCTAGTCTCCATAGTAGTCCTCCTTGCGCTTGATGAACGGCTGGACGATTTTTTTCATGATGATGACCATGGCCAGGCCGACGACGAGGCCGAATGCGGCGAAGAAGCCGGGGGTTTCATCGAGGTGCCAGAAGTGGCCGTGGTGCGAATGGAAGAAGAGGTTGAGCACCACCATCGCCGCGAGTACGGCGAAGAAGATGACTCTCCATGTCTTCCAGTTGTCTTTCCATTTGGCGAGGATCTCGCCCAATCCTTGTTGACTCATATCATTCCCCCTAGAACTTGCCGAGGATGTTGACGAAGTTCAGGAACGTCTGCGGGTACAGACCCAAGAACACGGAGACGATGGCCGTAAAGCACAGGGGCACGACCATGGTCATGGACGCCTCGTTGTACTGGCCGATGTTGGCCTCGGGGTTCGGCTTCTTGAAGAAGGCGCGGTAGGTGATGGGCACGAAATAGCCCGCGTTGAGCGCCGTGGAAGCCAGAAGCGCGACCAGGAGCACGGTATGCCCGCTGTCGAGCGTGCCGTTGACCAGGTACCATTTCGAGACGAAGCCGCAGACCGGCGGCATGCCGATCATGGACAGGGACGCGATGCCGAAGGCCGCGAAGGTCCAGGGCATGCGGCGGCCCAGGCCGTCCATGAGGCTGATCTTCTTCAGGTGCGTGGCGACATAGATGGCGCCGGCGGCCATGAAGAGCGTGATCTTGGAGAAGGCGTGGTGGGCGATGTGCATCACGCCGCCCTGCACCGCCGAGTCGACCAGCATGGTCACGCCGATGACGACGTAGGAGAGCTGGGCGACCGTGGAGTAGGCGAGCCGCGCCTTGATATCGTCCTTGGTCAGGGCGATGAACGAGGCCACCACCAGGGTGAAGGCCGCTATGTAGGCCGTGCCCAGGCCCAGGCTGATGTCGCCCAGGAAGGTGCCCGGCGAGCCGACGTAGATCTGGCTCAGGGTCAGGAAACCGGCGGTCTTGGTGCCGAAGGCGGAAAGCACGATGCGGCACACGCAGAAGACGCCGGCCTTGACGACCGCCACCGCGTGCAGCAAGGCCGAAACCGGCGTGGGCGCGACCATGGCCGAGGGCAGCCAGTTGTGGAACGGCATGAGCGCCGCCTTGCCGATGCCCAGAATGAACAGCCAGTAGGTCAGGGCCACCAGCCGCGGATGCTCGGCCACCACTTCGGGCGAGAACATGCCGTTCACGATGTCGGCCAGATGGAAGTCCAGGTTGCCGACCAGCACGTAGGTCAGGACCATGGCGGGCAGCAGGAACAGCTTGGACGTTCCCATCAGGTAGACGATGTACTTGCGCGCGCCGCTCTTGGCCTCGTCGTCCTCGTGGTGGTAGACCAGAGGATACGTGAACACGGTGATGATCTCGTAGAAGAGGTACAGGGTGAACACGTTGGCGGCCAGGGCCACGCCCACGGCGCCGAAGATGGCCACCGCAAAGCAGACGTAGTAGCGGGTCTGTGCGTGCTCGTTGAGCCCGCGCATGTACCCTATGTTGTAGCTGGTCACGAAGAACCAGAGGAACGGTGCGATCAGGCCGAAGATCATGGACAGGCCGTCGGCGGCGAACGCGATGGTAATGCCGGGAAGAATGGTCGTTACCTTGTAGAACCAGACCTCGCCGCGCAGCACGGCCGGGGCCATGTACACCATGCTCCCGAACGTAAGGGCAGCGGCCACGAAGCTGATGGCTTCGCGCCGGTTTTCATCTTTTCGACAGAGCCAGATAAAGAGCGGTGCGATCAGCGTGATCACCACCGGCAGCAGTATCCGGGCAGAGACTATGGTCACTCCATCCATGGCGGCTACTCCTTGAGGGTGGTGATGTCACCGGTTTTGGCGGAACCGAACCGCCGGGCCACGACAACGATGATCGCCAGCACGAGGGTTGCTTCGGCGGCAGCCAGGCCCATGACGAACAGGGTGCCGAGCTGGCCGAGGACCGCGCTGAAGTCCGTGAGCTGGGAAGCGGCCACGATGGACAGCCCCGCGCCGTTGAGCATCAGCTCCACGCAGATCAGCATGCCGACGAGGCTTCTCCGCTGCGTCAGGCCGAACAGGCCCGCGCACAGCAGGATCAGCGCGACGATTTGATACAGAGTCAGGGCGCTCATCTATTTCTTCCCCCGCTTTTCCCAGGTCAGCAGCACGGCGCCGGACATGGCGACCATGAGGATGACCGAGATGAGTTCAAAGGGCAGGAAGTACGAGCCGAGCAGCCCGCCGCCCAGTTGCTTGATGGATACCTCGGTGGGTGCCGCCACGGAAGCGACCGGCTTGGTCAGGATCAGCCATCCGAGGATGGCCGCCGGGGCGATGGTGGCCGCCAGGCCGAACACGTAAGTCTTCATGGGTGCGCCTCCGGCCTCGTCGCCTCCCCGCTCGGCCCGCGTGAGCATGACCGCGAAGAAGATGAGAACCGAAACGGCACCCACGTAGATGAGCAGCTGCATGAAGGCCATGAACGGCGTCGCCAGCAGCATGTACATCCCGGACACGCCGACCAGGGTCGTGATCAGACCGATGAGCGCGCGGACCAGACTCGAGTTGGTCACGGCAACGACAGCCCCGCCGAGTATGATGAGCGTATAGACGCAGAATGCGATTTTTGCCAAAACTTCCATACCTTAAGCCTCCTTCTCCGCCGGAGCTTCAGCACCGGCCTTGGGAGCGGGAGCCGCCGTGGAAACTTCCGCGGCCTGCTCTTTCAGGCGGGCGAGGAGATCGATCTTCATCTCCTTCCTGCTGGTGGCCACCCAGTAGATGTTGTTGGAGAACCTGAGCGACTTGGCAGGGCAGTTCTCGATACACGTGCCGCACAGGCTGCACAGGGTGTAGTCGTAGATGAACTTGGCCGGATTCTTGGGAGCCTTGGGCTTGTCGACCTTCTCCCCCGCCTCCTCGGCCTTCTTCCAGGCCGCTTCCTCTTCCGGGGTGGGCGTGGGAGCCTTCGACTTGACGACCGACAGGCACCCGCTCGGGCAGTTGGTCACGCACATCATGCAGGAAATGCACTTGGGCGTGGCCGGATCCTTGGGCTTGCCGATGAGTTCGACGTGCCCGCCGTAGGTGGACAGGTTCTCGTTGTCGAGGACCTGGCGCGGATAATGGACCGTGACCAGGGGCTTGAAGAAGTACTTGCCCGTGATCTTGAGTCCCACGATCAGGGACCAGCAGTCGATGATCGGCTGTATGACGTGTTTTCTCAGTGTATTCATAGTATCGGCACCCCTACAGCTTCATGATCAGCGCCGTGGCCAGCAGATTGAACGTGGCCAGCGGCAACAACCATTTCCAGTTGATGTTCAGGAGCTGGTCGAACCGTACCCGGGGGTAGGTCCAGCGGGCCCAGACCATGAGCGACAGCAGGGCGTAGACCTTCACGAGCATCCACCACCAGCCCTCCACCCCCGGGATGGGGCCGTGAAAGCCGCCCAGGAAGAGGACCGAGCAGACGGAACACATGACGACCATGTACCCGTATTCGGCCATGAAGAAGAGACCGAACCCCATGGAGGAATACTCGGTGTGGAAACCGGCGGTCAGTTCGGACTCGGCCTCGGCCAGGTCGAACGGAGCGCGGTTGGTCTCGCCGAACATGGCGATGATGAAGATGATGAAGGCCAGCGGCTGCTTCCAGATGAACCAGTTGCCGATGTGCCCGGCCTGCATTTGCGTGATCTCGGTGAGGCTCAGGGTGCCGGTCATGAACGAAATGGCCAGGACCACCAGCAGCAGCGGGATCTCGTAGGCCACGGTCTGCGACACGGCGCGGGCCGCGCCGAGCACGCCCCATTTGTTGTTGGACGCCCAGCCAGCCAGGATGACGGCCAGCCCGTTGAAGCTGGAGAACGCCAGGATCAGCAGCAGGGCGAGGTTGATGTCCATGCCCGTCAGCACCGGGCCGTACGGGATGGGCAGGAAGAGCAGCAGCACCGGGATCATGGACAGGATCGGGGCCAGCCAGAAGAGGATGGCGTCCGCGTTGTCCGGGGTCAGGAGCTGCTTGCCCATGAGCTTCAGGCCGTCGATGAGCGGCTGGAGCGTGCCGTGGGGACCGACTTCGAAGGGACCGGGCCGACGCTGGATGTGTCCCGCGAACTTGCGCTCGAAGTAGACCCAGACCAAGGCGTTGATGCCCAGCCAGACCATGGAGCCGATGGCGGCGATGATCAGCGGTATCAGATGTTGTAAGAATGCGTTCATTGCTCCACCCTACCTGTCGATTTCCGGAATGATGAGGTCCAGGCTGCCGAGAATGGCCACGGCGTCCGCCAGCAGGGTGCCCGTGGCGGCTTCGGCGAAGGCGCTCAGGTTGGAGAACCCGGGCGCGCGCAGCTTGACGCGGTACGGCACCTTGTTTTCGTCCGAAACCACGTACACGCCGATCTTGCCGCGAGCGCCTTCGACGTTGAAGTACGCCTCGCCCGCCGGCGGCTTCATGGCCGGCTTCGGGGCCTTGTCCACGATGTGGCCGCCCGCGGCACCGGGGAGCATTTCGATGGCCTGCTCGATGATGCGCAGGGACTGCTCCATCTCCGCCACGCGGACGAGATAGCGTCCTGCGGAGCAGGCGCTGTCCTGGGTCGGGATCTCGAAGTCGAACCGGTCGTAGACCGAATACGGCTCGGACCGTCGCAGGTCGTAGGCCACGCCCGCGCCGCGCAGGACCGGGCCGGTGCAGCCGTAGCGGCGGCACATGTCCTGGTCCATGACGCCGATGCCTTCGATGCGCCTACGCAGGATGAGGTTGTCCGTGACCAGACCCTTGTACATGGGCAACCGCTTGCGGAAGTGCGGAATGAACGCCTTGATCAACTCGATGCACCGGTCGTCGACATCCATCTGGAGGCCGCCGACGCGGAAGTTGGAATAGGTGAGCCTGGAGGCCGACGGCCGCTGCAGGATGTCCAGCAGCATTTCGCGATCGTCGAACGCGTACATGATCGGGGTGAAGGCCCCGAGGTCGAGGATGTAGGCGCCCCACCACAGCAGGTGGGACGTCAGGCGGTTGAGCTCGGTGAGCATGACCCGCAGGATCTCCGCCCGCTCGGGCACCTCGATGCCCATCAGTTTTTCCACGGCGCCGCAATAGGCCCAGTTCCAGGCCATGGCGTGGCCGTAGTCGACGCGGCCCATGTTGGGGATGAATCCTCCCCAGGTCTGGGTCTCGCCCATTTTCTCGTGCATGCGGTGCAGGTACCCCAATACGGGTTCGGCGCGGACGATGTATTCGCCGTCGACCTCGATCACGATCCGGAGCACGCCGTGCGTCGACGGATGCTGCGGCCCCATGTTGATGATCAGGGTCCCGTCCTGCTTCCCGGCCTCGAACTTCTGGGTGTAGAAATCACCCGACATCTGTTCAGTATTCTGGTAAGCCGACATAACGTTCAGTCCTTGTATGACCCGGTTGCCCCGGCCTACGCTTCGGAGGCCTCCCCGGCCTCCTCTTTTGCAAACAAATCCTCGATGACCTTGGAGCAGGAGACGATTTCGCCCAGCCTCAGGACGTCCTTGATGGATTTGCGCGCCTTGGCGGACTTGACGAGCGGGAAGAGATCCGCGCTCTCGACCGGCATGAGCAGCGGTACGAGATTGGGATTGCCTTCAAAGACGACGCCGTGAAAGTCACGGGTCTCCCGCTCATGCCATTCCGCCCCCTGGTAGATACCGGCAATGGAGGGCACGGTGGGATTGTCCTTGGATACGAGCACCCGCAACGTGACGCGCTCGTCAATCAGCCACCGGTTGAAATGGTAGAGCACCAAAAAACCCTCTTCAAAATCCAAAGCGAGGATGTCTTCGAGGGAGTATTCCGCTTCCATCAGACCCTTCGCCGCCTTGACGACCTCGCCGGGAGCCAGGAAGACCGACCAGACATGTCCGGTCTTGCCCTTGTCCTGTCTGGCGACGCACTGGGTCTGGACGGTTTCGAGCGCTTTGAGCATAGGCCTAGCCCTCCACTTCGGCGGCCACGGGCCACCAGCGCTTTCCAGTGATCTGTCGCTGCAGCTGGAAAAAGCCCTCGAGCAGCCCCTCCGGCCTGGGCGGACAGCCCGGCACGTACACGTCGACGGGAATCAGCGTGTCCACGCCTTCGACGACGTTGTAGTTGTCCTTGATCTTGAACGGCCCGCCGGAGATGGCGCAGTTGCCCATGGCGATGACCCACTTGGGTCCGGGCATCTGCTCATAGAGCCGGACCACGGCCGGAGCCATCTTCTTGGTCACGGTCCCCGCGACGATCATGACGTCCGACTGGCGGGGCGAGGGCCGGAAGACCTCCGCGCCGAAGCGGGCCATGTCGAACCGCGCCATGCCGGTGGCCATCATCTCGATGGCGCAGCAGGCGAGGCCGAACGTCATGGGCCACAGGGACATGGATCGACAGACGTCGAGAAGGTCCTGCGCCAGTTGGATGTTGACCAGGGGCGGGTCCATGTAGCTCCCGCTCTTCGTCAACAGTTCCCGTTGCACTACTGAATCCTGCGCGGCCATGTGAACACCCCTTTCGCCCAAAAATAGATGACGGAAAGAATAAGGAAGAACAGGAAGATGAACACCTTTACGAAAGCGCCCCAGCCCTCGGCCTCAGCGTAGGCCGTGGAAACCGGGAAGAGGTAAAGGACGTCCACATCGAAGGCGAGGAAGATCAGGGCATATACATAATAGGACACACCCCATCTCGCCCAGGAGCTGCCGTAGGGGACCATGCCGCACTCGTACGGCATCCCTATGTCCCCGCCCCGCGCTTTGGGGGCCAGCAGCATAGCCAGAACCAATGGCCCGACGGCGAAAAGAAGCCCGGCGAGCAAAAACAGAACAATCGCAAAATGCAGCCAGTTGAAAACCATACCCAGTCCTTTTGGCAGTAAATTTGCTACAAACCCAAACCAATACTTATTTCCAAGGTTATCGAGTCACATGCCCCGAAAAAAGGGGTAAGTCAAGTACATCGCCCTTTTTTTCGCAAAGCGCCGTTCCTGTAACTAGCCAATTTCCTTCACTCTGCTTCTATTCTCGAAAAAGTCGAGAAAACGCATCTTCTGCGCCGGGCCAGGATTTCCAGGCTTCGTCCGCCGATCACTCGGTTTCCAGATCACAAAAAAAGCGCCTCGGGTGACCCGAGACGCCTCACATCCGACAATGCGTGTCGTCTACTTCGGCTCGCCGCACTGGCGAAAGGTGCCGATATTGGTCTTGCAGTTTTTCTTGACCCCGTACATGGCGGCGTCGGCCCTGCTGACCAGAGTCACGCCATCCTTGCCGTCCTCGGGGTAGAAGCTCATGCCGATGGTCGCGCCCACGCTGATCCGCTTGCCCGCAAGGGTGAAGGGATCCTTGAGCACTCCGAGCAGATTGTTGGCCACGGTCATCGCGCCCTCCTCGTTTTCCACGTCCGAGAGCAGGATGCCGAACTCGTCGCCGCCCAGGCGGGCCAGGGTGTCGGCCTCCCGGATGCGCTTGTGCAGCCTCTCGGCCACCATGCGCAGCAGATCGTCTCCGGCCTGGTGCCCCAGGGTGTCGTTGACGTCCTTGAACTCGTTGAGGTCCAGAAAGAGTACGGCGGGCCGGGTGCCGTAGCGCTTGGCCGAAGCCACGGCCAGCTCGAGCCGGTCGAAAAATATGTGCCGATTGGGCACGCCGGTCAAGCTGTCCACGGTGGCCAGGTGCTTGAGGGCCAGTTCGCTGTGCTTGCGCTTGGTGATGTCCTCCAGGACGCCTTCGATGTATTCCCCCGCGCCGCCATGGAGGTTCACCAGCCGCGAGCTTTCGGAACACCAGATGATCTCGCCGTTCTTGCGGCGGCCCCGGAACTCGAAATTGGCCACGAAGCCGTCCCGGCGGAGCAGTTCGATATAGGTGCGACGCTCGTCCTCGTCGGCCATGAACGTATCGCGCAGCCGCTCCACCCCGGCCATTTCCCCTGCGCTTTCGTATCCGAAAAGCCGGACCATGGCCGGATTGGCCTCGATCAGGGTGCCGTCCAGCCTGGACTGGAAGATGCCTTCCACCGCGCGCTCGAAGATGGATCGGTATTTCTCCTCGGCCTGGCGCAGGGCCTGCTCGGTCTTCTCGCGCTGCTCGATCTCCCGCTGCAAACGGACCTTCTGCTCGTTGATCTTGAGAAAGGCCTGGACCTTGCTTTTGAGCAACAGCACATCCACGGGCCGAAAGAGGTAGTCCACCGCGCCGGTCTCGTACCCCTGGCGCACGTTCTCCTCGTCCTGGAAGATCGCGGTGATGAAGATGATCGGCACATGGCGTCCCCGGTCCTGCTCCTTGATGCGCAGGGCCGCGTCGTAGCCGTTCATGCCGGGCATCTGAATGTCCAGAAGGATCAAGGCGAAATCGTTCCGTCTGACCTGTTCCACGGCCTCGATGCCGCTCTTGGCCTGGACGATCTCGCACCCTTCCTCGGACAGCATGTGGTCAAGCAGCGTGAGGTTGGTTTGCGAATCGTCCACGATGAGGACTTTCTGCTTGCGTTGGCTCATGGTTCCACCCTCCCGCAGATCAATCCTGCGGCACCGGTATTTTTTCCAGACGCACCACGCCCTCGGCTTCGGGCCGGGCGCGAAGCACGAAGTCGAAGGCGCTCAGGTTCATGCACAACTCGAAATCCCGCTCCGGGGCGTAGTCCCTGGCCGGGTCGAAAAACTTCTCGGCGCTGTCCACCCCGGCGAGGAACTGCCGCAGCGTATCGAAACTGTTGGGGTAGCCGTCCAGTTCATTCTTTATGTACATGGCGCACATCATGTCCTCCTGGGCGCGCATGACCCCACCCGTGCCCATGGCCACCAGGGTGACGAGCTCGGGCTGCTTCACGCGGATGTAGCGCACGATAGCGCCCGCGTTGACGAACGCTCCGGTAAGGACCTCATCCGCCCCGGCGCAGGCCACCAGCCCCTGGGTCCCGGCGCTGGTGGTGTGCACCAGCGCCCGGCCCGAAAAGTCCGCATGCTCCATTTCGGTGGGGGAATTGCCGTAATCGAACCCCTCCACCTTGATGCAGTCCCGCTCTCCCACCAGCACCGCCTTGTGCCGGACGGCCAGATCCCTGGCCGTTTCTATCTCCCCAACCGCATAATACTCGGCGACCCCGTTATCCACAGCATAACAGGCCACGGAGAACGCCCGAAACACGTCTATGACCACGGTCAACCCCCGTGCCCTACGCGCTCCTTCCAAACATTCAACAATGTTGACAACCACTTGTGAACCTCATCATTTTATATATATACGCAATTATTCGCACGACCGCCAGGTCCAGTCAACCACTGTCAGCGGATTACTTTTCCACAATGCACCCAAAAAAAAATGAAAATCACCCATAACAGCCAATTCCCTGGGATCATGTCAAAACAGCCCTGCATATTGACAAAACTGGGCATAATTGCAAGATTCCGCACATGAAAAGAAAGCGCGTTCTCGTCACAGGCGGCTCGGGTTTTCTCGGTTCCCACATCTGCGAGCGCCTGCTCTCTCTGGGCCGGGAAGTCATTTGCGTCGACAATTTCTTTACCGGGCGCAAGGACAACATCCTGCACCTCATGGATAACGCCTATTTCGAGATAATTCGCCATGACGTGACGTTCCCGCTCTACGTCGAGGTGGATGAAATCTACAATCTCGCCTGCCCGGCCTCGCCGATCCATTACCAGTACGATCCGGTTCAGACGACCAAGACCAGCGTCCACGGCGCCATCAACATGCTCGGCCTGGCCAAGCGCATCAAGGCCAAGATATTCCAGGCGTCCACCAGCGAGGTCTACGGCGACCCCGCCATCCACCCGCAACCGGAATCCTACTGGGGCAACGTCAACCCCATCGGCATCCGCTCCTGCTACGACGAAGGCAAGCGGTGCGCCGAGACCCTGTTCTTCGACTACAACCGCCAGCACGGCCTGCGCATCAAGGTCGGCCGCATCTTCAACACCTACGGCCCGCGCATGACCATGGACGACGGCCGCGTGGTCTCCAACTTCGTGGTCCAGGCCCTGCGCGGCGAGGACATCACGGTCTACGGCAAGGGCGAGCAGACGCGCAGCTTCTGCTATGTGGACGACCTGGTGGACGGCATCATCGGCTTCATGGAAAAGACCCCGGACGATTTTATCGGCCCCATGAACCTGGGCAACCCGGGCGAGTTCACCATCCTGGAGCTGGCCGAGGCGGTGGTCGGGATGGTCGGCTCCAAATCGAAAATCGTGTTCCGGCCCCTGCCCGCCGACGACCCCATGCAGCGCAAGCCGGACATCACCCTGGCCAAGAAGGTCATGGGTTGGGAACCGAAGATCCCGCTGCGGGAAGGGTTGGCCAAGACCGTCGAGTACTTCGACAACTTCCTGAAAAATCAATAGAAAGAAAGCCGGGGCGACCCGGCTTTCTACTTTTCGGCAAGCAGGGACTCGATCATCTCCACATAGGGATCGAGCCCCGAAGGCACGTCGTCGGGCCAGATGAACGGGCCGGGCCGCTCCTCGGCCGCCACCCGGGCCAGGACGCGGATCAGTCCGGCAACATCGGCCGGATCGGGAAAAACCCATTTTGCCGGCAGGAAACGGGCGCTGCCGTTGAGCGCGCTCGACACCACGCGGCAGCCGCAAGCCAGAGCCTCAAGCACGGCGTTGGAGCAGGCGTCGTAAAATGTCGCCAGCGCGAACAGGTCCGTCCGCCCGTAAAAGGCGCGCATGTCGTCCACCTTGCCCAGAAAGCGGACCCGGTCCTCCACGCCCAGGGAGCGGGCCTGGCGCAGGTATTTTCCGGGATTGCGCCCCCCGGCCACGTGCAGCTCGAAATGTTCCGGCAGCCCGGCCAGGGCCTCGATCAGGCAACGCACGCCCTTGAGCGCGAAATTGGTGGCCGCCGTGCCGATGACGAACCGGTCCTGCGCGATCCCGGCCGCCTCCCGCAGCCGCAGCCGCTCCTCTTCGCCGACACGGGCGAAACGGTCCAGGTCCGGCCGGTTGTAGATGACCTTGATGCCGTCGCGGCGCAGGTGCGGATGGGCCTGCACCACCCAGTCGCGCACCAGGTGGGACACGCAGACGATGTGCGGCGTGCGGCGCATGCGCGCGGCGTCGAGCCAGCGGATGACCCAGTTCACCGGAGCCAGCCGCCGCCGCAGCATCTTGCATTCGCGGGCGAATCCGGCTGGCCAGGCGCGCTTCGACAACTGCTGGAACACGGTGATGGGTCCTCCGCCCACGCGCAGGACGTCCTGATTCACGGTGTTGCCCAGCCCGAAAACCAGGTCGTAGCCGCCCCGCTTCACGGCCCGGTCAACCATGGCCGCGAACCACAGGGTCTTGATCAGCCGCAGGCCGCCGAACCGGCCCACGGTCACGGGCGTCACCCCGGCGGGCGGCTCGGTTTCGCAGCGGGCGCAGAGGAAGTCCACGGCGTGGCCGCGCGCGGCCAGGGCCTCGGCCAGCCTCCAGGCAAAGGACTCCGCGCCGCCATAGCGGCTCAGTCTGGGCATGGTCAGAGCCAGCCGCGCTCTGTCGCTTGCAGGAATCATGGGCTCTCCTTGTGAACGAATTTGGGGACTTTGACAAGCGCACCCGTTGCGGACCGGGCCAAAGGGCGGTATGACCCCCGAAAACCCCATCCCGCAAGGAGCCTCATGTTTTTTCTGACCCCGACCCTGGACCTGCACCTGCTGCTGCTCATCAACCAGGAGTGGCGGCTGGCTCTCTTCGACGTGATCATGCCGCTGCTCTCCTCCAGAGCGCTCCTTTTCTTCCTGCTCATCCCGGCCCTGGGCTACGCCGTCTTCCGCCACGGCAAACGGCAGTTCCTCTATTTCTTCATACTGCT
>JAZHDH010000006.1:0-8674 GCA_036584335.1 Pseudodesulfovibrio sp. | reverse complement strand
TCACCCTCGGCTGCCAGAAGGCCTACTACGCGGGCATGGAGAAGCTCGGCTACGACAAGCGCGAGATCCTGGCCGACCGCGTGGAAAACGCGCGCGAGTCGCAGCAGGACGCCAAGGAGCAGTTCGCGAGCGCCCTGGAACGCTACAAGAGCGTGGTCAGCGTGGACGGCGGCAAGCTCGAGGAAAAATACGAGACCCTGAGCAACGAATACGACGACTGCGAAGCGCGCGCCGGTACCGTGCGCGACCGCATCGCCTCGGTCGAGGACGTGGCCAAGGCGCTCTTCGACGAATGGGCCGCCGAGATCAAGCAGTACTCCAACGCCAAACTCAAGGCCGACAGCCAGAAGAAACTGAACGCCACCAAGGCCCGCTACAATACGCTCATCAAATCCATGCGACGCGCCGCCGCCAAGATGGACCCCGTGCTCGCCGCCTTCAAGGATCAGGTGCTCTACCTCAAGCACAACCTCAACGCCAAGGCCATCGCCGCACTTGAAGGCGAACTCACCACCATCCGCACCAACGTGGGCAGCCTGATCAGGGAAATGGAAAAATCCATGGCCGAAGCGGATTCGTTCATCAAGACGCTGCAATAGCGCCGGGGGATGGTTGCGGCGGCCGCTTTGGGCAAATCCGCGCGCCGCCCAAGACCCGCGCCGGGCCGAGGCCTTCAGGAAAAGAATTCATCTTGTTGCAAGGAAACTATTGCCCACCTTGTTGATCTTAAACAAGGCGGGCGGTCAGTTGTAAGGCGGCCCCGGACCTCCGTCCGGATTTGGGCAGGAGGCCTCGGCCACCCGACAGTCCTCAAAGGGGACGAGCCCGCCGCCCGAGTGTTTGCTGTTTTGAGTATTTCCCCCCCCCGCCATCGGTCTGGGAGCGGGGTTGCATCGAATCGAACGTTCAACCTGCAAGGAGTTCCTTGTGACCACTACCGGCTCCGCATTGTACCAAGCTATTCTCCGCGACCCCGAGACCCGGGCGCGCATCCTTTCCCTGCCCACGCTGGAAGCCCGCATCCAGGCGGCCGTGGCCGTGGGCCGCAAGCTGGGGCTCTCCATCGGCGAGGCCGAGGTGCGCGATCTGCTCGCGCCGCCCTCGGAAGAGCTCTCCGACACGGAGCTGTCCGCCGTGGTCGGCGGCAAGACCGGCAGCAACCTGACCGGCACCGACGGCGACGATAAAATATTCGGCAGTATATCCGGGGACAACCAACTGGATGGCGGCGGCGGCAACGACTGGATCGTCGGCTACGACGGTGACGACCAGATACAGGGTGGTGACGGCGACGACACCATCAACTCCGGCTGGGGGGGCGACACCCTGGACGGCGGCGGCGGCGACGACCTGATGGACGGCGGCCAGGGGGACGACACCATGAGTGGCGGCGAGGGCGATGACGTCATGTATGGCGACGATGATGGCTGGCTCAAGTTCAACTCGGACGGCGACGACCTGATGGACGGCGGCGACGGCGACGACATGATTTCCGGCCAGAACGGGGAAGACACCCTCATCGGCGGCGCGGGAGACGACACCCTCGACGGCGGGGACGACAACGATATCCTCAGCGGCGGCTCGGGCAGCGACGTGTTCGTCTTCGACAGCCACGACGGTCAGGACGTGATCACCGATTTCCGCCCCGGCGAGGACCAGCTCGCCTTCAACGGCATCCAGAACCCCGGCCAGCTCGGGGTCACGGTGCAGGAAGGCAGCACCGTCATCACCTATGGCGATACCACCGTCACCCTGGAGGGGGTGGAGATGACCGCCGAGCAGGTCTGGGCCAATGTGCAGCACGACTAGACGGAGGAAGTATTCATGCGCTTTTCATTCCTGATCCTCATGGGTTTTTTGTTGCTGCCCGGCAGCGCCCTGGCGCAGACCGTGGTGGGGTTTCTGGTCACCGAGGCGGGCCTGGGAGACCAGTCCTATAACGACATGACCATGCTCGGCCTGACCGAGGCCAAGGAGAAATTGGGCATCAAGCTGGTGTACGTCGTCCCCGATCCCGGTGAAAACGACAAGGGAATGGAACGGCTGCTGGGCATGAAGCCGGACCTCGTCGTCACCAACGGCGTGACCATGCTGGATACGGTGAAAAACGTAGCCCCGGCCCATCCCGAAGTGAAATTCCTGCTCAACGACATCGCCCTGCCCGGGTACGGCAACGTGCTTTCCACCACCTTTGCCCAGCAGGAGGCGTCGTTTCTGGCCGGAGCCCTGGCGGCCTGGATGACGCCCGGCGGCAGGATCGGATTCGTGGGGGGCGCGGAATACCCCGTCATCTTCGCGTTTCGGGACGGCTTCCTGGCCGGGGCGGCCCATGCCGACCCCACCGTGAAGGTGTTCATCGACTACGTTCGCCCCGGCCTGGACCATGAGGGATTCACCGACCCCGCCAAAGCCCATGCCCTGGCTGATGCGATGTACAATCAGGGTGCGGCGATCGTGTTCGGGGTGGCCGGTCGTTCCGGGCTCGGCGTCATACGCGCGGCGGTCGAGCACGACGTCTTCGCCATCGGTGTGGATGCGGACCAGGACCACCTGGCGAAGGGGCATGTGCTCACGAGCGTCATGAAGCGGCTGGACACGGTCACGTACAAGACGGTCGAACGCTTTCTGCAGGGCGGATTCGCCCCGGGGGTGGTGAACCACTCCCTGGCCGACGGCGGCGTGGGCCTGAGCCCGATGCGGTTCACGGCGGATCGCGTGCCGTCCGGGATCAAGGCGAGCCTTCGCGCTCTCGAGGACAAGATCCGCACGGGAGCCATCGTCGTCCCCGACGCTCTGCACAAATGAGCTGTTTTCGGCACCATGGCGTCGTGGGCATCGGGGGCGCAGGGCTCGGCTGCCGCCGGTCACGTTGCCGCTATCTGCGATACCCACGCGGGAAGCGGTGTGAATGCGGTGGAAAAGAAGATAATGCCGCCACCCGCCAAGCCTTCCGCTTAACAGGCTGTTGAAAAACGTCCGATTGCTGCGTTGCTTCAAAAAAGGCAAACCCTCGCGTATTGTATCTGCGCGTCGGTCTTGCCTTTTTTTGCGCCTTGCACTCGAATCTTCCTCAGCAACCTGCCAGAGTGGGCTTTGTCAACACTCTGAGGCCTTCGGGGGCAGGCCTTTCTCCCGCTACCCGTCCAGCAGCTCCGCCAGCGCTTCCAGCCCCTTCTTCAGCCTCTTCACGTCGCTTTCCGCTGTCAGCGACACACGGACGGCGGCGGGGGCTGCGTGGGGGTGCGGGGAGAATCGGTGGGCGCCCCGGACGTTGACGCCGCGTTCGAGGGCGGCCTGTTCGAAGGCGGGCGCGGTCCAGGGGGCGGGCAGCGGCAGCCAGAGGAAGTAGTTGTGGGGGTGCGAGAGGGGCTGGCGCCGACCGAGGATGGTGTGGGCGAGGGTTTGGCGTTGAGCGGATTCGGTTTGCTTGGCGAGCTGGGTGCGGTCGGCGGTGCCGTCGGCGATCCACTGTGCGGCGATGGCGGCGGTGATGGGCGGCGTCATGCGGATGGATGCGGTGACGGCGCGGGCCAGGGATTGGCTCATGTGCGGCGGTGCGGCCAGGTAGCCGATGCGCAGGCCGGGCGCGAGGGTTTTGGTCAGTCCGGCGATGAAGAGGGTCCGTTCCGGCGCGTGGGCGGCCAGGGGCAGGGGGCGGTCGGGCCGGGTCAGGGCGTAGGCGTCGTCCTCGATGATGAGCAGGTCGTGTTTGCGGGCCAGGGCGGCCAGGGCTTCGCGGCGCTGGGTGGGCATGCACAGGGCGGTGGGGTTGTGCACGGTGGGCATGAGGTAGAGGCCGTGGATGGCGTGGGAGCGGCAGAGGGCGTCGAGCCGGTCGGGCAGCATGCCGTGCGCGTCCATGGTCACGGGCACGATCTGGACGTTGTAGGGCGCGGCCAGGGAGAGGAAGCCGGGGTAGGACAGGGCGTCGACGGCGATGCGATGGCCGGGCCGGGCCAGGGCGGCCAGGCAGCAGCAGGCCGCGTGTTGCGCGCCGGTGCAGACGAGGATGTTTTCCGGCTCGACGGCGAGGCCGAAGCGGGCGACCCAGTCGGCTCCGGCGGAGCGGTGATCGGGCAGGCCCCGGGAGTCGGCGCAGTGGAGCAGGTCTTCGGGCCGCCCGTGTTCGGCCAGATGGCGCAGCGCCGGGGCCGGGTCGGGATCAAGGTGGCGCAGGGCGGCGATGCGGCCCAGTTCGAGCATGTCGGTGGTGGCGCGGGTTTTAGAGGTCATGAGCAACCGTTTCACCGCTCGGCGACAAAGTCAAGATGGAGCCGGAGAAGCGCAGTCGCCGCGCAGGATTGCGGCCAGAACGGCGAGCCCCCGCCTGAAGCGTTCGAGGTCGGTCTCGCCGCTCAGGGCGATGCGCGCGGCGCGGGGCGGCGGGGTTTCGCCCACGGCGAATCGCTGGGCGCCGAAGACGTTGACGCCCATCTGGCGGGCGCGGGCCTCGAAGGCCTGGCCGGTCCAGGGTTCGGGCAGGTCGAGCCAGAGGAAGAAGGAGCCGCTTTTGCCCCTGAAGCGCAGGTTCTCGAAGGCGTCGCAGGCGAGCATGTAGCGTCGGGCGGCCTCGGCGCGTTTGCGCTGCACGGTGCGGTCGGCGGTGTTGTCGTTGATCCAGGCGGCGGCCAGCTCGACATTGAGCGGCGGGGCCATCCAGATGGTGTTGAGCACGCTCTGGGCCAGGGGCTGGAGCAGGGGGCGCGGGGCGGCCAGGAAGGCGACGCGCAGACCGGCGGCCACGGCCTTGGACAGCCCGGCCACGAAGGCCGAGCGTTCGGGCGCGCGGGCGGCGACCGGGGCGGGGAGGGGGGACGCGGTCAGGGCGTAGGCGTCGTCCTCGACGATGGTCAGGTCGTGCCTGCGGGCCAGGGCGGCGATTGCGTCGCGCCGGTCGTCGGGCATGGTCACGGTGGTGGGGTTGTGCAGGCCGGGCATGAGGTAGAGGCCCTTGACGGCGTCGCGGCGGCAGGCGGCGTCGAGGCTTTCGGGCCGCATGCCCTGGCCGTCCATGGCGACGGGCACCAGGCGCAGGCCGAGCATGGCGGCCAGGGTCTTGATGCCGGGGTAGGTCAGGGCGTCGGCCGCGATGCGGTCGCCGGGCCGGAACAGGCCGGTCAGGCAGCAGGTCAGGGCATGCTGGGACCCGGCGCAGACGATGACGGACGAGCCGTCGGTCTTAAGGCCGTAGCGGGCGGCCCAGGCGGCTCCGGCCTCGCGGTGTTCGGGCAGGCCGCGCGGGTCCACGTAGCGCATGAAGGACTCCGGGGCCTTGCGTCGGGTGATGCGCCGGAATCCGTCGGTCAGGTCCGGGTCCAGGTGGTGCAGGGGCGAGGCCAGGCCCATCTCGATGGTCCCGGCGGCGGCGGGCTCGAAGGCGACCATGGCCGTGGCCGTGGCCGCGTCGGACGAGACGAAGGTGCCGCGCCCCACCGTGGCCGAGACCAGGCCGCGCTTCTCGGCTTCGCGGTAGCCGCGCGTGACCGTGGAGACGTTGATGGCCAGGGCGTCGGCCAGGTCGCGGTGGGTGGGCAGGCGCATGCCGGGCGGCAGCGTCCCGGCGGCCACGTCGCGCTCTATGGCGTCGGCCAGCTCCAGGTAGAGCGGCCCGCCCCCGCCGTCCAGTTCGGGTGCGTATATTGTCATGCAGACAATAGTTTCATTGACCCCATACAATGTCAACCGTACAAGGCGATGATCATGACCTTCCGGCGCGGGATCGGCATGGGGCCGGACGTCCGCAAGGGGGGTGCACCAAGGAGGAAGGGTATGATCCCGGATAGCTACATCGCCTTTGTCCTGTTCGTCATCGTCATGACCGGCACGCCCGGCGCGGGCAATCTTTCGATGATGGCGCTCGGCCAGAGCGTGGGCTTCCGGGCGGCGTTGCCCTTTTTGGCCGGGACCACGGTGGGAGCGCTGTGCCTGAACACCCTGGTCGGCGTGGGGCTGGGCGGGCTGCTTCTGGCTTCGCCCCGGGCGGCCTGGGGGCTGCGTTGCGCGGGCATGGCCTACATCGTGTACCTGGCCTGGAAGATCGTGACCATGCGCGTGGGCATGGCCGGAGCCACGGAACGGCTGACCTTCGTCCAGGGCGTGTTCCTGCATCCGACCAATCCCAAGAGCTGGGCCATGTCCGTGGTCGGGTTCAGCCAGCTGGCCGGAACGGGCTGGCCGTTCGGCCAGCGGCTGGCCGTGTTCCTGCTGACGTTCCTGGTTTTCCAGGTGACGTGCCACAGCCTGTGGGGCGTGGCCGGGATGGCGCTGATGCGCCTGCTCTCCTCGCGCGCCGTGCACCAGGCCGTGACCGTGTTCCTGGCCGTGGCCATGGTCGGAGCCACGGCCTATGCGTTGTTCTTGTAAGGGGATGCGCAGGTTGGGTGTTTTTGAATGCCTCCGGCGGCCCAAGAACCTTTTGAAAAAGGTTCTTGGGAATCTCCCAAACTTTTTGGCTCCGCTTCGCGGGGGCTATTTTACGGGTTCGGCTGGCGAAGCCTGGAAAACCCTCGCCGAAGGCGAAAACGGGATTCTTAAGGCCCTGCCTTAAGCCACCCGGGAGGGCCGCCGGAGGCTTCCCGATAGCACCGATCCCCAAGTGAAACGGCGGTCTCCCGAAGGAGGCCGCCGTTTCGGTTTTGGAGGAGGATGCTGAAAGCTAGGTGGCTACGACCGGCTCCGGTTCGGCTTCGGGGCCGAAGAGCGCGGGGATCAGGCGCACGTGCCAGGCGGCGGACCGGACCTGGACGATGGAGGCCATGGCGATGACCAGGTGGGACGAGACGGTTCGGACCCGTTTCATCATCGGGGATTCTCCTTGGCTGGGCTATTCGTTGCCGGAACCGCCCATCTCGGTGGCCCGGCATTCCGGGTCGGAGCAACAGGGCGCTTCGCCCTCCCTGTAGACGACCATCCCGCTCTGCACGGGTTCGCAGATGAATCGACTGGCGCAATCCGCGCAGGTGACGTAAAAGGGGCGGAAATCGCCGAGGGACTCCACGGATTGTTCGTGGGAGCAATGGGGGCAGCGGACGGTGACGGACATGGGTTCCTCCTTTGGTTGCCTTCATCATGGCCGAGCCGGGGCGGGTGCGCATTGATCTCGATCAACGGGCGCGATATTTTCGAAAAAAAGCGAGGGAGCATGGAGAGGGACGGACTGCGGGCAGCGATGCGGGAATTTCCCGTGTTCGCCGGGTTGAGCCCGGAGCAGCTCGACCGGCTGGTCGGGCAGGCCTCGGTCACGCGCATTCCGAAGAAGGCCCTGTTCTTCACCGAGGCCCGGGCCGCCCAGGGCATGCACGTGCTGCTCACGGGCAAGGTCAAGCTGTTCAAGATGTCCGAGGAGGGCAAGGAGCAGACCATCTTCGTCTTCGGGCCGGGCGAGCCGTTCTGCCTGTGCTCGTCCTTTTCCGATGGGCGGCTGCCCGCCAACCTCGGGGCCTTGGAGGACAGCGAGGTGCTGGTCATCGATCCGGTCCGGTTCGAGGCCATGGTCCGCGAAGACCCGTCCATACTGCTGAACATGATGCGGGTCATGGCCCGGCGGCTCAAGGACGCCATGGACATGATCGACTCCCTCTCGCTTCGGCAGGTTCCCTCGCGCCTGGCCGCCTATTTCCTGAGCCGCGAGATCGGCGGCCGGGTCGTTCTCGACATTTCCTACCGCGAGCTGTCCAAGATCATCGGGGTCACCCCCGAGGCGCTGTCCCGCGCCCTGCGCAGGATGGCCGACGACGGGCTCGTGGCCATGGACGGGTCCGAGATCCTCCTCCTCGACCACGCGGCGCTGGCCGCCTGCTGATCCCTATCTTTCGGCGCGCAGGCCCGCCCGATCCAGAATGCGGATGGTCCGGCCGCTGGCCTCTATCAGCCGGTCCTTGCGGAACTTCTGGATGGTGCGCGACAGGGTCTCCGGCGTGGTCGCCAGGATCTTGGCCATCTCCCGGTGCGAGATGGACAGGATGAAGGCGCGCCCCTCTCCCGCGCGCGCGGCCGCTTCCTCGTGCAGCAGGAAGGCCGCCACCCGCTCCCGGGTCCCGAGCAGGGACAGGGAATCCACCAGGCTCATCGCCTCCAGCAGCCGACTGGCCAGGGTTTGCATGATCTTGAGCAGCAGCAGGGGTTGCTGCCGGGCCAGGTCTTCCATGGCCGAGGCCGGGATGTCGGCCACGCGGCTTTTCTCCAGCGCGGTGACGCTGACCGGATACGGTGTGTCCGTGAACGCCGTGCAGAAGCAGAAGGGCTGGCCCGCCGCGATGAGGTAGAGAATCTGCTCCTTGCCTTCCGCATTGCTCCGGAAAATCTTCACCCGGCCCGAAAGGACAAGGTAGAAAGCCTGTATGCTTTCGGATTGGTTGACGATGCGCTCTTCAGCCTCGCAGTCGCGGACGGCCGCCCGCTCGGCCAGGGCGCGCACGGCGTCGTCATCGAGGTCCGCGAAAAGGGGAATTCCGCGTAACAAGGTATAGTTTTTCATGTGTTATAAATCGGATAAAAATTGACGGACATCAATGCAATCATTGTTGAATTGTCCTATTGTTTGTGCGTAAAGCGTCTTTAATTGCCTGAAAAAAACAGGAGGAGCAACATGACAGTGTCACGCCGAACCTTTCTGGGGGCGCTGGGGGCTGCGGGGGCGGCCGTCGCCGCGCCGAGCCGCGGGCTCGCCTGGCAG
>JAZHDH010000005.1:0-8773 GCA_036584335.1 Pseudodesulfovibrio sp. | reverse complement strand
TTTTGGAGATGATAGACGAGTTTTCCGAAGAGGAGATGGCCGCAGCCGCCGATGTGCTGGGCGCGGTTGAAAGACTGGTTGACCGCCGGATCGACGGGGTCCAGCGGGTCGAGTAATTTTTTTTGAGCAAATTGTTAAGCTGCTTAATAAAATAGGGAGCGCGTATAGGGTCGAAGCACGGGGGGGGGAATTCACGGTTCCGCTGGGGAGAGGGGGGAGTTACGCCATGGAAAACCGTGCGTTGCGCAATGAGCCGTATGGCGCGGTCATTCGTGGCGACCGCATGCCCTGTCTGCGGCGAGCCGTTCATGGCGGTCAAAGGCGTTTCGCGCGGTGACGGAGTGACCGTGTGCCGGGGGTGCGCCGGGCAGGGCCTCCTCCAGGTGGAGGGCCTCGGCATTGTCGGCAACGCCCAGGGCTGATGCGCAGGTATTTCGAGGGCATTTTTTGTGGTTTTTTAGTTAAGCAATTTAACTATTGATCGGATAGCATTCTGTCCGGTGGCGGATATCCGTCCTGCGGCCCAGCGGGGGAGCGCAGGCCGGGGCGGAACTGCGGATGATCAACACGCAAGGAGACGGATCAAATGTACAGCATCGGAATCGACATAGGGTATTCGTCGGTCAAAATAGCCATACTGGACGCCTCGAATACGCTGGTTCACACGGAGTACGCCTTGCACAGGGGCCGAGCGGCCCGTGTGCTGGCCGGGATGGTCAGGGGAATCCTGCGCATGCCGGAAGCGGCGGGCATCGCCGTTGGCTCGGTCACGGGCAGCGGCGCTTCCCTGCTGTCGGAGTCCGGGGACTTCGAGTCCGTCAATGAGGTCGCGGCGTTGGTCGAAGGGGTGTTGTTCCTGGACGGGGCCTGCGCGTCGATAGTGGAAATGGGCGGCCAGACGGCGAAATTCATTACCGGCTTCACGCCGGAGGACAAGAGCGGGGTCCGGGTTTCCATGACGTCCAACTGCTCTTCGGGAACCGGGTCGTTTCTGGAGGAGCAGGTGTCCAGGCTGGGGGTGGGCATCGAGGATTACGCGGTCCTGGCGCAGGGGGCGGCGAGCGTTCCCCGCATCGCCGGCCGGTGCAGCGTCTTCGCCAAGACGGATATTACCCATCACCAGCAGGAGGGGGTCCCGGTCGCCGACATCCTGGTCGGCCTCGCCCATGCCGTGGTCAGGAACTACCGGAGCGCGGTCATGCACGGCCTGCCCCGGACGCCCCCGGTCTTTTTCGCGGGGGGAGTGGCCGGCAACAAAACCATCCGGGAAGCCATGCGGGCGGTTCTCGGCCTTGATGAGAACCAACTGCACATCCATGAGGAGGCAAACAAGGCCGTCGCCGTCGGAGCGGCAATACTCGCCGCCGAGCAATCCCTTTCGCTGGATCTGTTTTCCCTTGCCGGGTTTTTGGACCAGGCCGGGCCGGTCGACCTGTACACGCGGGAGGCGGTCAGGCTTGCGCCCCTTGTGGGGTTCGGCAAGGGGGACGCGGACGGCAGGCACGACTGCGCGCCGCGTCCGGCCGAGGCTTTGGTCGATGCCTGGCTGGGGATAGACGTGGGCTCCACCAGCACGAACCTGGTGCTGGCCGATGGTGAGGATCGCGTCCTGCGGTATCTCTATCTCAGGACGGCGGGCGATCCCGCTCGCGCCGTCAGGCAGGGGCTGGAGCAACTGGCCCGGGAGGCGGGAGGCGGGATTCGCGTGGCCGGAGTCGGGGTGACCGGCTCGGGAAGGCACATGATCGGGCGCATGGTCGGCGCCGACCTGGTCCGGGACGAGATAACGGCCCAGGCCCGTGCGGCCGTCGCCATTGATCCCGAGGTGGACACCGTCTTCGAGATAGGCGGGCAGGATTCGAAGTACATCGCCCTGGAGAACGGGGTGGTCACGGACTTTCAGATGAACAAGATTTGCGCGGCCGGAACCGGTTCCTTCATCGAGGAACAGGCCAAGAAGTTGGGATTGCCCCTGGAGGAGATGGGGCCGAACGCCCTGGCCTCGGCCGCGCCCATCGGCCTGGGGGAGCGGTGCACGGTCTTCATGGAGAGCAGCATCGCCGCCCATCTGGCGCAGGGCGCCGCCATCGCCTCCCTGGCTGCGGGACTGTGTTATTCCATCGTCAAGAATTACATGAATCGGGTCGTCAGCAACAAGCGCGTGGGGAGCAAGGTCTTTCTCCAGGGAGGGGTGGCGCACAACCAGGGCGTGGTCAACGCCTTCCGCGCGGTGACGGGAAAGAAGGTCGCGGTGCCTCCTTTCTTCAGCGTTACCGGGGCCTACGGGGCGGCCATTCTGGCCAGGGAGGCGATGGCGGCCGGGAATCGCACGGAGACCGCGTTCAAGGGTTTCCTCCCGCCCGAAGAGCCAGGGGCAGACTCTCTCGGAAAAGGGCCTGTCCCGGCGGAATCGGCTTTCAATCGTGAGATGCAGGAGTTCATTTTCCGGGATTACGACCCGGAGGTGGACCCGGCCAGAAAGACCGTGGGGATTCCGCGCGCACTGTTCACCTTCGGGATGTTCCCTCTGTTCCATCCCTTTTTCAAGGCGTTGGGCTGCAACGTGGTCCTCTCCGATCCCACCTGCGAGCAGACGGTCCTTCTTGCCCAGGAATGCTCCCTGGACGAGACCTGCTATCCGGTCAAGCTGATCAACGGCCATGCCGCCCAGCTGGTGGAGAGAGGGGTGGACTTTCTCTTTTTCCCGGATCTGTACACCGTCGCCCATCCCGGTTCCGAGTCCAGGCAGAATTACGGCTGCCCTTACATGCAGGCCGCCTTCAAGATCATCAACAAGGCCATGGATCTCGAATCCAGGGGCATCAGGCTGCTGGCGCCGACCATCGCCTTCAACCAGGGAATGGAGTTCATGCAGAAGGTCTTCATGGACATGGGCTGGGAGATCGGGGCCAACAAGGAGCAGACCGTGGCCGCCCTGCAGGTGGCCATGCGGTCGTTCAAGGAATTCGAAGCCCGGGTGGAGGCGCGCGGCAGGGATCTCCAGGGCCTTGCGCCGGGCCGGAAGACCTTCGTGCTCATATCAAAGATATATGGCGTGGCCGATCCCGTGCTGAACCTCGGCATCCCGGACAGGCTCGCCGAGATGGGCTATCGGACCCTGCCGTTCTACGCCCTGCCGGAGGCCGGGATATTCGATCGGCATCCGAACATGTACTGGCCCTTTGCCCAGCATATCCTCGAAGCGGGCAAGGTGGTGGCGGGCCACCCGGACCTGTATGCGATCTTCCTGACGCATCACGGTTGCGGCCCGGATACGGTGACCGCGCATTACTTCCGGGAAATCATGGGCGACAAGCCGTACCTGACCATCGAGGTGGACGAGCACTCGTCGGCGGTGGGCGTCATCACCAGGGTGGAGGCCTTTGTCAACAGCCTGGAGCAGCGGGGAGCCGAACCCGCCCGCGCCAAGGGAGCGCCGGAGACCCGGGTGAACATGGCGGAGGAGGTCAGGCGGGGCGGCGATACGCTGCTGTTGCCCAATCTGCATCCCTATTCCCGGTTGTTCGCGGAATCCATGCGGAGGCGGGGGATGAAGGTCGGCCTGTTGCATTCGAGCAGCGCGGCCTCGGTGGATATGGGCCGACGCCACACGGTGACCAACGAGTACTTCTCGCTGGCGGCCCTGCTGGGAGACCTGCTGCATACCCTGCGCTTCCCGGATGTCCGCCCGAACCGTTCGACGGTGGTGCTGCCGCAAAACGAGGGAGCGGAGGTGGACGGCCAGTACGCCCGCTTCGTGCGGACGAAGCTGGACGAAAACGGGTACGGCGGGGTCGGCGTCTGCGCGCCGTTTGTCGAGGACTTGCTGGATATGGAGGACGATCACGTCCAGTCCATGTTCCTGTGCCTCCTGGCGGGCGATCTGGTGCTGCTTGCGCCGCCCGAATACCGGGATGATGTCCTGGATACGCTCCTGGAGAACGAGCGAAACGGGACCCTTGACCTGCGCCTGCTCGCCTCCGTCGCCCGGCACATCCGCATCTGGAACGGAAAGCCGATCCCGGGCAAACGCGTTTTCGTCCTGGGGGAGCCGCTGGTCATGTTCAACGACTTTCTCAACGACAACACCTTCAAGCGGCTGGAAGCGGCCGGTCACCGGGTGATTTTTGCCCCGCTCAGCGAATACCTCTGGAGTTTTTGGCGGGATCATCTGGTCCTGGGCGCCGACCCCAAAAACAAGGAACGCCGTTGCCTTCTTTGTGATTTCCAACGGCTTGTGCGGATAGTCGGCGAGGAACTCGGGCCACAGAGTCATTTCGAGCCGGACCTGGAGTCGCTCATGCTCGAAGCGGACAGGAGCCTCGGGTATTATGCCGGAGCCTTCGGCAGATACCGCAGCGTCAAGGCCAGTGGCGTCCTGCCCGGGCCGGACGGGATCATGTTTGTCTCCTCGATGTATGAAAATACCGGGATTTCGCTGGATATCCTCAGGAACCGCGCGGCGGGGGACATCCCCCAGCTGAGCCTGACCTTCGACGGCAACCCCAACGCCAATGACCGGATCAAAGTCGAGTCGTTTCTGCACTACCTATAGCGGCGGCCGCCTGTTTTTGACGACAACCTGCAACCACGGGAATGATAATGATCAAGGTATTGAACATCTTCGCTTCGCTCAACGGCCATACCGAAAAGATCCACCGCGAGATCGGGCGCGCCTGCTCCGGTCTGGATTGCACGGTGGCTTCCCTCAATGTCGGCACAGGGGATCAGCCCATCTCTCTGTTGGAGCCAGACGTCATTTTCATCGGTTCGGGCGTCTATACCTGGCTGCCCGGCAAGGGCATGCTCAAATGGATCGACAGGCAACTGAAGCACGCGAGGGAGGAGGGGCTCATCCTGCCCGGTTCTCCCCGCCTCTGCGGCAAGTTCGCCTGCGTATACTGCACGTACGGGGGGCCGCATACAGGCGAGGCCGAGGCGGTTCCGGCCCTGAAATACATGGGGCAGCTTTTCGACCATTTGGGCATCGCCGTGGCGGCGGAGTGGGCCATCCCCGGCGCTTTTGTCCCGGAAAAGATGCGCTTCATGAATGAACGGGGGAGACTGGGCGATATACGGGACAGGCCCAATTCGCACGACCTCAGGGCGGTGCATGAAAGGACCATCGGTCTCATCGAATCACTTCGGCCGACCATAGCCCTTGCACGTTCGCAGGGCGTGGCCCGTTGCGGCGACGGTTAAACAGGGAGGTGCGCCATGCGCGCTGTCGATCACGGTCTGGCGGTCCCCGGCCGCAGCGGGGAAGAGCCCGGTTGTCCGTTTGCCCGGGCTCTGCGGCGACGGGCTTTCAAGCGGACGGCCCAACGCGAGGCCGTCTGGGATGTACTCTGCCGCACGGAGGAGCACCTCACTCCGGAGGCGTTGCTCGAAGAGGCCGCAACGCGTGGCCATTCCTTGAGCATCGCCACGGTCTATCGCACCCTGAAACTGTTTCGGCAGTCAGGGATAGTGCGCAGGCTGGAGTTCGGCGACGGCCAGAGCCGCTATGAGCGGCTGGGTGATTCCGAATCGCATCTGCACCTTGTCTGCGAACGGTGCGGGCAGGCCTTTGACGTGAAGGACCCGGAGGTGATCCGCCGATATCGGGAGCTGGCTGCGGCCTACGCCTTTGTCCTGCGCCGCCAGTCCACCTGTCTGTACGGCGTATGCGATTCGTGCGCCCGGAAAGCAACGATTCACGGGAAAGGAGACCGTCATGCATGACAGGAAGAATCAATGCAGGGGAGACCGGACTTCCTCCGGTGGGCACGGCCCCAGCAGTTTTTGGCTTCAGGCGCCCGAAGCCGTTTTCGGCCATATGGCCCTGGGAAAGGGAGACGTCTTTGTGGACGTGGGGTGCGGAGCCGGGGACTACAGCCTGGCCGCTGCGGCAATTGTGGGAGAAACGGGCCGGGTGGTTGCCCTGGATCAGCTCCAGTCGTCCATAGACTGGTTGAACGCCCGTGGCCGGGTCCCGGGAGCCGCCGGGATAAACGGACTGGTTTGCGACATCACCGACCGGTTGCCCCTGGAAAACGGCAGGGCGGACGTCGCCATGCTCGGAACGGTTCTGCACATACGGTGGGTCCGCGAAAAGGCGGACGGGCTGTTGGCCGAAATCCGGCGAATCCTGCGGCCGGGCGGAATGCTGGCCGTGCTGGAATGCAAAAAGGAGGAGGCCGACTTCGGCCCCCCCCTGCATTCCCGCCTGTCCCCGGAAGAGGTGGCGGCCCTGGCGGCTCCCCTGGGGTTCCGAAAGGAATCGGAACGCATCCTGGAACATACCTATCTGGCCTGCTTCCGGGCCGATTGAGGCGGGTCAACGACGATGGGCCAGGCAGGCCAGGAAGCCCATTTCCTGCCTGCCGATGGCCGTTGACGTGTAGTGGAGCCCGTGCGTCAGTTCGAGGCCGCCCTGTTGCAGCATCGAGGCGACGGCCGCCTTCGTTTGGAGATGCAACGTCGCCCCGCTGTGCCCGTCGTGGTTTTTCATCTCTTTCAGGCAGGGCTCTCCGGTATCGGAGCGGGGTACGACAAAGGCGAAGACCCCGCCTTTTTTCATGACGCGTCCCACTTCCGCGAAAACGACCGACAGGTCCGGAATGATATGGAGCAATCCGGAGCACACCGCGTGATCCACCGACGCTTCCTCCAGCGGATAGGGGGCCGTGGTGACGTCGTGTTCCAGCAGGCGGGAGGCGAACCCCTTGCCTTCGCATACCGCCATCATTTCGCGGGAGGAATCAAGGCCGACCACCTGCAGCCCCGCCTGGTGGAACAGGATCGAGCCGAGCCCGGTCCCGATGCCCAGATCCAGGACTGTCTGGCCCGGGGAAATGTGCCGCCAGGCCAGCCCGAAGAGGATGTCGGGGTCCAGCCAGTCGGCCCTGGTCGCCATTTTGTCGTAGATTCGTGCATGCTCGCCGCTGAACGGCTTCATGCTTTTGGGCTGTTCGCTCATTTCAATTCTCCTTGGAGTTCCGTCCCGAAAGTTTCGGGCATTGTTTTTGCGTCGGTCTTCCCGGGCGCGAGTTTCAGCGTGGCTTCGGCAACGAGGAATCCGGCGAGGATGCAGGCCGTGAGCATGGAATACAGGAAGGTGAAGCCGAACCTGTCGCCAAGCCACCCCATGAGCGGGGCGGCGGCGAGCGGGAACAGAATGTACAGGCTGCTCAGCACGGCGAAGCCCGTCCCCGCGTATTTCCCGGCGCTGGCGCGCATCATCAGCGTGAATCCCCAGACGTTGACTCCGCCGATGAGGATGTTGTCGAGGCAGAGGATGATTCCCGCCTGAAGGGCGCTGACGCTCCCCGTCACGGAGAGGTGCACCGCAAAGGCCGACAACGCTGCGGACAGGATGCAGAACAGGCGCATGAAAGCCCTGCTGCCGAACCGGTTCATGATCCAGGCGGTGGCCACGGTGCCCGCCACCCCCAGGGGAACGGCGAACTGCATGGTCAGCTTGCCGAGCGTGGGGGAGCCCAGCCCGAGGTCGACGAACAGGGGCGTGCGCATCTGGTAGGCGCTGAAGGCGAAGGCCGTGGGCGCGATGAGCACGGGCAGCAGCCACAGGACGTCCGGCTTCCGCAGGAAGGCCCGGACGCCGAAACCGGGGTCGGCGTCATCCTCGTCCCTCACGCGGACCGGCGGGATCTCCCTGTGCAGGAACACGGGGAGGCTGAGCAGGAGGACCGTGGCCGCCAGGGAGATGCACAGGAATTGCCAACCCAGGGAGCGGTGCAGGAAGAGCATCAGCCCGCCGCCCAGGAAAAGCCCGACGTAGCGTGCCCCGGCCTGGATGGTGTTGCCCCATGCCCGCTCGCGATCCTCCAGCATGTCCGTGGCGTATCCGTCCACGGCGATGTCATTGGTTGCGATCACGATGTTGAGGGCCATCAGGACCGCGAACATGGCGTTGAACGACACGTCCGGCGGGGTCTGCGAGACCAGCAACAGCAGCCCGGCCATCACCCATTGCAGGGGGAATATCCAGGTGCGGCGGCGTCCCAATGACGGCAGGTAGTACTTGTCCACCCTGGAGGCGTACAGGAATTTGAATGCCCAGGGCAGGTGCAGCACGAAAAGGCCGCCGATACGCGCCAGGGACACGCCGTCTTCGCGCATGGCCACCGGCAGGGTGCCGAAAACGTATCCCATGGGAATTGCTTGGCAAAAGTACATGGTGGCCAGCAGGAACATCTTGTGGGCCGAGTCTGCGCCCAACCCCTTGCATCGCATTCGCATTGTTCGTACTCCGGGTAAGGCGGCTAGAATGCGTAGGACAGGGTTGCGCCGAAGGTGCGCGGTCTGCCGTCCTCGGCGAAACCGGCCGTGGTGTTCTCGTAGGCGATATAGTGCTCGTCGAACACGTTCTTGGCCCACAGGCTGCACGTGAGCGATTTCCACTCGACGCCCAGGCGCAGGTCGACCAGTTCGTAGGCGGCCTGCCGGACCTCGTTGCCGTTGTCGAAATACTGCGGCCCGTATCCGGTCACGCCGGAGTAGCCGAACAGGGTCCAGTCCTCGGCGATCTTTTCGCGGTAGTCCACGCCCAGGTTGTAGGAGTATTCGGGAACGCCGAAGACTTTTTTCCGGTCGTAGTTGATGTTGTTGTTGGCATCCACGTAGTCGTCGAAGCGGGCGTCGATCCAGGAGGCGCTCCCCTTCAGGGTCCAGGCCCCGGTCAGCTTGTACTGGCTCTCCAGTTCCAGGCCGGTGCGGTGGGATTTGCCGGCGTTGGCAAGGTATCCCTGCGTGGTCCCGGTTACGAACA
>JAZHDH010000004.1:0-8776 GCA_036584335.1 Pseudodesulfovibrio sp. | reverse complement strand
GCTCCACCGTGCGCATGGTCCAGTCCACCGAGGCCAACCTCTTCGCCTCGGTCTCGGCGGGCATCTGCGCCCTGTGGGGGCGGCTGCACGGCGGCGCCAACGCGGGCGTCATCCAGATGCTCCAGGAGATCCGCGACGGCCAGACCTCCATTGCCGGATACATCGAGCGCGTGAAGCGCAAGGAATGCAAGCTCATGGGGTTCGGCCACCGCATCTACAAGAGCTTCGACCCGCGCGCCAAGATACTGCGCCAGGCCGCCCACGACATGCTCGCCTCCACGGGCTACGACGACCCGCTCCTGGACATCGCCCTGGAACTGGCCGAGGCCGCCCTGAACGACGAGTATTTCATCGAACGCAAGCTCTACCCCAACGTGGACTTCTACTCGGGCATGATCCTGCGCGCGCTGGGCATCCCGGTGAACATGTTCCCGGTGATGTTCGCCATCGGCCGCATGCCCGGCTGGATCGCCCACTGGAACGAAAGCTACACCGACGGCACCACCCGCATCCACCGGCCCCGGCAGATTTACACGGGCAACACGCCGCGCAACTACATCCCCATCGACAAGCGCCTTCCGTAACCAGGAAACCCCGGCCCGCGCCGGGGTTTTTTCTTGGCTTTACCTGGAGTTCCCTTCGGTGATACGGAGGGATCGGGAGCATTTCCGCATGAACACGGCAAAACGCATCGAAACGATTGCCTGCGTGGCGTCCAGGGCGCCCGAGGCCCAGGCCGGGCTCGATGCCCTGGCCAAACGCTACACCCTGGCGCCCGTGGAGGCGGCCGACGTCATCGTGGTTCTGGGCGGCGACGGCTTCCTGCTGCGGACCATGCACGCCCACCTGGGTGCAGGCATCCCCTTTTACGGCATGAACCGGGGCACCGTGGGCTTCCTGCTCAACGAGTATTCCCCCGACGACCTGATGCGGCGGCTCAACGCCGCCCGCACCCAGGTCCTGCACCCGCTGCGCATGAACGCCGTGACCACCATCGGTGAGGACTACAACGCCCTGGCCTTCAACGAGGTCGCCCTGCTCCGCTACTCGCAGCAGTCCGCGCACATCCGTGTCAGCATCAACGGCCAGGTCCGGCTCGACACCCTGGTCGGCGACGGCATCATGGTCGCCACCCCGGCCGGGTCCACGGCCTACAACCTCTCGGCGCGCGGCCCGATCATCCCGCTGGGGTCCAACGTGCTGGCCCTGACGCCGGTCAGCCCCTTCCGGCCCCGGCGCTGGCACGGCGCGCTCCTGCCCCACACCGCCGAGGTCCGGTTCGACATTATCGACGCGGATAAACGGCCCGTGGGCGCATCGGCCGACTCCTACGAGGTGCGCAAGGTGACCAGCGTGACCGTGCGCGAAGACACCACACGCCACGCCGACGTTCTCTTCGACCCCGGCCACTCCCTGGAAGAGCGCATCTTCGGCGAACAATTCGTGAACTAGCAACCGATCCGCAAAAAAATCAGGCCTCGTGCGCAACCGCGCGCGGGGCCTGTTTCCTTCATTGCGCCGATCCGCCCGTCAGGACTCCGGCTTTCCGCCCGCCTCCGGGGCCGCCGGGGCCTCCGGGCCTTCGCCCTTTCCGCCCCCGAAGCGCGCCGCCAGCCCCTGCACGGCCACATACAGGGCCGGCACCACGATCACGCCCAGGGCCGTGGCCGCTATCATGCCGCCAAACACCGAGGTGCCCAGGGCGTGGCGGCTGGCCGAGCCCGCGCCCGCCGCCGTGACCAGGGGGATGACGCCGAGGATGAAGGCGAAGGAGGTCATCAGGATGGGCCTGAAGCGCAGCAGCGCGGCCTCCATGGCCGCCTCCTTCAGGCTCAGGCCGCCGTCGTAGCGCTCCTTGGCGAACTCCACGATGAGGATGGCGTTCTTGGCCGCCAGGCCGATGAGCATGACCAGGCCGATCTGGGCGTAGACGTTGTCGTCCAGCCCGCGCAGCCATTGCGAGGCCATGGCCCCGAAGATGCCCAGCGGCACGCACAGGATGACCGCGAACGGCGTGGCCCAGCTCTCGTACTGGGCGGCCAGCACCAGGAAGACCATGACGATGGCCAACCCGAAGATCAGGCCGGTCTGACCGCCGGAGTTCTTTTCCTGGTAGGCCAGGGCGGTCCAGTCGAAACCGTAGCCCTGGGGCAGGTTGTCGCGCGCCACCTGCTCCATGGCCGCCATGGCCTGGCCCGAACTGTAGCCGGAGGCGGGCGAGGCGTTGATCTCCACGGTACGGAAGACGTTGTAGCGCTGAATGTACTCCGGCCCCCCGGTGCGCCTGGCCGCACTCAGGGTGGAGAGCGGGACCATCTGCCCGTTGGACGAGCGAACGTAGAACTTGGCCAGGTCGTCGAGCTTGGTCCTGAACTGGCTGTCGGCCTGGACCATGACCCGGTAGATGCGTCCGTACTGATTGAAATCGTTGACGTAGTAGCCGCCCAGATAGGTCTGGAGCGTCTGGAAGACCTCGTTGAGGGGCACGCCGAGCTTTTTCACCTTGTCGCGGTCGATGTCCACGGCGTACTGCGGCACCTGGTCGGAAAACGTGGTGAACAGGCCGGTGACCTCGGGCCGTGCGGCCGCCGCCTGCATGAACCCGTTGGCCACGGCGGCCAGCTCGCCCACGGTCGCGCCGCTGCGGTCCTGCACCTCGAACTGCAGCCCGCCCGTGGAGCTCAGGCCCGGAATGGGCGGCGGGGTGAAGGCGACCACGATGGCCTCCTGGATGGAGGCGTAGGCGCGCCGGGCCTTGCCCACGATGCTCGCCAGCGAGAGGTCCTCCGAAGTCCGCTCGGACCAGTCGTCCAGGACCACGAAGGTGGCCAGGTTGTAGGACGAATACGAACCGGTGAGCAGGTTGAACCCGCCCAGCACGATGTAGTTCTGCACGCCCGGGGCCGTCTTGAGGTAGTCCTCGATCTGGTGCGCCACGCCGTTGGTCCGCTCCAGGGACGCGCCTTCGGGGAGCATGGCCGAGACGATGTAGTACCCCTGGTCCTCATCGGGCACGAAGCTGGACGGCAGGATGGAGAACAGCCCGGCGCAGCCGCCGATGAGCACGAAAACCACGGCGATGCCCAGGAAGGACCGGCGCACCAGGGCGGAGACGCCCGCGCCGTAGCGGCTGGTCACGGCCTCGAAGCCCGAGTTGAACTTGCCGAAGAACCAGCCGAGCGGTCCGCCGATGGGCTTGTAGGGCTTGAGCAGCAGCGCGCTCAGGGCGGGCGACAGGGTCAGGGCGTTGACGGACGAGATGACCACGGACACCGAGAGCGTCAGGGCGAACTGCTTGTAGAGCTGGCCGGTGATGCCGCCCATGAAGCCCACGGGCACGAAAACCGCCACCAGCACCAGTGTGCTGGCGATGATCGGCCCGGTGACCTCGCCCATGGCCTTCCTGGTGGCTTCCTTGGGCGAAAGCCCCTCCTCGTCGATGATGCGCTGGGTGGCCTCGACCACGACGATGGCGTCGTCGACCACGATGCCGATGGCCAGGACCAGGCCGAAGAGCGTCAGGGTGTTGATGGAGAACCCGAGCAGCGGGAACAGGGCGAAGGTGCCGATGAGCGAAACGGGCACGCAGACCATGGGGATGATCGTCGTCCGCCAGTTCTGAAGGAAGAGGAAGACCACCAGGAAGACCAGGGCCAGGGCCTCGTAGAGCGTCTCGGTGACCTCGTCGATGGACGAGCGGACGAAGCGCGTGGTGTCGTAGGGGATGCTGTACTCGATGCCGTCGGGGAAATTGACGGCCAGATCCTCCATGACCTGGCGCACGCTTTGGGCCACGTCCAGGGCGTTGGCCCCGGGCAGCTGGTAGATGAGCAGCATGGCCGTGTCCTTCCCGGTCTGGCGGGCGAAGGTATAGTAGTTTTTGGCCCCCAGCTCCACCCGGGCCACGTCCCGGACCTTGACCGTACTGCCGTCGTCGTTGGCCTTGAGGATGATGTTGCCGAACTCCCCGGGCTCCACCAGGCGGCCCTTGACGCGCATGGACATCTGGAACTGCTGCCCCTTGGGCGCGGGCGGCATGCCGATCTGCCCGGCCGGGGCCTGGACGTTCTGCTCCTGCACCGCGCCGATGACGTCGCTGACTGTCAGCCCGTAGGTGGCGATCTTGTCCGGATCGAGCCAGATGCGCATGCCGTAGTCCTGGTCGCCGAACAGGTTGACGTCGCCCACGCCCTCGATGCGCCGAAGCGCGTCATAAATATTGATCTTGGCGTAGTTGTTCAGGAAAAGCGTGTTGTACTGGGGCAACTCGGAGATCAGGCTGACCATGAGCACCATGTCCGGCGACTGTTTCTTGACCTGCACGCCCGCGTTGCGCACATCCTGGGGCAACTGGGCCGTGGCCAGGTTGACCCGGTTCTGCACGTCCACGGTGGCCAGCTCCAGATCGCGGCCGAGCTCGAAGGTCACGGTCAGGGACATGGAGCCGTCGTTGGCCGAGATGGAGTTCATGTACATCATGTTCTCGGCGCCGTTGACCTGCTCCTCTATGGGCGTGGCCACGGACTCCTCCACGGTCCGGGCGTCCGCGCCGGTGTAGGAGGCGGACACCTGCACCGTGGGCGGCGATATCTCGGGGTACTGGGCGATGGGCAGGAAAATGGCCGAGAGGATGCCGACCATCAGGATGACGATGGCCACCACCGAAGCGAAGATGGGCCGGTCGATGAAGAAACGGACGAACATGGCTAGCTCGCCTTTTCATCCGTCTTGGCGGACGGTTCGCCCTCCCCGCCGGTCCCGGCGGGCTGGGCCGCGTCCGGCTCCATGGGCACGACCACCGGCTTGACCTCCATGCCGGGCCGCACCTGGCGGAAGCCGTCGGCGATGACCGGGTCGCCCGCCTTGAGCCCCTCGCGGACCACCACCAGCGAGTCTTTCTCGAACCCCAGGGTCACCGGCTGGCTGACCACCTTGCCGCCGTCCACCTTGTAGACCGACTTCATTCCCTGAACGTCCATGATGGCGCGCACCGGCACGACCACGGCGTCCTTGACCACATCGACGAGCAGCCGGACCTTGGCGTATTGCCCGGGCCTGAGCAGCCCGTCGGGATTGGGGAAGGTGATGCGTGCGCCGATGGTGCCGGTGCGCGGGTCCACGGCCCGGTCGATCATGTCGAACTTGCCGTCATGGCCGTACTCCTCGCCGTCGGCCAGGATCAATTTGAGTTGCCCGTCGTCGTGGGAGTCGTCCGCCTTGCGGCTCTTCTGGGCGCGCAGCAAGTCGGCCTCGTTGATGCTGAAGGTGACGTAGACCGGGTCCACGGTGGACACGGTGGCCAGCAGGGTGTTCTCGCCCTGGCCCACCAGGTTGCCCACGTCCACCTGCACGCGGCCGATGGTGCCGTCGATGGGCGAATAGATGGCGGTGTAGCCGAGCTGGATCCGGGCGTTCTCCACCTGGGCGGAATTGTCGCGCACCTGGGCCTCGTAGGTGGCCAACTGGGTCTGGTAGCTCTCGAACTCGTCGCGGCTGACCACGCCCTCGTCATAGAGCTTCTTGAACCGCTCGTAATCCTTGCGCGCCTTTTCCAGCAGGGCCTGGTTGTATTCCAGCCCGGACTGGGCCTGCTTCAAGTCCTCCCGAAGCGGCTTGGGATCGATGACGAAGAGCAGGTCGCCCTTCCTGACCTGCGCCCCCTCCTTGAAATTCTTCGTTTGCAGGAATCCGGCCACCCGGGCGCGGACGTCCACGGTCTCCACCGCGTCGATGGTGCCGATCAGCTCCGCCCAGTACGGCATGTCGCGAGTCCCGGCCTCCACCACCTTGATCGGGGTCGGCCCCTGCGGGGTCTCCGCCTTCTTGTCCTCCTTGTCTCCGCCGCATCCGGTGAGGAGGAAACAAAGCAGGGCAAGGACAAAAAAATTCCGGACTACAAGTCGGGCGATACGCATGGTCTTCTCTCGGCGGTTTGGCGGGGCGGCCCCCCCGTTCTCTGCTGATCGGATGCATCCTATACATATCCCGATGTTATGCACAACCCTTATGGACGCCCAAAGGGCCATCCGGCGGTTGACGGCGGATGCCCGAGGCCTTACGTTCCGGTGAACGTCCATCAGCGACCGCCGGGAGGAGTCATGGCCGACGAAAAGACCTGCAGAGAGAACCCCATGAAGGGGATTCCGCTGGACATCAACTTCACCACCTTCATCTATTCCCTGTCCTCGTCGGCCATGGTGGCCCTGGGCGAGGCCGAGGACCCGTCCACCGGCACGGTGGAATTCCAGCCCCAGATGGCCAAGCACACCATCGACGTGCTCGGCATGCTCAAGGAAAAATTCGAGAAGGGCCTGGACGACAACGAGAAACGTCTGCTGTGCGACATCGTCTACAACCTGCGCATGGCCTACGTGAACAAACTGAAATAGTCGGAGACGAACATGTCCCAGATGATGAAGGCCGGACTGGTCGGCGTGACCGGCTACACCGGCATGGAGCTGGCGCGGCTCATGGTCCACCACTCGTCCATGGAGCTGGTGTGCGCCACTTCCCGTTCCGAAGCCGGGAAGACCCTGGCCGGAATCTATCCCTTCCTCAACCGGCTGCCGCTCGGCTCGCTGGTCATCAGCCAGCCCGACCCGGCCGAGCTGGCCCGCGAGTGCGACGTGGTCTTCCTGGCCGTGCCCCACAAGACGGCCATGGAGATAGCCGCCGCCCTGCTCGACGAGGGAGTCAAGGTCGTGGACCTCTCGGCCGACTTCCGGCTGAACGACAAGGCCGTGTACGAAAAATGGTACGCCACCGAGCACACCCGCGCCGACCTGCTCCCCGAAGCGGTCTACGGGCTGCCCGAGCTGTACCTGGACAAGATCATGGGCGCACGGCTCATCGCCAACCCCGGCTGCTACCCGACCTCGGCCATCCTCGGCCTGGCCCCGGCCCTTGCCGCCGGGATGGTCGAGACCGGCGACATCGTCATCGACGCCAAGTCCGGAACCTCGGGCGCGGGACGCGGGGCCAAGGCGCCCTTTCTCTTCTGCGAGGTGCACGACAACTTCCGCGCCTACGGCCTGCCCACCCACCGCCACACCCCGGAAATCGAGCAGGAGGTCTCCAAGCTGGCGGGCGCGCCGGTCACCCTGTCCTTCAACACGCACCTGCTGCCCATCGACCGGGGCATCCTGTCCACCATCTACACCCGGCTGGCCAAACCGGCGACCCTGGACGACGTCCACGCCGCCTACACGGATTTCTACGCGGACAAGCCCTTTGTCCGCGTGCTGCCCAAGGGCCAGCTGCCCGAAACCCGCCACGTGCGCGGCACCGTGTTCTGCGACATCGGCCTGGTCGTCGATCCGCGCACCGGGCGGCTGATCATCCTCTCGGCCATCGACAACCTCTGCCGGGGCGCGTCGGGCCAGGCGCTGATGAACGCCAACCTGATCTGCGGCCTGGACATCGACGAGGGCATCCCCATGGCCCCGATGATGCCCTAGCCGGGCTGTTGAAACATGCACGATTGCTGCGTTGCTTCGAAAACGGCACCCCCTCGCGTACTGGGGTACGCGTCGGCCTTGCCGTTTTCTCGCGCCTTGCACTCGCACCTGTTTGAACAGCCCGCCGGATTGGTTCGCCCTGGATCGAATCCATTGATGGCCGTTGCGCCTCTTTGCCTTCCGGGCCACCGTCCAGTAGTATAACCCCATGCTCGATCCCAGACTGGCAAAGGACACCATCGCGGCCGTGGCCACCCCGCCCGGCGAGGGCGGCGTGGGCATCGTCCGCGTGAGCGGCCCGCAGAGCCGCGCCCTGGCCCTGGCCCTGTTCCGTGCCAAAAACCCCGCCTTTGCCGACTTCACGCCCTACCGCATGCACTACGGCCGCCTCCTCGACCGCGAAGGCCGGGTGCTGGACGACGTGCTGGCCGTGTTCATGCCCGGCCCGAACTCGTTCACGGGCGAGGACGTGGCCGAGCTGCACTGCCACGGCGGCCGGGCCGTGCTCGCCGCCGTGCTGGCCGAGCTGACGGCCCGGGGCGCGCGGCTGGCCGAGCGAGGCGAGTTCACCTACCGCGCCTTCATGAACGGCCGCATGGACCTGACCCAGGCCGAGGCCGTGGCCGAGCTGATCCACGCCCCGACCAAGGCGGCCGTGCACCTGGCCCAGGTCAAACGCTCCGGCCTGCTGGGCGAACGCATCGCCGCCCTGCGCGCCCGGCTGGAAGGGCTGCGCGCCAAGCTCGTCCTGGCCGTGGATTTTCCCGACGACGAGGTGGAATGCCTCGCCCCGGAGGAACTGATCGAGACCTGCGGCTCCGTGGCCCGGGAGATCGACACCCTGCTGGCCGCCGTGGACCGCACCCGCGCCTGGCGCGAAGGCCCCCTGGTGGTCCTGGCGGGCCGGGTCAACGCGGGCAAGTCGAGCCTGATGAACGCCCTGCTCGGCCGCGACCGGGCCATCGTCACCGACCAGCCCGGCACCACCCGCGACTACCTGGAGGAGCCCCTGAACCTGGACGGCCTGACCGTGCGCCTGGCCGACACCGCGGGCATCCGGGCCACCGAGGACAGCGTGGAGGCCGCCGGGCTGCGCATGGGCCGCGAGCTGATGGACCGGGCGGACCTGGTCCTGCTCCTGGCCGACGGCACGGAGCCGCTGGGGACCGACACCCTGGATACCGCCGACATCCTGGACCCCGGCCGCGCCCTGGCCGTGCCGACCAAGGCCGACCTGCCGGGATTCGACCCGGCCAACGCGGCCCCGCTGACGGCCCTCGGCTTCGAGGTCGTGGCCGTTTCCGCCAAGACGGGCGGGA
>JAZHDH010000003.1:0-8838 GCA_036584335.1 Pseudodesulfovibrio sp. | reverse complement strand
GGCCTGGGCGGCCGCATCAACATGGTCATGCAGACCGCCTTCTTCAAGCTGGCCAACGTCATTCCCTTCAAGAAGGCCGTCGAGCTGCTCAAGGACGGCATCAAGAAGGCCTACGGCAAGAAGGGCGACAAGATCGTCAACATGAACAACGCCGCCGTAGACAAGGCCGCCGACGCCATCGTCGAGATCCCGGTTCCGGCCGCGTGGAAGAAGCTCAAGGCCGAACCCGCCAAGGGCGGCGCGAGCAGCGCCTACGTCAAGAACGTCATGCGCCCGGTCCTGGCCCAGAAGGGCGACTCGGTCCCGGTTTCCGCCTTCTCCCACGACGGCACCATGCCCGCCGCCACCTCCCAGTACGAGAAGCGCGGCGTGGCCATCCTGGTGCCCGAATGGATCAAAGACAATTGCATCCAGTGCAACCAATGCGCGTTCGTCTGCCCCCACTCCGCCTTGCGCCCGGTGGTCGCCACCGACGCCGAGCTGAAGGGTGCCCCGGCCTCCTTCGAGACCATGGACGCCATCGGCAAGGAAGTGCAGGGCCTGCACTTCCGGCTCCAAGTCAACACCCTGGACTGCCAGGGCTGCGGCAACTGCGCCGACATCTGCCCGGCCAAGGAAAAGGCGCTGGTCATGAAGCCCATCGCCACCCAGACCGATCCGCAGGTGGCCAACTTCGACTTCTCCGAAACGGTCTCCTACAAGGACGCCTTCACCCGCGAGTCGGTCAAGGGCAGCCAGTTCCGCAAGTCCCTCATGGAATACTCCGGGGCCTGCGCCGGTTGCGGCGAAACCCCGTACGTCAAGGTCATCACCCAACTCTTCGGTGAGCGCATGGTCATCGCCAACGCCACGGGCTGCTCCTCCATCTGGGGAGCTTCCGCGCCGACCACGCCGTACTGCGTCAACGCGGACGGCCACGGCCCGGCCTGGGGCAACTCCCTGTTCGAGGACGCCGCCGAGTTCGGCTTCGGCATCGAGATGGCCGTCTCCCACCGCCGCCAGCACTTGGCCGAACTGGTCAAGGAGGCCGCAAAGGAGGAATCCGGCGCACTCAAGACCAAGCTCAACGCCTGGCTCAAGGGCATGAACGATCCCGTCGAGTCCAAGGCTGCGGGCGAAAAGCTCAAGGCCGCGCTCAAGGGCGCCCGCAAGAAGGGGCTCAAGGAGATCCTGGACATGGCCGACCTGTTCACCAAGCCGTCCGTCTGGGTCTTCGGCGGCGACGGCTGGGCCTACGACATCGGCTACGGCGGCCTGGACCACGTCATCGCCTCCGGCAAGGACATCAACGTCCTGGTGCTCGACACCGAGGTGTACTCCAACACCGGCGGCCAGTCTTCCAAGGCCACCCCGCTCGGCTCCATCGCCAAGTTTGCGGCTTCGGGCAAGGCCACTGAAAAGAAGGACCTGGGCCGCATGGCCATGACCTACGGCTACGTCTACGTCGCCTCCGTCGCCATGGGCGCCAACAAGAACCAGTTCCTCAAGGCGATCAAGGAGGCCGAGGCCTACCCCGGCCCGTCCCTGGTCATCGCCTACGCGCCGTGCATCAACCAGGGCATCAAGAAGGGCATGGGCAAGACCCAGCTCGAACAGAAGCTCGCCGTGGATTCCGGCTACTGGCCGCTCTACCGCTACAACCCGCAACTGGCGGATGAGGGCAAGAACCCGTTCATCCTCGAATCCAAGGCCCCGGACGGCACCCTGCAGGACTTCCTGTCCGGCGAGAACCGCTACGCCATGCTCGAGCGGCTCTACCCCGACCTGTCCAAGGATTACCGGGCCAAGATCGAGAAGGACTTCGGCCGCCGCTACGAAACCCTCAAGCACCTGGCCGACGGCCCGTGCGAAGAGAAGAAATAGTCCGCCGCCACGCAACAATCAACGAGGCGCCCGCAGTTCGCTGTGGGCGCCTTGTTCATCTCTTCGACATCACATTATAATGCGTCTTCCATTGCCATTGCCACAAAGCGGGGTACAAGGGCCTCAACCACCTCATCAAGCCCCCGGAGCCTCCGAATTGTTTCGGCGGTCCAAGTCCCCGCCGGGCACGAAAGGAAAGGCCGGGTTCACCCGGCCTCTGGCTGCTGACAAAGGCCCGATTGCGTCGTTGCTTCAAAAAGGCAAACCCTCGCGTGTATATACGCATCGGTCTTGCCTTTTTTTCGCGCCTAGAGCATTTAGTCCGAGCCTACGTCTCTCTTGGATGCTTGTTGCAGTTTTTTTTGAGCTCAGACTCAACAGGAATCTGGCGGCGCAAAACAAGCTGGTTTTTGTCCTCGACGATCCACTCCCAAATCTCACCTTTGTCGAACTCCAGAGCCTGGGCAAGGGCGGCGGGAAAGTTGACATACCACTGCTCCGAAGCCTGACGCTTGATGAGTTGGATCTTGGTCGGATGTCCCATAGACACCTCCTGATATCTAGTCCAACAACTAGATCATGAAGGCAAAAAAAGTCAATCCAAAATAATGAAAAGATGATCGGGTGAGACAATAGAAAGCCCTCTGGCTAGACAGAGGGCCAAACGCGAGAGGCCCGGCTCCCTCAGGAGCCGGGCCTTCTTGCGTTCGCTCGTCCGCCTCCTTTTCGCGACTGGGCGGACGAGCGGTCATCTGCGGAGGGTCTGTCGCGGGAGGGTCTTGTGGTGGGTAAGCAAGGTGCGTCCGGCAAGATGGACGTCTCGGAGAGGAGGGTACTACGTCCCCTTGCCAAAGCCGCAGACGGGATAACGACACGTGTCGCATCCCTCGCAAAACCCGCCGTATCCTAAGGCGAGGATGTCATCGCGAGTTACATCCTCGCCGCTGAGGAGCCTGGGAACCACCAGGTCGAATATGCTCGCCCGGTAGTACATGACGCAACCGGGCAGGCCCAACACGGGAATGTCGCCGATGCGCGCCAACATGAACATGGCGCCCGGAAGGATCGGAGCGCCGTAAGTGATCACCTCGGCCCCGGCTGAACGGATGGCCGACGGAGTCCGGTCGTCGGGATCCACGGACATGCCGCCCGTGACCACGATGAACTCCGCTCCCTCGTCCAGGAAACCGCGAATGGCCTTCGCGGTCATTGCCTCGTCGTCGGAAACCAGGCGTTTGCCCAGGACGGTACAGCCGTAGCTTTTGAATTTCCTCTTGACCACCGGGCCGAATTTGTCCTCGATCAGCCCCTTGTAGACCTCGCTGCCGGTGACCACGATTCCCACCTTGGCCGGTTTCAGCGGCCGGACCTGGACCATGGGTCTTCCTTCCGCGAGCAGTTGCTCGGCGGCGATGACCAATTCTTCCGGGACCGCCAGGGGAAGCACCCTGACGCCGGCCAGTTTTCTCCCCTTGCGCACGAGCTGGTTGCCGTGAATGGTGGCGAACAGGACGTCGCCCAGGGAATTGAGCTTGAGCAGACGAGTGGCGTCGATGTCGATCCTCCCGTCCTCGGCGGCGGTGAAGGTGACCTTGCCCTCCACCGGATCGTCCAGTTCCACGCCGTGGCCGGCAGCCGCCCTGGCGATGCGGCGGGCCGCGTCGTCCTCGTGCACGTACCCGTCAGCGAGATCGAACACGTAGAGGTGCTCTTTGCCGATCTTGCGCAGTTCGGAAACGTCTTCCTCACGAACCACATGCCCCCGGCGGAAGCCGGGTCCCTTGCTCTGGCCGGGAATGATCCGGGTGATGTCGTGACACAATATCGTGCCGATGGCTTCTTCAACGTTGATGATTTTCATAGGTGGTCTCCTTTTCCTTCCCCTGCGGTGTGAAACACCACGGTTTGGTTCTCCCGTCGGTGCGGTGATATTCGAGGTGGGACGGCCGCGCCATGACGGCACCCCCATTCGCGGTTCTGAAAAATTTCGGCGCACCCGTTGCGCCGACCCCGGCCAGGGGCGGGGAAAGGGCGGGCGCGCGGTGTGCGGCAGCCGGGGACCGCAAGTGCTCAGGCCGTGCGGTCATTGCGATTCTCCATCATGCGCCGCAGGCGGAAATAGTTTTCGTCCAGGCCCATGGCGCACATCTGCTCGTAGACCTCGGGGCAGACGCCTCTGGCCAGCCTGATCTGCAGTTGGATCAGGTCGTCCACGCAGTACTCACCGGTGTACAGCGGGGGCGGGGCGTCCGACCGCCAATAGTCGTCGCTGATGAGTCCCTGCCGCTTGGACAGTTCGTACTGTTTGGTCCCGGGCAGGATGGTGGTGATGCCGACGATGGGGGACGTGCCCGGCTTGATCTCCTGGATGAGGTCGATGGTCTCGTCGATGGTGTCCGGGGTCTCGCCCGGGTTGCCGACCATGAGGAAGCAGCACGGCTCCAGGCCGGCCTGGTGCGACATGCGGAAGGCCCGGCGCACCTGGGCCGTGGTGAACCCCTTGTTGATGGACTTGAGGATGCGCGGGCTGCCGGACTCCACACCGTAGTAGACCCGGTAGCATCCGGCCTTGCGCATCCAGGCCAGCATCTCCTCGTTGACGCAGTCCACCCTGGTCTCGGCCATCCAGACGAAGTCCAGCTTCCGGTCCAGGATCTCCTTGCAGATGTCGATGGTCCGCTGGTGGTTCAGCGAGAACAGGTCGTCGGAAAAGTATACGTGCTGCACACCGAGGTCGGCCACCAGCGCTTCCAGCTCGTCGGCCACGTTCCCCGGTGAACGGAAGGCCCACTTGCCCTTGAAGAACCGGTTCACCGAGCAGAATTCGCATTTGAAGGGACAGCCCCGCGAGGTCATGACGTGGGTTCCCTGAAGATCCAGGAATTGCTCGGGAATCTCCGAGGACTTGTAGTCAGCCAAGTCAAAGGCGTCGTAAGCCGGGAAGGGAAAAACGTCCAGATCGACGACGCTTTCCCGGGCCGGGGTCAGGTGCACTTCCCCGTTCTCGAGAAAGGCGAGGCCCCGGACGTCGTCCAGTTCGCGGCCTTGGATGCGTTCCCGGACCGGACGCCGGAGAGAGCCTCGGGTCAGCCGCCGAAGCAGTTCCACCGTGGTGATCTCCCCTTCGCCCATCACCACCAGGTCCACGTCGCCGCAGGCCAGGACATGGTCAGGGAAAAAGGTGGCGTGGGGGCCGCCCATTATCACCGGGACATCGGGGAGCAGACGTTTGGACAGCGCGGCCAGGAGCATGGAATTGCCCCGGCCGAAGGTGAAGCAGCTGATGCCCACCATGTCGGGATTGCTTTCGGCCAGCAGGGCCTCCACAAAGGGCCAGTCGTAGTCGTGCAGATCCCTGTATTCCGCCGTGAACCCGCTGGCCCGCAGGGCGGAAGCCAGGGAGGCGATGCCCAGGGGCACCCAGGTCTTGGGCGGCAGCAGGTCCGGCTTAAAGGTGGCCGGGTTCATCAGCCGTGTGGCCGGGGGCGCCAAAAGCAGAATCTTCATGAGAGCCGTCCTTCCATTACGGTCTCGCGTAACCGGGCCGCCGCAAGGCGGCCCGGTGTTTGCGTCAGGCGGGAGCCCGATCTCCGGGGGGTTATAGCGTTGAGAGGTCGGGTCCCATTGTTCTTGCGTTTCAGAGGTGTTTTGCAAGATCCATTATGGATTTATTCTAACTCGGCAGTTCGAAGGCCTGGGCCTCGAAGGCGGCCAGCACGTCATTCATGCCCAGCTTCTTGAGCAGGCTGCGGGTCGGCAGTCCGGTCTTCACGTCCCAGCCCATGAGCTTGTAGTACTCCGTCTTGGTCGCCTCGAAGTTTTCGCGAATCAGGGGCGGGTGCGGCGGGTCGGCCGGGGGATAGGGGGGCAGGAGCCGGGTGTCCACCGGAGCGAAGAAGTGATCCGGAATCTGGTCGTGCTCTTCGCGCATGTTCACCGGCTTGCCGTCATTCCATTCCAGGACGGTCAGGAGACGGTGCAGGGTCCAGGTCCTGGCGGCCTGCTCGTTCAGCTTCTCCTGGGTCATCTTTTCTCCGGTGACCAACTCCACGAGCTTGTACTCGACCGAGATGTCACCGGCATAGCCCCGGTCCTCGCGGCCGCTGACCATGATGGGATAAACCCAGTCGCAGCCCGTCAGGCTGTCCTTGATACAGCCCCGGTAATGAATGAACTGGCTCAGGTAGGCGTTGGCCTTGGCCGACTTGCCGTTGTTCCAGTTCAGAGGGACGTCGCGTTTGCGGTGGATGTCGTTCAGCCCGTTCTCCGCGATATCCTTGCCCCAGTGCTTGATGGCGACGGGCATGGCCTGTTCAAAGGAAAGCCCGGTCCATTCGATCAGGTTGGTCATGGAGTGACGCATGGGGTCGCAGTTCTCCATGGCGAAGTTGACGGCCCAGTAGTAGCCGAAGGTCCTGGGATCGTAGTGGGCGGACATGCCCCAGCCGCCGTTGCCGCCGACAACGCCGCCCATGATGCCTTCCATCTTGATGAACTGCATGACACCCTTGGCGACATCGGGCCTCTTGAGTTTGATCAGCTCGTCCGAGAGGATGTCCATGGCCCGGCGGAAACCTTCGCCCAGGGCGTCGCCCAGGAAGTCTTCCCGGTAGGCCATCATCGTCAGCATGCCCTTCAGGCCTGCGGAGCCGAGGTCGCCGCCCTTTTCGGGGTAGTGCGCGGCTTCCAACACGTCGAGGTTCTTTTTGCTGACCAGTTTGTTGTCGTACAGGTGACGGAGTACGCTCTTGCCATCGACCTTTTCATCCTGCAGGTGCCAGATGAACTGGATCATGGGAAACATCTCGAAAGAGTCCAGGCCCAGCTTGTTGACCAGCTGGCTGGCCTCGAAGGTGGCTTCGTCCCTGTTGCCCATCCAGGCGTAGAACCACTGGGTGCAGCTCACTGCGCCCATGCCCTGCTTGGGAGTCTTCATGTATGTGTAGCAGCCCTGGGGACAGGAGTAGCAGGACTGGGTCTTGAGGTGGTACTTCAGCAGCCAGGGCGCATTGCTCTGGGTCTGGTTGAAGCGCTGGGCCTGATGGTTGATGTCTGCGGGATCGATGTGCTTCCCGGTCCAGCTCAGGGGGCCGCTGGACAGCGGAGTGGCGCCCAGGGGAGCGGGCTGGAAGCTGCGAATGACCTTGACGTAATCGATCAAGCCCTTCTTGTCCGCAACCTTGACGCCATTGGTGCCGCGCACGGCGATCGCCTTGAGGTTCTTGGAACCCATGACCGCGCCGAAGCCGCCCTGCCGGGCCACGTTGCCGAGACGGTGGATGATGGGCGCGATGCGGACCATTCTCTCGCCGGCGGGTCCGATCGTGGCGATCTGGGTGTCGCGGTCGTTCAGTTCCTTCTTGATGGTTTCCTGGGCGGCCAGACCGTCCTGACCCCACACGCCCTTGGCGTCCTCGATGGTCACCTTGTCGTCCACGATGTTGATGTACACCGGCTTGGGGGCCTTGCCCTGGACGATGATCGCATCATAGCCCGCGAATTTCAGCTCCGCGCCCCAGTTGCCGCCGAAATTGCTTCGTGAGGCCATGGAGTGCTTGGACTGCGTCGCGTAGGAGTGCGGCGAAATACTGATGACTTCCGGCCGCGAGGTGGAGGGCGCCATGGTGCCGGTCAGGGGACCGATGGCGAAGATCAGGCGGTTCTCCGGGTCAAAAGGACCCGCCTTGGGCGCTTCGTCAAAGATGACCTTGTACCCGAAGCCGAGACCACCCAGGTAGTCCGTGTATTTCTTGGTGTCTTCCGTGGAGGTGGTTCCCTTGGTCAGGTCCACCCTCAATATTTTTCCAGCCCATCCGTACATTGTAGCTGCTCCTTTGAAACGGGATTATCCCAGTTGAATGAACTTGATCGCTTCGGCCGGGCAATACTTCACGCATTGCGGGTCGCCGCCGCAGAGATCGCACTTGCTGTAGGTGTTCTTTTCCTCGTTATGGACCACCATGTTCCAGGGGCAGGCCTCGAAGCATTCGCCGCATGCCTGGCATTTCTCGGGATCAATGACCCGCGCTCCGGTCTTCTTGTCCACGACCAGGGCGTCGTATTCGCAGGCCAGGTAGCAGTCAGCCATGTTGCACTGCTTGCACTCGAAAGGCATGGCGATGAGCTTTTGCAGGGAGTGCAGGGGATCGTACTTGGTGTGGATGCGGGCGAGGCTCGGCTGGCAGATGTCGTCGTGGGACAGGGAGCAGACGATTTCGCAGGTACGGCAACCCACGCAGGCGGTCGGGTCGGTCACAAGCCAGGCCCGGGTGTCGGGAAGCTTGTCCGGGGTGATGCCCCGGTTGGTGTACTCCGGTTTGAAGTTTTTGGGAGCGGCCATCACCTGGGTGGCGACCAGCACTCCCGCCGCTACCTGGACGCCCAGAAAGCCAAGCATCCTTCTGCGGGAAATGAATCCTTTTTTCTCGGGGGGTTGATTCGCTTCCCGATGTTCCTCGGGCAAAGACGTCACAACGTCTTCAGGCAGGTTTTTGGTCGAATTTTCGCTCACAGTGGCCTCCTTGGTATGGGCGATTTAGGGATCGTGAATTATGCTCCATCGGGCATATGAATTATGCCCGTTTGGGCAAGATTGGCGCCAGAGGCGCGGTTCGCGCGGTCACCATTTTCCTCTGCCCTCGATAATGTTGCGGTAACGCTTCAAGATTGCTGGCAATTCAATTTTACAGCGCATTGCGGGAAACGGTCCGTACGCTCTGGAAAAGCCCGAAAAGAAGGTTTTAGTTGTTCTCAAAGTCGGGTCGGGATGACCCATATGGCTGGTTCGGGCGGGTCAGATTGAGTCGCCTTTCAGGGGGCGCGCCCGGCGGCTTTCGACCGCTTTCCATGCATTGCGCGAGACCAAACGGTGATGGATCGTCCGGTCCACAAAAAAGCGGGCGAGGGTCGCCCCTCGCCCGCCTCAGAGTGTTGACAAAGCCCACTCTGGCAGGTTGCTGAGAAAGGTTCGAGTGC
>JAZHDH010000002.1:0-8947 GCA_036584335.1 Pseudodesulfovibrio sp. | reverse complement strand
CCCCCCAACCCCTCTCTCTCCTCCCAAACTTTTTGGCTCCGCTTCGCGGGGGGAGATTTTGGGTGTCGAGATACAACCGGTTGATTTCTCTAGTTATTGAAACGATTTGGCCGGGATCAGGCCGCCCCTTTGGGCGGCCTGATCCCGGCCAAATCGTTTCAAACCATATAATTACCGACCTTCCAAGCTTCTACCCCGCGCAGCAGAGCCAAAAAGTTTGGGAAGGTCCAGGAAACCCTTTACAAAGGGTTTCCTGGCCGCCAGAGGCATTCTTCACTTCCTACTTTCCCACAAAGGCGGCGGCGTTGTAGCTGGAGCGGACCAGGGGGGCGCTGAAGGTATGGGGTATGCCCCGTTTCCGGCCCTCTGCGGCGTAGCGGTCGAACTGTTCGGGTTCGACGTAGCGTTTGACGGGCGGGTGTTCGCGGCTGGGGCGCATGTACTGGCCGATGGTGACGATGTTGCAGCGGATGGCGGCGAGATCGTCGAGCACGGCCAGGACCTGTTCGTCGGTCTCGCCCAGGCCGACCATGATGCCGGACTTGATGGGGATGTCCGGGGCGATGCGCTTGGAGCGGGTCAGGAGTTCGAGGCTCTGGCGGTAGTCGGCCTTGGGCCGGACGGCCGGGTAGAGATGGGGTACGGTCTCCAGGTTGTGGTTGAGCACGTCGGGCCGGGCTTCGAGTACCGTGGCCAGGGGGGCTTCGTCGCCCTGGAAGTCCGGGATGAGCACCTCCACGGTGCAGCCGGGCATGCGGGCGCGCACGGCGCGGATGGCGGCCGCGAAGTGCGCGGCCCCGCCGTCGGGCAGGTCGTCGCGCGTCACCGAGGTGATGACCACGTGCCTGAGCTTGAGCCGGTAGGCGGCCTCGGCCACGCGGTCGGGCTCGTCGGACTCCAGCGGGGCCGGGCGGCCGGGCGTGATGTTGCAGAACGCGCAGTTGCGGGTGCAGACCGCGCCCATGATCAGGAACGTGGCCACGTTGCGCGAGAAGCACTCCCACTTGTTGGGGCACTTGGCCGACTGGCAGACCGTGTTCAGGTGCAGGTCGGCCACCAGCCCGGCCGTGGAGGCGAAGTTCTCACCCTGCGGCAGCTTGATCCGCAGCCAGGGTGGAATCCGCAAAAGCGGTTCGGAACTGCTTGATGAAGACATCCTTGACTTCCTTCATGTCGATATCGCGTCCGGCCTCCGCGCTGAGCGAGGTGGGTCTCGCTCCCTGGATGCCGCACAGGGTGATCAGGTCGAAGAGGCTGACGTCGCGCCCCACGTTCAGGGCCAGGCCGTGGTAGGTCACCCAGCGCTTCACGCCGATGCCCATGGAGCAGATCTTGCGCGCGTCGTCCACCCACACGCCGGGGTGGCCGGGGCGGCGGCGCGTGGCCACGCCGAAGTGGGCGCAGGTGGTGATGACCGCCTCTTCCATGTCGTGGAAGAATGTGTGCATGCCCCCGGCGCGCTTCTCCACGCGCCAGATGGGGTAGGCCACCAACTGGCCGGGGAAATGGCAGGTGATGTTGCCGCCGCGCGCGGTCTGGGCCAGCTCGATGCCCTGGCCGCGCAGGAACTCCCCGCTCACGTGCAGGTTCTCGCCCCCGCCCTGGCGGCCCAGGGTGATGACCTTGGGGTGTTCCAGCACGAAGAGCGTGTTTTCCGCCTCGCCCGCCGTGACTTCGGCCACGGTCTTCAGTTGCAGGGCCTCGGCGTCCTTGTAGCCGACGAGTCCCAGGTCGACCACGCGCATCAGCGCCACCCGGCATAGGGCAGGACGACCGCCCCGGACTTGCGGTCCGCGCGCGGTGCGGCGGGCCATTCGGGCGCCAGCAGCCGCCCGGGGTCGAGGCCCGGCCCCTTGGGGCCGTACTCCACCAGGGTCAGCCCCTTGTCCGAGCAGGCATACTGCCCCCGCCCCTCCTGGACCTTGAACGGCTCGGAGATGACGCGCACCCCGCCCCAGTCCTTGCCCCCCGTGGGGGAGAGGTACAGAAAACTCATCGACACGCCTTCCTTCTCCAGCCGCGCCTCCCGCGAAATCCCCTGGAGCCATTCGGGCGCGCCCTTGACCGAAAGGTTGAAATGGCACCACGGCGCACCGCGGCCCGTGGCGGGCATGGGACACGCCCCCCCGTGCGGGCAGGGGGCGATGGGCTTGTACCCTCCGGCCATCAGGGCGGAGCGCATCTCGGCGATGACCCGCCCGGCCAGACGCAGCCCGGTCTCCACCAGGAGTATGCGGCCGTTTTCCGTTGCGCAGAAGGCCAGGTGCTGGGCCAGCTTTTCGGCCTGGGGCCGGGCCACGCGTCCGGACCAGTCCAGCTCGTTGAAGGCGTTGGCCGCCACGATCAGGTCCGCCTTGCTGCGCAGCCTGTCCGTGAAGCCGCCCTTGACCGTGCGGACCCGCCAGGGCGCTCCGTCGCCCGCCACGGCGTGAAAAAGGTCGAGCCCGACCTGCATCGCCTTGGTTGACCGGTCCAGGCAGGTGAATTCCAGGCTGCGCTCACGCAGATGCGGCCGGGACATCCACAGGGCGATGACCGTGGTCAGCGGGCCGGAGCCGAGATCGGCCACCTGCGCTCCGTCGGGCACGTCGAACTCCAGGCCGGTGAACAGCCGGGAAAGGCGGTACAGGTTCCACGGCAGGAAATAGTACAGGTACGGCGAGAGCAGCTTGGCGTCGCCCATGTAGTCCGGGCGGCGATCGCTGCGCTCGGTGGTCAGCCCGCGCGACATGTCCCGGATGTCGTACTTGAGCTTGTCGCGGTGCTTGGTCTTGAGCGGCCAGGCCTTGCGCAGCAGGTCGCCGAACCGGGTCAGTTCATCGAGGTTGGCCTCGGCCAGGTCGGGGAAAAGCCGGTCAATCGACATAGGTGAATTGCATCCTTTTCACGAACCCGTCCCCGAAAGCGGGGTCCCCTGCGAGTTCCAGAACAGTGAGGGACCGGGACAGTCCTTCGGCGAAATCGCGCGCGCCGGGGTCGGTCAGCAACCGTTCCGTGCCCGCCAGCGACGTGTTCCCGGCCCGGACCGTCCGCGATCCGAACCCGGGGGGCAAAAAGCCCAGGGTCTCCAGGTCCTCCAGCCCGACATGCTCGCCCAGCGCGCCGGCCAGGTGAATGGCCGCCAGTCCGGAGGGGCCGATCCCCGCCGCCTTGAGCAGCGCGGTCATGGCCAGATTGAAGGCCGCCTTGACCTTGAGAATCTCCTCCACGTCCGACGCGGGCAGGTACAGCCCGCCGGGCAGGGCCAAGGCCGGTTCTCCCTCCACTGCGGTCAGGCGGTCGGCCAGCTTCCCGGCCAGCGGGGTCGCCCCCCGCCCGAACCGCCCGGCCGGGTCGAGCACGCCGTGACGCAGCAGGATGGCCGCGAGCGAAAGATAGGCCGTGCCGGTCATGCCTGCGGGCTCGCCCGGGCCGCCGCCGAACAAGTCGTACTCCAGCCCCTTGGGAGTCAACCGGAAGCGGGTGATCGCGCCCGGCCCCGCCGTGCGGCCGGAGGACAGCCCCATGCCCTCCAGGGCCGGCCCCATGGGCACGCTGGCGCACAACCGTTCTTCGGGCGACAAGGCCAGGATGAACTCGCCGTTGGTGCCCAGGTCGGCCAGCAGGAAAGGATAGACGGGCTCCCCGCCGTACTCCACCGCCACCAGCCCGGCGCTCAGGTCGCCGCCCACGAAGGGCGCGAGCAGCGGGGCCAGGTAGGCGGGCGGCAGCCCGGCCCCGAGCTTCTTCTCCTCGCCCGCCCGGTACGACAGTTCGTAGGGCGCGGCGGCAAGGTCGTCGGGCTTCCTGCCCAGCAAAATGTAGATCATGGCCGGGTTGCCCGAAACCGCCAGCCCGGCGCACTCGCCGCCCATGGCCTCGGAAGCCGTGCGCACCAGTTCGGTCAGCCGGTCCGTGATCAGGGCGCGCAGCACGAACCGTCCCTCGGCCGTGGCCGCCACGGCCAGGCGCGACATGACCTCGCTGCCCAGCCCGATCTGCGGGTTCAACTCCTGGCCCATGGCCGCCCGTCTGCCGCCCGCCAGCACGCTCCAGTGCAGCGATGTGGTGCCCAGGTCCACGGCCAGGGAAAAATCGCCGGAAACCCGCTCCAGTTCGCGCACAGCCCGCGCCGTGCGCACCGGCTCCGGCAGCTCCACCTCGCACGGCCCGGACGGATGCAGGCAGGCCAGCCGCCAGCCATCCTCCACCCGCGCCCGGCCAAGCTTGCGCACCTCGGCCGCCAGGGGTTCGGGCGCGTCGCACCGGTATCGGACCCGGCACAGGCCGCACTTGCCCAGCCCCGAGCACAGCGGCACGCCCTGCCACAACCGGCTCAGGAAAATGACCCGGGCCAGGGTCTCCCCCGCCCTCGGCTCCAGGGCGATGCACGCCCCGTCATGGGTATGGACAAGTATGCTCACGATGCGCTCCGTAGGCGGCAACCTAGCCCAAGGCGCGCCGGGTGTAAATGAAATCCCCCGGCCGCACTCCCGGGGTCGGCTGCGGCCACTCGACACTGCATAGTCACCTTTCGGGAAGGAAATACCCTTGACATAATCGAGTAGTCATGCTTACCCCATAAAGCAACAGTCCAATTCCATCGGATCATCCAAAACACAACTTGTTTTTTCTGAAAGTTTTGTCATTCAAGACAAGACTCAAGATTATTCAAGATTAGACAATCTTAAATCATACTAATTCGGACTGTACAATCATACCAACAAAGCAGCGTTCAAGACAGTGCTGTTTTTTGCATTAAGATCAGACAGTGCAATCTTTTCTACTATTGCTCATTGAAATTGCACAACAACGAAGGAGAACCATGCGACAAACACCCGAAAAATGGATCGCCACCTACGAGGCCCGGACCCCCCGGGAACTGGCCGAGGCATACGGACAATGGGCGTGCGAATACGACCGGGACACCTGCCAGGGCATGGGCTACGTCGGCCCCACAGTGGCCGCAGGGCTGCTGGGCAAGCACCTCCGCTCCCGCTGCGCCCGCATCCTGGACGCCGGGTGCGGCACCGGCCTGGTGGGCCAGGCCATGCACCGCATGGGCTACCGTCATCTCGACGCCACGGACCTCTCGCAGGACATGCTTGACCAGGCCGAGAGCAAGGACGTCTACAACGCCTTGTTCATGGCCGACATGAACAAGGGCTACGACATCCCGGCCAACACCTATGACGCGACCATCTGCGTCGGTGCCTTCACCTACGCCCACATCGGCCCCGAGGGATTCGACGAGCTGGCGCGAGTGACCAAGCCAGGCGGATTCATCTGCTTCTCCCTGCGCGAAGGCGCATACCAGGAATACGGCTACCGCGACCGCCTGCTCGACATGGAGGCCGCCGAAGTCCTCGAACTGACAGAAATGGTCGATACCGACTATCTGACCAAGAAAAACGTCTCGGCCAAATACTGCATCTGCGAAGTGCTCAAAAACTAGGAGGGAGCATGGTCACCGACAACAAGACCCTGGACAAGGTCTACACCGCCAGCAACCACGAAGAACTCATGGACGCCTACAAGGACTGGGCGGGCGAGTACGAAAAGGACACCGTGGGCGAATTCGGCTACGTAGCGCCCGAGATTACCGCCAAGGCCCTGCGCCGGGTCGTGCCGGACACGAACGCGCGCATCCTGGACGCCGGATGCGGCACCGGCCTGGTGGGCCAGATCCTCCGGGAAAAGGACTACACGGCCATCGACGCCCTGGATTACTCCCGCGAAATGCTCGAGCAGGCCGAACGCAAGGGCGTGTACGAGCAGATGATGCAGGCGGACCTGAGCAAACCCCTCGACCTGCCCGACGACAGCTACGACGCCGTCACCTGCTGCGGCACCTTCACCTACGGCCACGTGGACGCCGACGGGTTCGACGAGCTCGTGCGCATCACCCGGCCCGGCGGGCACATCTGCTTCACCGTCCAGGACGGCGCCTACCGCGACTGCGGCTACCGCACCCGGATGATCGCCCTGGAAAAAACCGGGGCCTGGGAACTGGTCAGCATGGTCGATGCCGACTACCTCAAAAAGGAAGGCATCGGCTGCAAGCTGTGCACCTACAAGGTACTCGCAGAAGGCGGAGCGCCCGCCGCAGGGTAGGGAAACGGAAGATATCCGGCGGCCGGGGGGCGTTCCCTCCTAGAAATTCCAGTCCCTGATGCGCAGGTCGATTCTCGGGACGCCTTGGAAGCGGTCGATCTTGGGCGTGAAGGCGAAGCGCATGAGTCGTCCCTGGACCTGACGCGGCAGGTCGGGGGAGGCCCGCCAGGCCTTGGCCGACAGCTTGGCCCCGGTGGCGTGGTCGGCCAGGACGAGCTTGACGTGCTCGTGTTCGCGCCCGAAGGTGCGGTGTTCCTCGACGCGCACGGGCGACGAGCCGAAGAGCGGCTCGGGGTTGCCCACGCCGTAAGGCTGGAGCATTTCCAGTTCGGCGAGCAGGGTATGATTGATGGCGGCGAACGGAAGTTCGCGGTCGAGCTTGATGGTCGGAATCAGGGGTTGCGGGCCGAGGGTCCGGGCGACCTCGTCGTCGAAGGCGTCGCGCAGGGCGTCGAGGTTTTCGGGCAGAAGGGAGAACCCGGCCGCCTGCCTGTGGCCGCCGAACCCCTTGAGTACCGGGGCGATGCCCTTGAGCCCGCCGTAGAGATCGAATTCGGAGATGGAGCGGCCGGAGCCCTTGAGCAGCGCGCCGTCCTCGGCCGTGCACAGGATGAGCGTGGGCCGGTAGTATTTCTCGACCACGCGGGAGGCGACGATGCCGATGATGCCCGGGTGCCAGTGGTCGGCATGCAGGACCAGCCCCATGCGGTCGAGCATGGCGCCGGCCTGGGCAAAGGCCTCGTCGGCGATTTCCTGCTCCTGGCGGCGGCGCTCCATGTTGATCCGGTTCAGTTCCTCGGCTATGGGCATGGCCGCGTCGAAGGAATCGGCCAGCAGCAGGTCGAGCGCCCGACCCGGGTCGCCCATGCGCCCGGCCGCGTTGATGCGCGGCGCGATGTTGTAGCCGATCTGTCCGGCCCCGAGTTCGGCCCCCCGCTCGTATTCGCTGACCACCTTGAGGGCGGCCATGCCGGGCCGTTTGGCCTCCTTGATCAGCAGCAGGCCGTTCTTGACCAGGATGCGGTTCTGGCCGGTAAGGCTGACCACGTCGGCGATGGTGCCGAGCGCCACCAGATCGAGCAGCGGGCGCACGTCGACGGGAGTTCCGGGCAGCCGCTTGTTGAGCGCGGCCATGAGCATGAAGGCCACGCCCACCCCGGCCAGGTCGGCGCAGGCATTGCCCGGCTCCAGGCCGGGATCGCAAACGGCGTGGGCGTCGGGCAGGGTGTCGCCGGGAATGTGGTGGTCGGAGACGGCCACGAGCATGCCCAGCGCGCGGGCGCGGGCCACGGCCTCCACGTCGGAGATGCCGCAGTCCACGGTCAGGAGCATGGCCGCGCCGCACTCGGCCAGCCGCTCCACGCCGGGCACGTTCATGCCGTATCCTTCCTCCAGCCGGTTGGGCAGGTGGTGCAGGACCTCGATGCCGCGCAGGGCGAGGAACTGCTTGACCAGGGCGGTGGCGGTGATGCCGTCCACGTCGTAGTCGCCCCAGACCGCAAGTGTGCGGCCCTGGGCCAGCCCCTCGGCCAGGACGTCGGCCGCCCGGGACAGGCCGGGGATGGTATCGGGGGGCACCAGATGGCGCAGGCCGGGGCTGAGAAACCGGTCCATGTCCTCGATCGAGGTCAGGCCCCGGTTCCAGAGGATATCGACGATGAGCGGAGAAACCGAGAGCGCCTCCGCCATGGACTCCCCGTCCGGCGGCCGTCCCTCGCCCCTGGCTTTCCAGATGCAGGGCATTACGAAAGCAGGCTCACGAACTGTTCGATGTCTTCGGATTCGCTGAGTTCCTCGGCCGTTTCCATGACCTCCGCCATGTCCACGCCGAGGTCGGGACACAGGGCTTCGACCTTGCGGGCAAACGGTCCCTCGGGGTTTTCCACGGCGTGGGCCGCATAGTCGGACAGGGCTATCAGGGTGGATTCGATGGAGTGTTCCGGAGAAAGCTCGGGCGCATGGTGCCAGTTGACCGGCTCGGCCAGGTCGGCCGGGAGGTCCCAGGACTTGAGGACCAAGGCCCCGACCACGGCGTGGTCCAGGCCCCAGTAAGCGTCCTCGGCCTCGGCGTCGGTCATCTCCTCGTCCTCGGCCTTGTCATGGATGGCCTGCCAGTCGGCGGGCCGCCGCAGGGCCGTGATCAGCTTGCCGATGTCGTGGAGCATGCCCACGGTGAACATGGCGTCCGGCTTGCCCACGTCGGCCATGTGGGAGAGTTCCTTGGCGATCATGGCCACCAGAAACTGGTGTTTCCAGTAGTCGCCCAGATTGAAATCCTCGGGCATGGAATAGCGGGCGGTCAGCCCGTGGATGCCCAGCGCGAGGACGATGTTGCGGATTTCGGCCATGCCGAGTACGGCGGCGGCCCTGGAAACGGACCGCACCTCGGCCTGGAGGCCGTAGTAGGCGGAATTGGCCAGACTGAGGATGCGCGTGGTCAGCCCCTGGTCCTTGCTCAGGGTGGCCCCCACCTGCTCCAGCGACGCCATGGAACTGCTGCCGGTCTGGACGAACAGCTGCCGCAGCACTTCCGGCGAAAAGGGAAGATCCTCCCGCATCTTGGGAAGCTCCCGCAAAAAAGCCTGTACGTTTTCCTGATGCATGCCCTCTCCACGTCCTTGATCCGGCAGCCCCCGGACGGGGCCACCTTCTCTGCGGGGCGCCCGCCCCGGCTACGCCCCTTCCTCGTCGCCGCCGATATGGCCCTTGCTCTTGAGGAACTCCCAGAACTGTTTGCTTTCCTTGAGTTCGGGGTTGATCTGCAGGCTCCGGCGCAGATACTCCTTGCACCCCTTCACGTTGCCCTTTTCCCAGTAGCAGCGGGCGATGTTGTGCAGCAGGTGCTCGTCGTTCT
>JAZHDH010000001.1:0-8994 GCA_036584335.1 Pseudodesulfovibrio sp. | reverse complement strand
CCCCGCGAAGCGAAACAAAAAGTTTGGGATTAGGGAGAGGGGATGGGGGTCCGGGGGAAGGGGTGAGGGACAACCCTTTTCAAAGGGTTTCCCTCTCCCCTTCCCCCGGCCGCCGGAGGCATCCTATTCGTACCGGAATTGGCCGTCCTTGTAGATGACGAGTTCCTCGCCGCCCCTGAGGGTGGCGGTGACTGTCTTGCGTTCGGTATTGACCAGGTCCCAGTGCAGGGCGGAGTCGTTGAAGCCCAGGGCGGCCTTCTTGGCCGCGTCGAGGGTGGACTGGTCGCCCGCGTAAGTGTCGGAGTACGACGCGCCCACGGCCACGTGGCAGTTGCCCTGGTCGCCGCCGAAGTTCTCGTCGAACAGGGTGTTGGCCATGAAGGCGGAGATCTTGGAGAAGCGGCGGTCGGTCAGGGAGAACTCGCCCAGCCGACTCGCGCCTTCGTCCAGGGTCAGCTGCTTGGCCACGAACTCGCCGCCGGTCCTGGCCTCGGTCTTGACGGCCACGCCATTTTTGAAGGTCAGGCGCACGCCCTCGACGAAGTTGCCGGAGCGGAAGGAGGGCTGGTCGGCGTAGTAGACGCCCTCGGTGCCGCGCCAGTCGGGCGAGAGGAAGATCTCGAAGGAGGGGATGTTGTGGCCGGAGACGCCGAGCCAGCGGCGCTGTTCGCCGGGGACCACGATCAGGTCGGTGTGTGCGCTCCGGATGCGCAGGTGTTCGATTTCCAGGGCGTTGAGCCACGCCTTGACCTTTTCGGCCTCGTCGAAGATGGCGTTCCACCGGGCGGGCGGGTCCTCGTGGTCCAGGAAGCAGGCCTTGACCACCTGGGCCTTGAATTCGTCCATGGAGAGCCCGGCGGCGTCGGCCATGGCCTTGGTCGGGTAGAGGCACAGCGTCCAGCCGAAGTCGCCGGTCTGCTCGCGCAGCTCCATGATGTCGCGCATGAACTTGCGGGCCACGGCGGAGGTGCCGATCTTGCGCGGGTCCACGGCCTGGAGGTGGGTCAGGGAGGCCGGGGCGATGAGCGAGATGAGGCCGTGCAGGCCGCCGACGAATTCGCGGTCGCCCGCCGGGACGGCCCGGAGCTGGGCGTCGCTGCCCTTGCCGTAGAAGGAGAGCTCCATGCCCGGGGTCAGGTTCTGGCGCGGGATGGGGTTCATGCCCTTGGTGACGAGCATGTCGAAGACGGCCTCGGCCAGGGGCAGGGCCTCGGCGTCGAAGCGGAGCAGGATGAAGTCGCCCGGCGAGTAGGGTTTGGTGCGGGCGGTGGAAAGTCCCCACCACAGGGTGCGGGCGTATTTCTGCAGTTCGTTTTGGCTGAACATGGGGGGTCCTTGCTGGGGTTGAAAGTTGGTGTTCCCTGGCTCGCAGGATAGACGACTTGGGCCGTCACCTCAACCTCCGTATGCGCCCTTCCGCCGGGGCGCGAGGAAATGTCCCCCGGCGGCTTGACACAGGGAGGGCTTGATTATATCAGCAAGTTCGTGCCTGGCCCAAGGGCCGGTTTAGTCCAACAACCTGTTGCGCTGCGTAGTGGCCGGTTTCAAGGCTGGCGGTGCACGAAATCAGCCCCGAGCGGGCTTCCCAAATCATTCCTGGAGGGAAAAATGGGTTACAAAATCACTGTCGATCACAGCAAGTGTACCGGCGACGGCGAATGTGTGGACGTCTGCCCCGTTGAAGTCTACGAGCTGCAGGACGGCAAGGCCGTGGCCGTGAACGAAGAAGAGTGTCTGGGCTGCGAGTCCTGTGTCGAGGTCTGCGAAGCCGGCGCCATCACCGTCGAAGAAGAATAGTTTCATCGATTCGATATGGTTTCGGGGGCAGCGGGTATATCATCCGTTGCTCCCGTTCCTTTTTCCCGGCCCCGGGTGGGCGCGAGGGCCACACGGCCCGGCCGGCCATCTTTTTTCGCCCTCGGCGGTTGACGCCCCGGGGCGGCGACTTTATCTATCCGGAACACCATCCGGCCCGGCCGTCACGGGCGATTCATTTTTGCAGGACGAGGAGTTGGAGAGCTATGGCGCTTGATTTTTCTGAATATTTCAAACGGTATGAGGCCATTGTCGCCGAAGTGGACACCCTGTTCGCGAAGTTCGCGGCGGAAATGCCGGACCGGGTGAAGTGCGGCAAGGGGTGTTCGGACTGTTGCAACGCCCTGTTCGACATCACCCTGGTCGAGGCCATCTACATCAACAAGAAATTCAACGAGCGGTTCACCGGCCTGGAGCGCAGCGCCATTCTGGAGCGCGCCGACCGCGCCGACCGCCACATCCACAAGCTCAAGCGCAAGGTGTACAAGGCGACCTGCGAGGGCGTGCCCGCTGCGGAAGTGCTCCGGGAAATGGCCAAGGCCCGGGTGCGCTGTCCCCTGCTCGGCGACGACGGCCTGTGCGCCCTGTACGAGTTCCGGCCCATCACCTGCCGCCTCTACGGCGTGCCCACCTCCATAGCGGGCGAGGCCCACACCTGCAGCCTGTCCGGGTTCAAGGGCGGCGAGAAATACCCCACCGTGAACATGGACATCGTTCTCGACCGGCTGATCGGCATCGGCAAGGACCTGCAAAAAGGCATCGACAGCCGGTTCCAGGACCTGGGCAACATGCTGCTGCCGGTGTCCATGGCCCTGGTATCGGACTACTCCGAGCAGTACCTGGGCGTGAAGGGGGTCGAGGCGCCCAAGCCCAAGAAGGCGGCCCAGACCGGCACCACCTTCACCGGCAGCAAGGGCCAGGCCGCCCCGGTCGGGAAACCGGCCCCGAACCCCATTCCGGACAAGCCCAAGGGCGAGGCCTGCGCCTCCTGCACCGAAAGCAAGTCCGCCTGCGCCTCCTGCGACCTCAAAACCATCACCCTGGGCGGAGGAAAATAAGCGCATGACCAGTACGGTAAACTACGAGGGGCTCTCCCCGGAGGAGATCGCCGATCGCAAGCGGTACATGTACGAGAAGATGTCGCCCAGGCGGCGCAAGTTCGTGGACCGCATGGGCTACGAGCAATGGGACCCGTTCGCCGCGCCGTTCGATCCCATCGACATCCGCGTCGACCGCTCCGGGCTGACCACGCACCAGCTGACCCAGTTGTTCATCGAGGCTTCGGGCAAGACGAGCAACCAGGAATACATCGACGCGGTCAACGAGTTCAACGTCATGCTGGTCATGAATTTCGAGAAGGTCCGCCCGGTGTTCGAGTATTGCCTGTGGTATGCCGAGCACTTGAGAAAACACGGCATCAAGCCGTAAAGATTGAAGGAAGAGACACCATGCAGCAGTTCGACAGCATCGACGACTATATCCAGGACCTCAAGGCCAAGCTCCAGGCCAACCCCCAGTGCGGCAACAGCCACTACAACCTGGGCGTGGCCTACCTTTCGCGGCGCGACTTCATGGAGGCCGAGACCGAGTTCCTGGAGGCCGTGGCCAACTCGCCGAAGATGGCCGAGGCCTATGTGCAACTGGGCGGCATCGCCATGCAGCGCGGCGACCTGGAAGGGTGCCTGAACTACAACATCCAGGCCACCCTGCAACGGCCGTTCTTCTCCGTGCCCTGGGGCAACATCGGTTTCGTCCAGATGCAGCTGGGCAAGCTCGAGGATGCCCGCAAGGCGCTCAAGAAGGCGCTCAAGTACGACCCCGGCTTCGTCCAGGCCAAGGCGACCATGACCAGCCTGCTCATCTCCAACGGGGAATACGAGGAGGCGGACCAACTGCTCAAGGAAATTCTGGACGCCCACCCGAACTTCGGCCCGGCCTGGAACAACAAGGCGATCATCGACGCCCACAGGGGACTGTGGGAGGACGCCAAGGTCTGCATCGCCCGCGCCGAGGAGTCCGGTTTCGACGTCGTCCCGGAATTCAAGCAGGAAATCATGGCCAAATAGCAACCATTCCCGTTGCTTCCAGCCGACCCGTGCTTATATTGAGGGGAACTGCCAGTGGGCGGTTCCCCTTTTTTCGTCGGGCCGCACGCATCGAACCGCTACCGCAGGAGGAGCCATGTCCCGTTTCCGCCACGTCAAGAACGACCTCCGCGACATTCTCGCCTCGGGCGACTGGAATGCCCGCCTGCCGGAACTGGAGCAGTGGGCTCCGGGCGTGCTGGCGCCGCCGCTGCTCAGCCTGCGGCTCGACCGCGACGAACGGGTCCGCTGGCGTTCCGTGGCCGCCTTCGGGCTGACCGCAGCCCGGCTGGCGGACGCTGCCATGGAAAAGGCGCGCGTGCTGATGCGCACCTGCATGTGGTACATGAATGAGGAGTCCGGCAACCTGGGCTGGGGCATCCCGGCCTTCATGGCCGAGGCCATGGTCCGCAGCGAGCGAATCGCCAAGGAATATCACAAGATACTGGCATCCTACATCTTCTGCGACGAGGCGTGCGACGGCAACTACCTGGACCACCCGGAGCTGCGGCGTGACGTGTTCTGGGGGCTGGCCCGTCTGGCCGAGGCCAGGCCGGAGCTGGTGGCCCCCAGCGAGCGGTTCCTGGTCGCCGCCCTGGACGAGACCGACCCGTACAACCGGGCCTACGCGGCCCGGGCGCTGGGCAACCTCCGGGCTCCGGCCGCGCGCGCACCGCTGGCCGCGCTGCTGGAGGACGAACGGGAAATCCGCACCTTCGCGGACGGCGAGCTGCGCGACACCACCGTGGCCGCCGTGGCCCGGGAGGCGCTGGGTAAGCTTTCTTAGGTCCTTCCTAAAAGTGAAGGGTTAGATTGTTGCAATATTGTATGGTTCATATTAAAAATACAATCACATGCTGAAGGAATATGAATTAAGTACATGATCTAACATATTGTAATATAGAGGATGTCCGTGAGTACTCCCCCCGCATTGACCGCCGCGCAAAAGCGTCGTTTTACTGGATTGAAAAAACAGTTGATTGAAGCTTGCCAGGAATTGGATACAAAAGGGGGGAAGGTGATAGCCCGGGATTTGAAGAATTTACTTCTTCCTACTGGCCATCAAAAGAAATACTATGAAATGCTGTTGCATCTTTGCGACGCACTAATAGTCAAAGAAGAATGTGATACAGCGGAGTCTTTTTTAGATGCAATTATTACGAATTCAAATTCAAACACGAGGCTTTATCAAGAAGCGAATGTGTTAATGGCTATATGTAAAATTCATCTTTTGAAATTAGGTGAAGCTGAATTTTGCATAAAAAATGCATTTGGATCAAAAGCAATAAAGAGTAATGATACAAGGAAAAGATTTTTAGAAATTGTAACACAACGATTAGAGGAAGAAGCGCTGTTGACTTCTTTTAGATCGTCAGATGCCGGGTTGTCCTCTGGACAGGTTCTAAAGAAAGTAGAAGAATATTGTACGAGTAATGTAAGTGAAGATGGTCTCTTCGAAGACGCTGGAAAGAGTGTCCCCAATAGTGCTATTGATTTTATGTCAAATATAAATGAAATGGCGAAGAGACAACTTGCCTACAGTGAGCAGCTAATGTTGCCCCCTCCCCCTGGCAATAAGGAATTTATCAAGATTGGTAAGAGAGTTTTTGGAGTTATTTCTAGGAAAGTTTGGCCTTTTATTTGTTCAAAAAATTGTAAAGTGCAGCAAACAATAAAAGTATTAGAGGCGCCGGAGTGTATAATCTCATGCATGGTTGCTGAGTTGTCGTCTCAGGGGATAGGAACAACGATTGTAGCTGTTGTTTCAACATTGGTAATTCGACAAAGCCTCAAGGCATATTGCACAAAGTGGAGCCCCAAGGGTTTGATGGGATATAGGTATAAACGGTTGTAAATTTTTCATTGTAATGGACTGTGACGGTTGGATTGCCGTTGCTGATTAACATAGAAATAGGCAACTACGCTTTAGATACGATTAAAAAATAGATCTTTTTTGTCAGCCAGGTTTTACCTGCGGCCCGGCGCACCTCGTCCAGCCGCATCCGGTAGTGCTCGGCGTGTATCTCGAGGTGGGCGTAGTAGTCGTTCTGCAGGAAGTCGAGGGTCCGCCGTTCGTCCGCCACGATCCAGGCGTTGGCCAGGGCGGCCTCGGGTGCGGTCCGGGCGAGGTGGAGCAGCAGTTCGTTGAAATGGGTCCAGAGGGCGGCGAGGGCGGCGAAGTCGCAGTCGTCGAAGCGCTCGGCCTAGACCCACGGCTCGGTGTCGTAGGCCGGGAACCCGGCGAGATCGCCGAAACGCAGCCGGACGAAGCGCTGGTGGTTGTTTCCGGCGGAGTCGATCAGGTGGCCGACGATTTCGGCCAGGGTCCAGGCGTCCGGCGCAATCCGGACATGGGCCGCCTCTGCGGGGGTGGCATCCAGCAGCCTGCGAAAATCGGCGAGCGCGGTCTCGGCCTTCTTGGTGTCGAACATGGGCAACCTCTCTGGTTTGATTCCGGTTTTCTACCCCGGACGCGGATTTCGGTCCAATCGGGATCGGTGATCGGGGGGTACGGCGGGGCCGATGGCGACGGACTGGCGCGGGTTTGCCGGGCAGGGGCGAAAAAATGGAAAAATCCCCTGGTTGTCGCTTGACATCCGGCGGGGTCGCGGATAGATATTCACACCGCTTCAGAAAGCGAAGGCGCGTAGCTCAGGGGGAGAGCATTTGCTTGACGTGCAAAGGGTCGTGGGTTCAAATCCCTCCGCGCCTACCAGAAATCCCCGGAAGGGAGGCCAAGAGCCTCCCTTTCATCGTTTAGAGAGTCACCCTCAAGAGGTCCGGTGGATACCGGACAGAGGAGCAGAGCAGTGCAGATCGAAGTTTCCGGCAAACCGGTTGAATTGGCCGAAGGCGCATCCTGCGCCGACGCCCTCAAGGAAGGGCTGTCCAAGAAGCAGTTCAAGCAGGTCGTGGTCGCCAGGTGCGGCGACGCCCTCCTTGACCTGACCGCCACCGTTCCCGCCGGCTGCACCACTCTTACGCCCGTCTTCGCCGACAGCGAAGACGGGCTTGCCGTCATCCGCCACTCCACGGCCCACCTCATGGCCGAGGCCGTCAAGAAGCTGTTTCCCGCCGCCAAGGTGACCATCGGCCCGTCCATCAAGGACGGGTTCTACTACGACTTCGACTACGAGCGCCCGTTCACACCCGAAGACCTGGCCGCCATCGAAAAGGAGATGCTCTCCGCCGTGGGTGCGGACAAGGCGTTCTCCTGCACGGCCATGAGCGCCGACGAGGCCCGCACGTTCTTCGCCGCCAAGGGCGAGGACTACAAGCTGGAGCTGATCGACGACCTGGGCGCGGACACCTACACCGTCTACACCAACGGCGACTTCGCCGACCTGTGCCGCGGCCCGCATGTGGCCCGCACCGGCATGCTCAAGGCGTTCAAGCTGCTCTCGGTGGCCGGGGCCTACTGGCGCGGCAGCGAGAAGAACAAGCAGCTCCAGCGCATCTACGGCACGGCCTGGGAAGACCCCAAGGCGCTCAAGAAACACCTGGACCGCCTGGAGGAGGCCAAGAAGCGCGACCACCGCAAGCTGGGAAACCAGCTCGATCTCTTCTCCTTCAGCGAGGAGGTCGGCCCGGGCATGGCCCTGTGGCACCCGCGCGGCATGCTCCTCCGCGCCATACTTGAAGATTTCGAGCGCAAGGAACACCTCAAGCGCGGCTACGACCTGGTCCAGGGTCCGATCATCCTCAAGCGCGAGCTGTGGGAGAAGTCCGGCCACTACGACAACTACCGCGAGAACATGTATTTCACGGAGATCGACGAGCAGGCCTATGGCGTCAAGCCCATGAACTGTCTGGCGCACATGGTCATCTACAAGCGCAAGATCATGAGCTACCGCGACCTGCCCCAGCGCTACTTCGAGCTGGGCGTGGTTCACCGCCACGAAAAGTCGGGCGTGCTGCACGGGCTGATGCGCGTGCGCACCTTCACCCAGGACGATGCGCACCTCATCTGCCGCCCGGACCAGATCGAGAAGGAAATCCTCGACCTGATGCAGTTTTACGGTGACATCTACTCCCTGTTCGGCTTCGACTACGACGTGGAGCTTTCCACCCGTCCCGAGAAGTCCATCGGCTCCGATCACGACTGGGAGGTGGCCACCGAGTCCCTGCGCCAGGCGCTGGACAAGTCGGGCATGAGCTACAAGATCAACGAGGGCGACGGCGCCTTCTACGGTCCGAAGATCGACTTCCACCTGACCGATTCCATCGGCCGGAGTTGGCAATGTGGAACGATTCAAGTGGATTTCACCTTGCCAGAGCGGTTTGACATAGTATATGTGGGCGAGGACGGTGAACGGCACCGGCCGGTCATGATTCATCGCGCCATGCTCGGCTCCATCGAACGCTTCATCGGCGTCTTGACGGAGCATTGTGCTGGCGCGTACCCTGTTTGGTTGGCTCCGGTGCAGGCGCGCGTCATGAACGTGACCGACGCGCAAGGCGATTTCGTCAAGGAAGTTCAAGCGTTTCTCAGGGGGAAAGGGTTCCGCGTCGAAGCGGACCTTCGCAACGAGAAACTGGGCTACAAGATACGGGAAGCTCAGGTCGAGAAGGTCCCGTATATGCTGGTAATCGGTGACAAAGAGGTAGAGGCCGGGTGCGTGAACATACGCTCTCGCGATGGCGAGGACCCCGGCATGGTTACATTGGAAGAAGCGGCGCGTCTCATCGAGGATGCTGCGCGGGCTCCTTTCAAAGCAGGAGGTATGAGCTATAGCTTTTCGGGGTAAAATACGTCGCGAGCGCGAAGACGCCGTGCGGCGCAACGAGAGGATTCGCATCCCCAAGGTGCGTGTGGTCGACGATGACGGTGAGCAGCTGGGCGTGATGGACACGCGTGACGCCCTGGACCGGGCCCGTGAAAAGGGTCTCGATCTGGTCGAGGTTGCGCCCAATGCCGATCCACCGGTCTGCAAGATCATGGATTACGGGAAGTTCAAGTTCCAGCAGAAGAAGAAACTGCAGGAAGCCAAGAAGAAACAGACCGTGATCAAGATCAAGGAAGTCAAATTCCGGCCGAAAACCGATGAGCACGATTACCAGACCAAGCTCAAGCAGATAGAGAAATTTCTGGAAC